>NZ_JBGMWH010000004.1:0-305045 GCF_041514305.1 Salinarimonas chemoclinalis
TCGGGGAGATGGTAGCGGAGGAGGGACTCGAACCCCCGACACGAGGATTATGATTCCTCTGCTCTAACCAGCTGAGCTACTCCGCCCCCGGCCGGCGGCGCGCGGGGCGCCGCGTCGGTTGGCGGGGTATACGGAGGGCGCCGGGGGCTGTCAAGACGGTCCGCGGGGCGCCGGCGGGCCTACGCGAGGAGGCCCGTGCGGGCGCGGCGCGGGGCGTCGTCACCCGCCCGCGACGACCTCGTCGACACCTCGCCGCGTAACGGTTGCGGACTCCTGCTGACGGATGCGAAAACCCGTGCCCGACCGGCGAATACTCAGGCTTCCTTAACGAGCGCGGCTCCATGGCGATGGGGAGAACCGGAGCCAAGCATCCATGTCGTCCACGACCACGAAGTCTTCCCCGAGCACGAAAACCCGGTCCGGCCCCGTCGTCGGCGTCGCCGGCCGCTTCTACGCCCTCGTCGCCGTCGCCTTCCTCGCGCTCGCGGGGCTCGCGCTGATCGGCTCGGCGACGCTCTCCGAGCACCTGCGCGAGCGCAAGGAAGAGTCGCTGCGCAATCTCGTCGAGAGCGCGCGCACCATCGTCGCCGACTTCCACGCCAGGGCGGAGCGCGGCGAGCTGACCGAGCCGGAGGCGCAGGCCCGCGCCGCCGACGCCCTGCGGGCGATCCGCTACGCCGGCAACGAGTACTTCTTCATCCACCGCTACGACGCCATCACCGTCATGCATCCGCTCAATCCGGCGATGGAGGGCACCGACACGTCGGGCCTCAAGGACCCGCAGGGGCGCTCGATCATCCTCGAGCTGGCGACGCTCGCCCGCGCCGGCGGCGGCTTCTTCGCCTACGACTGGAAGAACCCCGGCGAGGAGCTGCTGCGTCCCAAGCTCGCCTACGTCGAGGGGCACCAGCCCTGGCAGTGGATCATCGGCACCGGCGTCTACATCGACGACATCGAGGCGATGACGGCGCAGGCGCGCAACGGCTTCCTCGGCGCCGCCGCGATCGCGACGCTGCTGCTCGCCGGCATCGGCTTCGCGCTCGGCCGCAGCGTGGCGCGGCCCGTCGCGCGGCTCTCGGCGCGGATGATCCGCCTCGCCGAGGGCGACCTCGACGCGCCGATCCCCGACACCGCGCGGCGCGACGAGATCGGCGCCATGGCCCGCACCGTCGGCGTCTTCGCCGACGCGCTGCGCGGCCAGCGCGCCACCGAGGAGGAGGCCGCCCGCGAGGCCTCCGCCAAGGAGCGGCGCGCACAGGCGCTCGAGCGGCTGATGCGCGGCTTCGAGGAGACCATCGCCGGGCTCACCCGCGGGCTCGGCGAGGCGGCGGCGCGCATGCAGGCCACCGCCCAGGGCATGACTACGACGGCCGACGCCGGCAACAGCCGCTCGACCTCGCTCGCCGCGGCCGCCGCGCAGACCTCGGCCAACGTCCAGGCGGTCGCCACCGCCACCGAGCAGATGAGCGCGTCGGTCCAGGAGATCGGCCGGCAGGTGACGAAGTCCGCCGAGATCTCGAGCAACGCCGTCGCCGACGTCGAGCGCACCGACCACGTGGCGCGCTCGCTCGCCACCTCGGCGCAGAAGATCGAGGAGATCGTCTCGCTCATCAACGGCATCGCCGGGCAGACGAACCTGCTCGCGCTCAACGCCACGATCGAGGCGGCGCGCGCCGGAGAGGCCGGCAAGGGCTTCGCCGTCGTCGCCGCGGAGGTGAAGGGTCTCGCCGAGCAGACCGGCAAGGCCACCGAGGAGATCGCCGCCCACGTGAGGCAGATCCAGGGCGTCGCCGACGAGATGGTCGCGGCCATCGCCGGTATCGGCGGAACGGTCGCGGAGATGAGCCGGATCGCCACCGGCATCGCCGCCGCCATGGAGCAGCAGGGCGTCGCCACGAGCGAGATCGCCCGCAACGTCCAGGAGGCCGCCCGCGGCACCGACGAGGTCTCGGGCTCCGTCGTCGAGCTCAAGGACGGCGCCTCGGCCACCCGCAAGGCGGCCGACGACGTCCTCTCCGCCGCCCGCGCGCTGAGCGAGCAGGCGAACGGCCTCTCGCAGGAGGTCGGCGGCTTCCTGAAGCAGGTGAAGGCGGCGTGAGCCGCGACCTCAGGCGGCGGGCTTCCTCACGCGCATCAGCTTGAAGAAGCCCGCCGGGAACAGCGGCGCGACCTCCTCCACCGCGAGGCCGCGCCGCTCCGCCCAGGCCGCGATGCGGCTGATCTTGAAGGCGGACGACCAGCCGACCTTGGCCATCAGCGGCGCCACCGCGTCCTCCACCGCCGCGATCGGACCCGTGTCGCGCCCGAGCTTCGAGGCGACGACGATTTCGCCGCCGGGCTTGAGCACGCGCGCGCATTCGTCGAGCGCCCCCTCCGGGTCCGGCACCAGGGTGATGACGAAGGGCACGGCGACCGCGTCGAAGGACGCGTCCGCGAAACCGAGCCGGCAGGCGTCCATGGCCGCGACGAGCTTCACCTGCGGCAGGCCGGCGAGCACCTTCTCGCGCGCCTTCGCCAGCATGTGGATCGACAGATCGACGCCGTACACCCGCGCGGTTCGCGGGTAGTAGGGCAGGACGAGCCCGGTCCCCACCCCGATCTCGAGGATGTCCGGTCCGCAGGCCGCCGCCGCCTTCGCGGTCTTGCGATGCGCGTCCGAGAGGAACTTGTGGTAGACGCGATCGTAGATGGGGGCCCAGCGCTCGTAGACGCGGCGCTGGCCTTCGAGGTCGTACTGGACGGCCATTCTCGGTCCTCTCGGGGTAGGGTCGGGCGTCCGTCAGGCCGAGGCGGTGCTCTCGGCGAGGCTCGGCGCGCGGCGCGGCTCTCCCGCTCCCGCGTCGAGCCGCCTGGCGATGACGCCGCCGCCGAGCACGCGGGCGCGCGGGTCGTCGCTCTCGTAGAGCACGCAGGCCTGGCCGGGTGAGACGCCGTCCTCCGGCGAGGCGAGCGAGACCTCGATCTCCGGTCCCGCCTCGCCGGCGACGCGGCGCAGCAGCGCCGGCCGCGGCGCGCGGGTCGAGCGCACGCGGGCCGCGACCTCCAGCCCGGCGTCGAGCCGCTCGATCGGGCCGTCGCCGATCCAGTTCACGTCGCGCAGGCGGATGGAGCGCGTCGCGAGCGCCTCGCGCGGGCCGACGACGACCCGCGCGGCCTCGGCATCGAGCGCGACCACGTAGAGCGGCTCGCCCACCGAGAGACCGAGGCCGCGCCGCTGGCCCACCGTGTAGTGGATGATGCCCTCGTGACGGCCGAGCACCCGCCCGTCGAGATGCACGATCTCGCCCGGCGCGGCCGCGTGCGGCTTGAGCCGGGTGATCACGTCGGAATAGCGGCCCTGCGGCACGAAGCAGATGTCCTGGCTGTCCGCCTTGTCCGCCACCGCGAGGCCGAGCGTGCGGGCGAGCGCGCGGGTCTCGCCCTTGTCGGCGAGTTCGCCGAGCGGGAAGCGCAGGAGGTCGAGCTGCGCGGGGGTCGTGGCGTAGAGGAAATAGGATTGGTCGCGGTCCGGGTCCGCCGCGCGGAACAGGCCGCGCCCACCGCCGGCGAGCGGGCGGCTCGCGACGTAGTGGCCGGTGGCGAGCACGTCCGCGCCCAGCTCGCGGGCGGTCTCGAGCAGGTCGCGGAACTTGATCGAGCGGTTGCACTCGACGCAGGGGATCGGCGTCTCGCCCGAGAGATAGCTGTCGGCGAAGCGCTCGATCACCGCCTCGCGGAAGCGGCTCTCGTAGTCGAGCACGTAGTGCGGGATGCCGATCGTCTCCGCGACGCGGCGGGCGTCGTGGATGTCCCGTCCCGCGCAGCAGGCGCCGGCGCGGTGGACCGCCGCACCGTGGTCGTAGAGCTGGAGCGTGACGCCGACGACGTCGTAGCCCTCCCGCTTCAGGAGCGCGGCGACGACGGAGGAATCGACGCCGCCCGACATGGCGACGACGACGCGCGTCGCCGACGGTGCCTTGGCGATGTCGAGGCTGTTCGTCATGCCGCTCCGGCTCCTCCTCGGTCCGCGCTCTCGGTTCGCGCTCTCTCGTCCGCGCTCGCGCGCGGGTGTGCCGGCTGGCGACGCACGCCCCTTCTATAGCGATGCGGGGCCGCTCTTTCCAGCGCGGGGCGGCAGTTTCTGCCGCGCGGCCCGGCGGAAGCTGCCGGGCGGCGGGCGTCCGCCGAGCGGAACCACGCGCCGGCGGCGGAGCCCGATGCCTTGCGCGGCAAGGCTTCTGGGCGGGATGCGCGGGACGGGCGGGAGGATCCCCGGGCTGGCCCGGCTCTTGCGGCGTCGCCTCCGGAGCCCGGTGCGCGACAGCGCCCCGGGCCCGCGTCACCGGTACGAGGACACGATGCGTCTCGACCCCCTAGCCGCCGATCCCACCCGGCGTCCCGATCCCCGGCCGCAGGCGCGGCCACGCGAGGACGCGCCCGCGTTCCGCGTCGATGCGGACGATCCGCCGGGGCGCCCGGAGCGGCGCGCCGACACGCGGCTCGAGCCGCGGGCCGAGCCGCACCGGCCCGACGACGCGGGCCGCGCCCGCGAAGCGGAGCCGCGCGCGCGCGACGACGTCGACAGCGGCGGGCCGGATCGCACGCGGCGATCCCGGGACGCGCGAGACATCGAGAGGCGCGACGAGGCGAGCCGAGACGCCGAGCGGCGCGACGACGTCGGCGCCGTCCGCGAGCGTCCGGACGCGCACGCGCCGAACGATCGTCCGCGGATCGAGGAGGCTCGCGCCGAGACCGTGGGGGACGACCGCACGGCCGGATCGCTCTCCGCGCCGCCGGAGACGGACGCGCCCGCGGCACCCTCGCCCGCGGAGGCGGCGCCGAAGCCGGCGGCGGCCGGCACGCCGGACGACGCGGCCGCGCCGATCGACGGGCACGCCGGCGCGGACGCGCCGGCGTCCGGCGCCGAAACCGCGGGTCATGCCGCAGTCGCGCTCGCCGCGGCTCCGGCGCCGGCTCCCGGCGGATCGCACGGCGGTCCACCGACGACGCCGCCCGGCGCGGCGATCGCCGCCGCGGCACGGGCGGGTGCGGCCCCCGGCTCGGCTGCTATCCCGGGCGCCTCCGGCGCCACGGCCCGCGGCCGCGGCGCCGCGGCATCGGGAGCATCGGCGACGGAGGCCGGAGCGCCGGCCGCCGGGGCCCGAGGCGAAGGCACGCCGGCATCGACGCCGGCCGCCGCGTCGCCGACGGCGGGCCCTCTGGCCGAGGCGCTCGCCCGGGCCGCTGTACCCGACGCGGCCGTCCCCGCCCCGACGGTCGAGCCGTCGAGCCTTCCCGCGGCCGCGGTCGGCGGAGACGCGAGCGCCGCCCTCGACGGCCAGGCGAAGGCGGCGGCCGGCCAGCAGGGTGTCCTCCAGCCGACGGGCGCGGGCGGGGCACAGCCCGGCGCCACGCCGCAGGCGGAGGCGTCCGCGAGCCAATCGCAGACACAAGCCCAGGCCCAGGCGCAGGCCCAGGCGCAGGGCCAGGCGCAGGGCCAGACTCAATCCCAGCCCCAGTCGCAGCCGCAGCCGGGCACCACGCCCCTGCCGCAGCCGCAGATCCAGGTCCCGCCGCCCACGCCGGCTCCCGCGCCCGCCACGGCGACGCCACCCGGAGCGCCGCAGCCGCCGGTCCTGGCGAACGTGCCGCTCGGCGCGGTGCCGATCGAGATCGGGCTCAGGAGCCTGGGCAACCTCAACCGCTTCATGATCCGGCTCGACCCCGTCGAGCTCGGCCGCATCGACGTCTCGCTCGAGATCGAGGAAGGCGAGGTGACCGCCCGCCTCCAGGTCGAGAGGCCCGAGACGCTCGCGCTGCTCCAGCGCGACGCGAAGGCGCTGGAGCGCGCCTTCGAGCAGGCGGGCCTCAAGACGAACGAGAGCTCGGTGCAGATGTCGCTGAAGCAGGACGACGGCAGGAGCGACGGCCAGGCCTTCGGCCGCGGCGAGACCGCCTTCGCCGATCGCGAGGGTCGCGACGGCCGCGGGCGGCGCGGCGACGGCGAGCGCGGCGGCGGCCCGCCGGAGCCGCGCGCGCTCGAGGCGCTCGCGCCGCGCCGGCTGCTCGCCGGCGGGCTCGTCGGCGTCGACGTACGGATCTGAGGAGGACGGGCGATGGCGAGCGGCGTGACGAGTGCGGCCTCACAGGCCGCGGCGCAGGGCGGGATGAGCGAGGCCGGCCGCGACCGGCGGGCGATCGCGCAGAACTTCGACCAGTTCCTGACGCTGCTGACCACGCAGCTCCAGGCCCAGAGCCCGCTCGATCCGCTGGACACGAACCAGTTCACCCAGCAGCTCGTCCAGTTCGCCTCGGTCGAGCAGCAGATCAAGACGAACGAGATGCTGGGCTCGCTCCTCACCTCGACGCGCGCCGCCAACGTCTCGACGGCGTCGAGCTTCATCGGCAAGCGCATCGAGGCGATGGGCCGCGAGGCCCAGCTCGAGAACGGGCAGGCGACCTGGAGCCTCACGCTGCCGCGGGCGGCCTCCAGGGCGGCGGTCGAGATCCTCGACGCCACGGGGCGGGTCGTCGCGACGCGGCAGCAGGCGCTCCAGGCCGGCAAGCAGAGCTTCGTCTGGGACGGGCGCACCGACACCGGCGCCGTGGCGCCGCCGGGAAGCTACGCGATCCGCGTCCAGGGGCTGGATGCCGCCGGCCAGCCGGTCGAGGTCTCGACGACGTTCTCGGGCAACGTGACGGGTCTCGACCTCACCGGCGCCGAACCGGTCCTGATCGCCGGAAACGTGCGCGTGCCGCTCTCGCAGGTGACGGGAGTCTCGCAAACGTGATCGCGCCGGCAGCGCGAGTCCTCGGTGTCGAAACCGAGGTTTTCATTTCAGCCTTTCTTAAGCGCCGGGCCGTAACGTCGCACCCGACATTGGTCAGTCGAGTGTGTGAGAGTACCATGACCGAACCGCTTCGCTCGAGGGCGAAATACGTCATCGGGCCCGACGGCAGCCCGCTGACGATCGCGGACTTGCCGCCGACGAACACCCGTCGCTGGGTGATCCGTCGCAAGGCCGAGGTGGTCGCCGCGGTCCGCGGCGGGCTGCTGAGCCTCGAGGAAGCCTGCCAGCGCTACACGCTGACGACGGAGGAATTCCTCTCCTGGCAGCACTCGATCGACCAGCACGGCCTCGCCGGCTTGCGCACCACGCGCATCCAGCAATACCGCAACTGACCCGCGCGCACGCGCGCGGCTTTTATGCGAAGGGCGTCGCTCCCCGGCGGGGGCGACGCCCTTCGCATGTGCGAGCACGACCCGCGCGGGCGCCTCACGAACGCCTCAAACTCTCGTGAAGGCGTCGACGCATCGCCGACGAGCCTGTACGGGACGTGCAGGGGCCGAAGGACGAAGAGGAAAGGAAGGTCGATCATCATGATCGCGGACATCACCAGGCGCGGCTTCATCATCGGCGGCACGCTCGCGCTCGGCGGCTGCGTGCAGGCCGCGCGTGCGCCGGTCGAGCCGCTCGCCCCCGCCATTCCGCCGGACGTGCAGGCGATGTACGCCGCGCTGCCGAACGAGGAGCACCCGCTCCCGGCGATCGACCCGGGCGTGGTCGATCCGCGCTTCTGGCGCCAGGTCGTGCGCGACCCGACCGGCGAGCCCGCGGGCACGATCACGGTGGACACGAACCAGCGCTTCCTGCACCTTTCGCTGGGTGGCGGGCAGGCGATGCGCTACGGCATCGGCGTGGGCAAGGAGGGACTCGCCTTCGCGGGAACCGCCACGGTCGCGCGCAAGGCCGCCTGGCCGCGCTGGACGCCGACCGCGAACATGATCCGCCGCGAGCCGGAGCGCTACGGCCCCGTTGCCGGCGGCCTGCCGGGCGGGGTCGAGAACCCGCTCGGAGCGCGGGCGCTCTATCTCTACCAGGGCGGTCGCGACACGCTCTACCGCATCCACGGCACGAACGAGCCCTGGTCCATCGGCACGGCGATCTCGTCGGGCTGCATCCGGCTGTTCAACCAGGACATCATCGACCTGCACCGTCGCGTGCCCACCGGCACGCGGGTCGTCGTGCTGGCGCATGCGCCCGGCGAGGTGCTGGGCTGAGGCCGCACGCGAAGAGGCCGCCCGCACGGGGTGCGGACGGCCCGTCGCTACGAGAGGCCCGGAGGCGACCTCCGGGACCGGCCTCACTCGGGGATGAGCACCGTGTCGATGATGTGGATGACGCCGTTCGAGGCCTCCACGTCGGCGGTGACGACGGTGGCGGTGTTGACCATCACCGAGGAGCCGGTCGCGTCGATCATCAGGGTCGAGCCCTGCACGGTCTCCGGCGAGACCTGCTGGCCGGCGAGGTCGGAGGACATCACGCGCCCGGGAACGACGTGGTAGGTCAGCACGGCCACGAGCTGATCGCGATTCTCCGGCAGGAGCAGGTTCTCGACCGTGCCCTCCGGCAGCGCTGCGAAGGCGGCGTCCGTCGGCGCGAAGACCGTGAACGGCCCCTCGCCCTTGAGCGTCTCGACGAGCCCGGCGGCCTCGACCGCGGCGACGAGCGTCGTGAAATCGTCGGCGGCGACCGCGGTATCGACGATGTCCTGGGCCTTGGAGACGGAAACCGTCATCAGGACTGCAGCGGCGGCGATCGTCATCGTCTTGAGGAAACGCATGGCTAGCCTCTCTTTTGCTGGCTATCGGGGGAGCGCGCGCCAGAGATAGTCTTGCAGCGCGTCGCACACATCGAAATAGGACTGCAATTGTGCTTTCCAGTGGCGCGGTGATCACGGTTGCGTGATCGCCGTTCACGACTTTCCTCGCGGCCACCGCGCCCTAACTCCGGTGCATCGGTATCCCCACCATCGAGAGGAAGCCCCCATGCACAGCACCCTCGAAGCCATCGCCGCGGGCGCTGCCGCCCTCGTCCTCGCGGGGGGCGCCGCGCAGGCGCAGATCCGCACCGAGGCCGTCGTCTACGAGATCGACGGCGTCGCCTACGAGGGCTTCCTCGCCGTCAACGAGGGCTTCGACGAGGACCGCCCGCTCGTCCTCGTCATCCACGACTGGGACGGGCTCGGCGCCTACGAGGAGCGCCGCGCCACCATGCTCGCCGAGCGCGGCTACGCGGCCTTCGCGGTCGACCTCTACGGCCGGGGCGTGCGCCCGACGACGACCGAGGAGAGCCGCGCGGAATCCGGCAAGCTCTACGCCGACCGCGCGGCGATGCGCGCGCGCCTCGCGGCGGCGCTGGAGACGGCCGGCATGCAGGACGGCGTCGACCCGGAGGCGGCGGCGGTGATCGGCTACTGCTTCGGCGGCGCGGCCGTGCTGGAGTTCGCCCGCGCGGGCGCCGATCTCGATGCGTTCGTGAGCTTCCACGGCGGCCTGCAGGCGCCCGAGGGCGCGACCTGGGACGCGATGCGGGGCGACCTCCTGGTGCTCCACGGCTCCGCCGACCCGGTCTCGGGCATGGAGGACGTCGCGGCGCTCGCCGCCACGCTGAACGAGGCCGAGATCGACTACCGCATGGAGATCTACGGCGGCGCGCGCCATTCCTTCACGGTGTGGGGCAGCGGCGACTACGAGCCGGAGGCGGACCTCCAGTCCTGGGACGCGATGCTGAGGTTCCTCGACGAGCGCCTGCGCTGACCCGCGCGCCCGGGGCGCGCGGCTCAGGCGAAGTGCTTCGACAGCTTGAGCCCCTGCGCCTGGTAGTTCGAGCCCGCGCCCGCCCCGTAGAGCACCGCCGGGCGGGCGGCCATGCGCTCGTAGACGAGGCGGCCGACCGTCTGGCCGTCCTCCAAGATGAAGGGCACGTCGCGCGAGCGGACCTCGAGCACCGCGCGCGCGCCGGCCCCGTCGGCGCCGGCGTGGCCGAAGCCCGGATCGAAGAAGCCGGCGTAGTGGACGCGGAACTCGCCCACCAGCGGATCGAACGGCACCATCTCGGCGGCGTAGTCCGGCGGCACGTGCACCGCCTCCTTCGAAGCCAGGATGTAGAACTGGCCCGGGTCGAGGATCAGCTCCCCCCCGCCGTCGGCGTGGAGCGGTTCCCAGAAGTCGGCCGTTCGATGCGCACCCACCGCGTCGACGTCGACGAGGGCGGTGTGGCGGCGGGCGCGGTAGCCGACGAGCCGCCCCTCGCCGAAGCCGGAGAGATCGACCGAGACCGCGATGCCGTTCTGGAAGGAGGGCGTCGCGGAGGTCACCAGCGTCTGGCTGGCGTGGAGCGCGGCGAGCTCGTCGTCCGAGAGCCGCACCTCGCCCCGGCGCAGGCGCAGCTGCGAGAGCCGCGTGCCCTCGCGCACCAGGACGGGGAAGGTGCGCGGCGAGATCTCGGCGTAGAGCGGGCCGCGATAGCCGGCGTCCACCACGTCGAACTCCTGAGCCTGGTCGGCGATCACGCGGGTGAACACGTCGATGCGCCCCGTCGAGCTCTTCGGGTTGGCGGAGGCGGAGAGGTCGGCGGGGAGCGCGAGGCGCTCCTGGATCTCGGCGATGTAGACGCAGCCCGTCTCCAGCACGACGGGCCGCGACAGGTCGAGCTCGTGGAGCGCGATGCCGTCGAGCCGCGCACGCACGCTGCGGCGCGGCCCCGGCAGGAAGCTCGCGCGCACCCGCCAGGCGCGGGCGCCGAGCCGCAGGTCGAGGCTCGCCGGCTGGACCTGGTCGGCCAGGAAGGGCCGTTCACTCGCGATGGCGCCCTCACGGGCGAGCGCCCGAATCGTCTCGGCGGGCTGGATGCCGTCTGTCGTCAGCGTCGTCATCGTGTCCTTCCCCTCGCCCGACACAAGCACCAGGGCCGCGGAGAACGCAAGGGAGCGAACGGCGCGGGATCAGGCCCCGCGCTCCTCTTCCTCCGGAACCACGTCGACGCTGACCGCCAGGCTCTGCCCGCCGGAGGAGATCACGACGCCGTCGACGGGGGAGACGTCGGCGTAGTCGCGCCCGACGGCGAGGACGATGTGATCGGGGCCGACGAGGGCGGCGTTGGTGGGGTCGAAGCCGATCCAGCCGAGATCCGGCCCGCACCAGGCCTCGACCCAGGCGTGGGTGGCGTCCGCCCCGACGAGCCGCGGCCGGCCCTCGGGGGGAATGGTGCGCAGGTAGCCGGAGACGTAGCGCGCCGGCAGGCCGAGCCCGCGCAGCCCGGCGATCATCACGTGGGCGAAGTCCTGGCACACGCCCCTGCGGGCGCGGAAGGCCTCGCGGGCGGGGGTGGCGACGTCGGTCTCGCCGGGCGCGTAGGCGAACTCGGCGTGAATGCGCCGCATGAGATCGCGCGTGCCGGCGAAGACGCCCGTGCCCTCCGGCAGCGAGGCGCTCGCCCACGCCGCGATCTCCGGCGCCGCCGGCACGGCCTGGCTGGGGAAGAGCGCGTGGACCGGCGCGTCCGGCGCGCGGCTCGTGCCCGTCGCGGCGGCGGCGCGCACGTCCTCGAAGGCGGGGTCTTCCGCGGGCACGGCCGGCGGCGTGCGCGTGATCCGCACCCGCGCGCGGGCCTCGATGCGCAGTTCGCGGTGGGGCGTGTCGATCTCGGCGTGATGCAGGCGCGCCCCGAAGAAGCAGGTCTCCTCGCGCAGCCGCGCATCGGGCGTCACACGCACGTCGCCGAACAGCCGCGCCTGCCCGGCGTCGTCGCGCGGCGTGAGCCGCAGCACGCAGCGCGCGGAGGCGACCGTGGCCTCGTATGAATAGGTCGTGACGTGGCGGATGCGGTAGATCACGCGAGGCCGCTCAGCTTCTCGGGCCGCTCCGCCGCGGCGCCGTGAGGGAAGTAGCGCGCGCCGATCGCGTCCGCGAGATCGGCGAGGTCCGCCTCGAAGGCGGCGAGCGCCGGCGCGTCGATCGTGGCGGCGTCGGCGATGGCGAGGCCGCGTGCCAGCGTCGCGGCGAGACGCTCGGGCGGCTCGGGCAGGCCGTCCTCGCGCAAGGCGGGGAGCGCGCGCACGTGCTCGAGGATGCGCTCGGCCTGGAAGGCGAGCGAGCGCGGGCTGTTCGGGTCGATCAGCGCGAGGTCGCGCACCGGCGCGGGCGCCGGCCCGAACAGGTAGCGCGTGCGGTAGGTGATCTGGCAGTCGACGATGTCGAGGAGCGCGTCGAGGTCGCCGCTCGTGGCGCCCGCGCCCGCGAGCGCGCCGGTGACCCGGCAGGCGGCGAGCCCGCGCTCGATGCGCCGGCCCATGTCGAGGAGCCGCCAGCCGTCCGAGCGCGTCATGTTCTCGTGCACGAGCCCGGCGATGGCGGCGAACCGTTCGAGCAGCGCCTGCGCCCGGTCGAGCGTGTCGGCCGGCGAGGCGATCTCGTCCTCGCCCGCGGGCGCCCCGGGGGACAGCTCCGAGACGAGCCGCCAGGCCTGCGGCGCGAGCCGGTCGCGCAGGTGCGACGCCGCCCGCCGGGCGGAGGCGATCGCGGCCGCGACGGAGCCGGGCGCCGCTGCGTCGTCGAGGGCCGTGCGGGCGATGTCGCGCGCAGGGAGCGCCGCGACGAGCGAGACCGCCGCCGCCTCGCGCCCTCCCCCGCCCTCTCCGTCCGCGCTCTCGGCATCCTCCTCGTCATCGGGAACCGCGCCGAGCGCGCGGATCAGGCCTTCGAGCCGCGCCACCGTCTCGTCGCCGGGGCCGCCCTCCCCGCCCTCGAGCCGCGCCGCCGCGAGCGCCGCGACGAGCCGCGTCGTCGCCTCCGCCCGCTCGAGATAGCGCCCGAGCCAGAACAGGTTGTCGGCGGCGCGGCTCGGCAGGTGGCCGGAGACGCGGCGGATGCGCTCCTGCGGCACGAGCGAGACCCGCGCCACCGGCGCGTCCGCGAGCACCCAGACGTCGGCGGAGAGCGTGCCCTCGCCCATGCTGACGGCCCGCGCGTCCGGCCGCTCGGCGATGCGCGCGAAGCCGCCGGGCATCACCTGCCAGCCGCTCGGCGTCGCCGCCGCGTAGACGCGCAGCGAGAACGGCCGCGGCTCGAGCGTCCCGTCGCGCCACACCGGCGTCGTCGACAGGCGCACGACCTCCTGGCCGACGACGTCGACACCGCGGGTGCGGATGCGTGCGGCGAGCGCGGCGCGGCCCTGCGCGTCGAGCTCGGCGCCGAGCGTCGAGGGGCCGGGCACGAAGGCGTCGGCGAAGGCGAGCGTCTCGAGCCGCGCGAGCGCCTCCTCCCGCGCCACCGGCTCGCCGCACCACCAAGTGGCGATGTTGGGCAGGAGCGGGTCCTCGCCCAGCAGCCGGCGGCACTGCAGGGCCATGAAGCCCATCAGCGCCGGCTGCTCGACGGCGCCGGCGCCGGGCATGTTCGCCATGGCGACGCCACCCGCGCGCAGCGCCGCGACGAGCCCGGGCACACCGAGCCGCGAGCGCGCGTCGAGGGCGAGCGGGTCGCAGTAGTCGCCGTCGACGCGCCGCCAGAGCACGTCGATTCGCTTCAGGCCCGACACGGTGCGCACGTAGACCGACCCGTCGCGCGCCACGAGATCGTCGCCCTCGACCAGCGGCAGGCCGAGATAGCGCGCGAGCGTCGCCTGCTCGAAATAGGTCTCGGAGTACGGCCCCGGCGTCAGCAGGCCGATGCGGGGATCCTCCCGCGCGCCGAGCGCGGCGAGCCCGTCGCGGAAGGCGGCGAAGAAGGGCGCGAGCCGCTGGACGCGCAGGCGCTCCATCAGCGCGGGGTAGACCCGCGAGAGCACGATGCGGTTCTCGAGCGCGTAGCCGGCCCCCGACGGCGCCTGCGTGCGGTCGTTCAGCACCCACCAGCGACCATCGGGTCCGCGGCCGATGTCGACGGCGTAGAGCGACAGGTGCCGCCCGCCCGGCGGCGCGACGCCGACGAGGGGGCGCAGGTAGTTCGGGCTCCCCACGATCGCGGCCGCCGGCGGCGCGCCGTCGGGCGCCGCGCCGCCGGCGTGTATCTCGGCGAGCAGCGCCTCCATCAGCCGCGCGCGCTGGGCCACGCCCGCGGCGATCGCCTTCCATTCGGCGGCGTCGATGACGATCGGCAGGTGCGCGACAGGCCAGGCCCGGTCCGCGGCCTCGCCGTGGACGCGATAGGAGATGCCGACCTCGCGGATGTGCCGCTCGGCCGAGCCGAAGCCGCGGGCGAGATCGCCGGGGCTCATCGGCCCGAGCGCCCGGGCGAGGCGCGCCCAGGCCGGGCGCGGCGTCCCGTCCGGGCCGATCAGCTCGTCGGCGGCCCCGGGCAACGGCGCGTAGCCTTGCGTCCAATGGCTCAGGCCATGGATCAGCTCGCGCGCCTGGGCCCGGGTGAGCGCCGTCATGCCGGCGGCCTCCGCAGGTCGAGCGTCATCGGGAATTCCGCGGCGGGCTCCTCCGGCGGCGGGTCGATGCGCCCGGGCGTGTGGCCGTGGTCCTGGAAGCGCGCGAGGCGGCGCGCCTCGGCCTCGTAGGAATTGACCGGCATGGTCTCGTAGTTGCGCCCGCCCGGATGGGCGACATGGTAGACGCAGCCGCCGAGCGAGCGGCGGTTCCAGCCGTCGATGACGTCGAAGGTGAGCGGCGCGTGGACGGGAATCGTCGGGTGCAGCCCCGACGGCGGCTGCCAGGCCTTGTAGCGCACGCCCGCCACCGCCTCGCCGCCGCGTCCCGTCGAGGTCATCGGCAGGCGCCGGCCGTTGCAGGCGATGACGTGGCGGCCGGGCACGATCCCTTGCGCGCGCACCTCCAGCCGCTCGACGGACGAGTCGACGTAGCGCACGGTGCCGCCGATCGCCCCCTCCTCGCCCATGACGTGCCAGGGCTCGAGCGCCTGGCGCAGCTCGAGCGCGACGCCGCCGTGCTCGACCCGGCCGTAGAGCGGGAAGCGGAACTCCCACTGCGCCCGGAACCAGCTCTCCTCGAAGCGATAGCCGGCTTCCGACAGGTCGGCGAGCACGCCGCGGAAGTCCTCCCAGACGACGTGCGGGAGCATGAAGCGGTCGTGCAGGCCGGTGCCCCAGCGCACGAGCGAGCCGCCCTGCGGCTCGCGCCAGAGCCAGGCGACGAGGGCGCGCAGCAGGAGCTGCTGCGCGAGCGACATCCGCGCGTCCGGCGGCATCTCGAAGCCGCGGAACTCGACGAGGCCGAGCCGGCCCGTCGGCCCGTCCGGCGAGTAGAGCTTGTCGATGCAGATCTCGGCGCGGTGGGTGTTGCCGGTGACGTCGGTGAGGAGGTTGCGGAACAGCCGGTCGACGAGCCAGGGCGGGATGCTGCCGACGTCGGGGTCCGGCACCTGCGCGAGCGCGATCTCGAGCTCGTAGAGCGCGTCGTCGCGCGCCTCGTCGAGGCGCGGCGCCTGGCTGGTGGGGCCGATGAACAGCCCGGAGAACAGGAACGACAGGGAGGGATGGCGCTGCCAGTAGAGGATCAGGCTCTTGAGCAGGTCCGGCCGGCGCAGGAAGGGCGAATCGGGCGGGCTCGCGCCGCCGAGCACGACGTGGTTGCCGCCGCCGGTACCGGTGTGGCGGCCGTCGACCATGAACTTCTCGGCGGTGAGCCGCGCCTGCCGCGCTTCCTCGTAGACGCCCGACGTGATCGCCACCGCCTCGCGCCAGGAGGCGGCGGGCTGGATGTTGACCTCGATGACGCCGGGATCGGGCGTGACCTTGATCACGTCGATGCGCGGGTCGAAGGGCGGCGTGTAGCCCTCCACGCGCACGGGTAGCCCCGTCTCGCGGGCGGTCGCCTCGACGGCGGCGAGGAGCTCGAGATAATCCTCGACCTGCTCCACCGGCGGCATGAAGACGTGGATGATCCCGTCGCGCACCTCCACCGAGAGCGCGGTGCGCACCGCCTCGCCCACGGCGTTCTGCGCGGCGACGGCCTGGCGCCGCGCCGCCGGATCGCGGTCGGGCCGCGGATAGCGCGGCAGCGCGCCCCGCGGCTCCAGCGGATCGCGTGGGTGGATGTGGGGGTAGTGCTCGGGCGCGATGACGGGCAGGGAGTCGAGCGGCAGGCGCAGGCCCACCGGCGAATCACCCGGGATCAGGAACAGCTTGCCGCGGCGCGTGCGCCAGATCTCGGAGCGCCAGCGCCGCGCGCCGTCCGCCGCGTTCCAGCGCTGGATGGGCAGGACGAAGCCCACCGGCTCGCCGAGGCCGCGCTCGAACACGCGCATCATGCGTGCGCGCTCCTCGGGGTCCTTCAGGGCCGGGTTGGCGGGGTCGACGCCCTCCGGCAGCTCGGCCTCCTTCATCAGCCAGTGCGCGGGGTCCTCCCAGGCCGGCTGGGCGTAGCCGGCGGAGAGGTGCATCCGCTCGGCGAGCCCCTCGACGAAGCGCTTCGCCGCGGCGGGCGGGGCCTTCGTGGCCGCCGCGCCCGGACCCGCGATGAGCGCGGCGTCTCGCCAGATCGGCTCGCCGTCGCGGCGCCAGTAGAGCCCGAAGGCCCAGCGGGGCAACTGCTCGCCGGGATACCACTTGCCCTGCCCGTAATGCAGGAAGCCGCCCGGCCCGAACCGGTCGCGCAGGCGCCGGATCAGGGTGTCCGCGCGATCCTTCTTGGTGGGCCCCACGGCGGCGATGTTCCACTCCGCCCCGTCGGGGTCGTCGATGGAGACGAAGGTCGGCTCGCCGCCCGTCGTGAGGCGCACGTCCTGGGCGACGAGGTCCTCGTCGACCCGGTCTCCCAGCGCCTCGAGCGCCGCCCAGGCCGTCTCGTCGAAGGGCCGCGTGACGCGCGGCGCCTCGAGGATGCGGGTGACGTGCATCTCGAAGCCGAACTCGACGTTCGCCGGGTCGGTCGCGCCGGTGATCGGCGCCGCCGAGCGGTAGTGCGGCGTGGCGCACAGAGGGATGTGGCCCTCGCCGCAGAAGAGGCCGGACGTCGCGTCCATGCCGATCCAGCCGGCGCCGGGCACGTAGACCTCCGCCCAGGCGTGCAGGTCGGTGAAGTCGTGCTCGGTGCCCTTGGGTCCCTCGATCGGGTCGATGTCGGCCTTCAGCTGGATCAGGTAGCCCGACACGAAGCGCGCCGCGAAGCCGAGGCGGCGCAGGATCTGGACGAGCAGCCACGCCGAATCGCGGCAGGAGCCGGAGCCGAGCGTCAACGTCTCCTCCGGCGTCTGCACGCCGGGCTCCATCCGGACGATGTAGCGCACCGCGCTCTGGACGAGGGCGTTGAGCTCGACGAGGAAGGTCACCGTGCTGCGCTTCGTGCGGTCGATGGCGGCGAGGAACGCCTCCATCCGCTCGCCCGGCTCCTCCGGCTGGAGATAGGGCTCGAGCTCCTCGGCCAGATCCGGCGCGTAGGCGAAGGGGAAGTCGTCGGCATAGGGCTCGACGAAGAAGTCGAACGGGTTGACCACCGCCATGTCGGCGGTGAGGTCGACCTCGATCTTCAGCTCGCTCGCGGGTTCGGGGAAGACGAGCCGCGCGAGCCAGTTCCCGTGCGGGTCCTGCTGCCAGTTGATGAAATGATTGGCGGGCTGCACCTTGAGCGCGTAGCTGGGGACGCGCGTGCGGGCATGCGGCGCCGGCCGCAGGCGGATCACCTGCGGGCCGATGCCGATCGGCCGGTCGTACCGATACTGCGTGACGTGGTGCAGGGCGACGAGAATGGACACGGGGCGCGGGCTCTCACGGTCGAGTTGCTCGCCGACCGTCAAGCAAGAAGCATGCGCGCGCAAGGGCGCCGGCGCCACGCGGCGCCA
Source organism: Salinarimonas chemoclinalis (assembly GCF_041514305.1). Taxonomy (NCBI): domain Bacteria; kingdom Pseudomonadati; phylum Pseudomonadota; class Alphaproteobacteria; order Hyphomicrobiales; family Salinarimonadaceae; genus Salinarimonas; species Salinarimonas chemoclinalis. Next base: position 17,567 of record NZ_JBGMWH010000004.1, read on the forward strand.
CATTCCGCCGGTCGTCCACGGAGATCGCGCACGGAGATCGCGCACGGAGATCGCGCACGGAGATCGCGCGCCGCGCTGCGGCTCAGGAATAGTCGCGCTTGAGCTCGATCGTGGGCCGCACGCCGATGTCCTCCCAGTGCCGGGCGAGCCAGTCCCGCGCGGCGCCGCGGCCGCGCTCGAACAGCGTCTTCATCATCGTCCAGTCCGCCTTGCGGCGCGTGGAGGCGGGGAAATCGTCGAAGTGCCCCGTCGGCTCGATCCGGTGCATCAGCACGCGCTTGTAGTCGCCCTCGGCGAGCTTGCCCTCGTCGAGCAGGCGCGTCACGAAGTCGACGGCGCGCAGCTCGCGCAGTAGCGGCGCGTTGAAGCCTATCTCCGAGAGCCGGTCGCGGATCTCGGCCCGGGTGCGCGGCGTCTCGCGCCGCTCGATCGGGTTGATCTGGACGAGCAGCACGTCGTCGGTGGCGACGCCGTAGAAGAGGGGGAAGAGCGGCGGGTTGCCCATGTAGCCGCCGTCCCAGTAGGGCACCCCGTCGATCTCCACCGCCTTGAAGATCTCCGGCAGGCAGGCGGACGCGAGGAGGTGGTCGACGGTCAGCTCCTCGCGCGCGAACACCCGGATCTTGCCGGTCCAGACGTTGGTCGCCGAGACGAACAGCTTGACGTCGCCGCAGGCGCGCACCTCCTCGAAGCGGATGAGGTCGGCCAGCGCGTCCCGCAGCGGGTTGACGTCGAGGATGTTCTGGTAGGGCGTGGTGAAGGGAGAGAAGGCCTCCGTCCAGAAGCGCCAGGGCGAGCGCTCGTCCGTCCACAGGCCCAGCGCCTGACGCACCATGCGGGCCTTGTACGCGGGCAGGTCGCCGTCGAGGCTGATCGTGCGCCAGAAGCGCTCCAGGCAGGCCCGCGCCCCGTCCGCGCCGCCGCGGCGCCAGCCCTCCGCGAGGACGACGGCGTTCATGGCGCCCGCGGACGCCCCCGACACCGCCTCGATGGCGAGCCGACCGTCCTCCAGGATGGCGTCGAGCACGCCCCAGGTGAACGCCCCGTGCGCGCCCCCGCCCTGCAGCGCGAGGGAGACCGCCTTCTCGGCGCGGGGACCGGCGAGGCCGGGGAGTGGGGAGCGCTCGGTCATGCGGCCTTGTGTCTCGTCCGCTTGACGTGGCCGGGCGCCATGCTCCGGCGCTGCGCCCGTGACAGCTGAAAAAATCGGCAAGCTAGGGCGACGGCTTTCGGCACGGGACGGCCCGCAGCGTAGTAGGCAACGGTTCTACGCCCGAGACCGAGACGCCTCGCGGCGATGTCGAACGTCCATCCCTGCTCGTCGAGGAACGCCTTGAAGTCCAACGTCGCCTCGGCCTCGCTGGCGATCTCCTCGAGCGCTACGGAGCTCAAGTCGATCGATCCGTCGCCCCACTCGATCGATGAGCCGTAAGGTCCGAGGCGGGCCGTCATGAACAAGGCACGATCCCGGTCGAGCGGAGCATAGACTGCGAAGCGCTCGATGAATGGGCCGAGATCGATCACCTCCGGTCCACCCGCACGCTCACCATGCTCCCACGTCACCTCGACACGAAATGGCTCCAGGGCCCGAACCGCTGCGATCGAAGGAAGCCTCCGGCCGACCACGAAGTCATCATCGCCGCTCATTGAGCTCCTCCCACTTCGCCAAGAGGCTGCCTCGCTCCCGTGTCGCCCAGCGGCGAACTTCAGCAAGAAGCGCCCGGTCGCGACATGCGCCTTCGATCACCTTTCCGGTCCTGATCGCGATCGAGACGTTCGTGTCCGGTCCGACCAGGTGGAAGTGCGGCGGCGGATGCTCCGCAGGCGCCGCATAGATGTAGACGGCGTACCGTCCGAACGAGGCGATCCTCGCCATCGGCTACGCCCCCGGCGATCAGAAGATAGTGCACCAGGTGCACTGTTTCAAGCTTATCGGCACCGTTGCGGCAGCCCCCTCACTGCGCCGTCCACCCTCCGTCCATGGAGATGTTCGCCCCCGTCACCTGGCTCGCGGCGTCGGAGCACAGGAACAGCGCCATGGCGGCGACCTGCTCGACGGTGACGAACGCCTTGGTCGGCTGGGCCTTGAGGAGCACGTCCTCGATCACCTGCTCGCGGGTGAGCCCGCGCGCCTTCATCGTGTCGGGGATCTGCTTCTCGACGAGGGGCGTCCAGACGTAGCCGGGCGAGATGCAATTGACGGTGACCCCGTGGGCCGCCGCCTCCAGCGCCACCGTCTTGGTGAAGCCCACGAGCCCGTGCTTGGCCGCGACGTAGGCGGACTTGTAGGGCGAGGCGACGAGGGAGTGCGCCGAGGCCGTGCTGACGATGCGCCCGAAGCCGCGCTCCTTCATGCCCCCTATCACGAGGCGCGTCGCGTAGAAGGCCGAGGAGAGGTTGATCGCGACGATGCGGTCCCACTGCTCGACGGGGAAGTCCTCCACCGGCGAGACGTGCTGGACGCCCGCGTTGTTGACAAGGATGTCGACGGGGCCGAGTTCGCGCTCGGCGCGGTCCACGGCGGCTGCGAGCTGGTCGGGCTTGGACACGTCGGCGCCGGTCCAGGCGGCCTTGATGCCGTGCGCGTCGGCGAGCCGCTTGGCGAGCGCCTCGCAGGCGTCGGTCTCCCCGAAGCCGTCGATCATCACGTTGGCGCCCGCGCCGGCGAGCGCCTCGGCTATGGCGAGGCCGATCCCCGACGTGCCGCCGGTGACGAGGGCGGTGCGGTCCGTGAGCTCTTTCATGTGTGCGTCTCCCGCGGCTACGGGGCGCACACTAGCGCATCACGCGGGGAACGGAAGATGCCGCGGTGCAGCGAGACGAGACCGCCGGCGTCACCCCCCCGTCACGCTCATGTGCCGCCCCACCGCCGGGCGGTTCACGCGGCGGTCGATGACGAAGTCGTGGCCCTTGGGCTTGCGCGTGATCGCGTCGGCGATGGCCTGGGCGACACGCGCGTCGCCCTCCGACTGGCGCAGCGGCGTGCGCAGGTCGGCGGCGTCCTCCTGGCCGAGGCACATGTAGAGCGTGCCGGTGCAGGTGAGACGGACGCGGTTGCAGCTCTCGCAGAAATTGTGCGTCATCGGCGTGATGAAGCCGAGCCGCCCGCCGGTCTCCGCCACGCGGACGTAGCGCGCGGGGCCGCCGGTGCGGTCCGGCAGGTCCGCGAGCGTGTAGCGGTCCATCAGCCGGGCGCGGACCTGCGAGAGCGGCAGGAACTGGTCGACCCGGTGGGTCTCGATCTCGCCGAGCGGCATGACCTCGATGAGCGTGAGATCCATGCCGCGCCCGTGCGCCCATTCCAGCATCGGCTCGATCTCGTCCTCGTTGACGCCCTTGAGCGCCACCGCGTTGATCTTCACCGAAAGGCCCGCCGCCTGAGCGGCGTCGAGCCCCTCCATGACGCGGCCGAGGTCGCCCCAGCGGGTGATGGCGCGGAACTTGTCGGCGTCGAGCGTGTCCATGGAGACGTTGATGCGCCGCACGCCGCACGCGGCGAGCTCGGCGGCGTGGCGGGCGAGCTGCGAGCCGTTGGTCGTGACGGTCAGCTCCTCGAGCGCGCCGGTCTCGAGATGGCGGCCGAGGTTGCGGAACAGCGTCATGATGTCGCGACGCACCAGCGGCTCGCCCCCGGTGATCCGCAGCTTGCGCACGCCGTGGCGCACGAAGACCGAGCAGAGCCGGTCCAGCTCCTCGAGCGTGAGCAGGTCGCGCTTGGGCAGGAACGTCATGTTCTCCGACATGCAGTAGACGCAGCGGAAGTCGCAGCGGTCCGTGACGGAGACGCGCAGGTAGGAGATCGCCCGGCCGAACGGGTCGACGAGCGGCGCGCCCGCGTCGGGGGCCGCCTCGCTCGCGGCGCGCGTGATGATCGGCTCGCTCAACTCGACTCCTCCCGCAACCGTCGCCGGACCGGACTGCGCCACGTCTTGCCCGCGCGCGCGGCTTCTGTATCGTCCGCCGGCCGTCCTCGCCATATGGGCGCGGGAGGATGGAAGAGAAGCCCGGCCGCGTCAACGCATGCGCATGCGCGAATGAAGGAATTGCCGATGAGCGCGATCGAGATGTCCGAAGCGAGCGGCGGCGCCGCGGTCGCGTGGCCGACGGAGCTGCGCGTCTCCCGCGACCGCCGCACGCTGACGGTGACCTACGACGACGGCGCGACCTTCGCCCTGCCGGCGGAGTACCTGCGGGTGACGAGCCCGTCGGCGGAGGTGCAGGGCCACTCCCCCGCCGAGCGCAAGACGGTGCCGGGCAAGATGGAGGTGATGATCATCGGCGTCGAGCCGGTGGGCAACTACGCCGTCAAGCTCGTCTTCGACGACATGCACGACACCGGCATCTATGGATGGGACTACCTGCGCCGCCTCGGCGAGCAGCACGCCGAGCGCTGGTCGGAGTACCTCTCCGAGCTCGCGGCGAAGGGGATGTCGCGCGAGCCGCCGCGCCGACGCTGAGCCGGGCGGCGCTTTCCTTCGCGCTCGACCGGCCCGGCGCCCGACGCTCAGTCCTTCATCACGATGCGCGCGCCGACGCGCACGCGACTGTAGAGGTCCGTCACGTCCTCGTTGGTCATGCGGATGCAGCCCGAGGAGACCGCCTCGCCGATCGTGTGCGGCTCGTTCGAGCCGTGGATGCGCCACAGCGTGTTGCCGATGTAGAGGGCGCGGGCGCCCAGCGGGTTCTCCGGGCCGCCGGCCATGAACACCGGCAGTCCCGGCTGGCGGCGGCGCATCGCCGCCGGCGGGCGCCAATCCGGCCACTCGGCCATGCGGGTGAGACGGTAGGACCCGCGCCAGCCGAAGCCGGGGCGGCCGACGCCGACGCCGTAGCGGATGGCCTTGCCGCCCTCCTGCACGAGGTAGAGCCGGCGCTCGGAATGGCTGATCACGATCGTGCCCGGCGCGTAGCGCCCGTCGTAGTCGACGACGCGGCGCGGGATCGACGAGCCCTGGAAGAAGTCGCCGCCGACGCCGCCGGCTCCGTCGAGGAGGGCGGGGTTGATCCATTCCGCCGACGCCCGCGTCGGCTGCAGGGCGAGGGCGCCGAGGGCGACGGCCAGCGCCAGGGTGAGTGAGAGAACGAACCGCATGGAAGCTCCTGGTCCTTGACGCGTGCCGGGGACACCCGCTCGCTCGCCGATGACGCGAGGTCACCATGCAGCCTACGAAATGCCACGCCGGGACCATAATCAGAATTTCGTGAATGTGCTGTTGCCGGCACGCCGCGAAGACGAGAAATCCGCCACGCGAGCGCCGGCGATCGAACGCTTGACGGAGCGCGCGCGTCGGCCTAAGAAGCGCGCCTCGGAACGGGCGCGTAGCTCAGCGGGAGAGCATTCGCTTCACACGCGAAGGGTCACAGGTTCAATCCCTGTCGCGCCCACCATCCGAGCCTTCGGCCATTCTCTGGAGCCATGCGCTGGTCCGTGGTCGCTCACGCCCGCACGGTGCGCGCGCCTCGCGAAGCCGTGAGCGCGGGTGCGGCTCCGGATCGGCACGCGTGCGTTAGGCTGGGCGACCGATCCAACCTCCCGGAGCCCACCTTGACCCCGTCCAGAATTCCACGCCCGCACGCGATCCTCCTCGCGGCTCGCCTGCTCGCGGCGAGCATCGTCCTCCTCCCCGCGTCCGTCCTCGCTCAGGAGCCGGCGGGCGGAACGCCGGCCGCCGATCGTCCGGTCTCCGCCGACGGGCTGCGGCTGCCCGAGCCCGTGACCACCCGCCACGAGTTCGTCGTCGACGGCGAGCCCCTCGCCTTCTCGGCCACCGCGGGCGTGCTCACCCTGACGGGCTCCTCCGGCGAGGAGGAGGCGGACATCGCCTACGTCGCCTACGTCGATCCCGAGGCCGACCCGGCGCGCCGCCCGGTGACGTTCGTCGTCAACGGCGGGCCCGGCGCGGCCTCCGCCTACCTGCATCTCGGCGCGCTCGGCCCCTGGACGATCGGCTTCGGCGAGGACGTCATCGTGCCCTCCGCCCCGCCGGCCCTCTCGGAGAACCCCGACACCTGGCTCGCCTTCACCGACCTCGTCTTCGTCGACCCCGTCGGCACGGGCTACTCGCGGCTCGTGGCGCCGAGCGACCAAACGCGCAGCCGCTATCTCTCGGTCTCCGGCGACATCGCCGCGCTCGCCGACTTCGTCGTGCGCTGGTCCGTCGAGAACGGCCGCGCCGCCTCGCCCAAGGCCGCAGTCGGCGAGAGCTACGGCGGCTTTCGCATGCCGCTCCTCGCCGACACGCTCGCGAGCGATCGCGGCATGGCACTCTCCGCCCTCGTCCTCGTCTCGCCGGTGCTCGACTTCGCCTGGATCAGCCCCGTCGACACGAACCTGATGGGCCGGGTCGCGCTCTTGCCCTCGCTCGCCGCGGCGGCGCTCGACAAGGCCGCGAGGATCTCGGCGGGGGAGGCCTCGCGGGAGGCGCTCGCCGAGGTCGAGGCCTACGCCACCGGGGAGTACGTCTCCGACCTGCTCGCCGGCCTCTCGGACGAGGACGCGGTCGGGCGGGTGGTGGCGCGAATCGCGGACCTCACCGGCCTGCCCGAGGACCTCGTTCGACGGCAGGCCGGGCGCATCGACGCCAGCTTCCTCGCCCGGGAGCTTTGGCGAGACGAGGGCCGCGTCGGCAGCCTCTACGATACCGGCGTCACCACGCCCGACCCCGCGCCCACCCGCGCCACGCCGCGCTACCGCGACCCGGTCCTCGACGCGCTCACCGCGCCGCTCACGGCGGCGGCGCTGACGCTCTACCGGGAGAAGCTGGACTGGGTGCCCGAGCGGCAATGGGTGCTCCTCAACGGCGGCGTCTCCAGGGCCTGGGACTACGGCTCGGCGCGCTCCGCCCCGGAGGCGCTCGGCGCGCTCGCCGCCGCGATGGCGCTCGACGAGAGCCTCGACGTCGTCGTGGTACACGGGCTCACGGACCTCGTGACGCCCTATTTCGCCTCGACGCTCGTCCTGCGCCAGCTCCCCGCGAGCCTGCAGGAGCGGATCGTCGAGGAGACCTATCCCGGCGGGCACATGTTCTACACCCGCCCGGCGAGCCGGGCGGCACTCGCGCGGACGGCGCGGGAGGCGATCGCGGGGGACTGAGGGCGCCTCAGCGCAGGCGCCAGACGGTGCTGCGCTTGATCTCGGCGTCCTCGAGCGCGCGCGTCACCGGCACCTCGTAGGTTGCGAGCGGCGCGAGGCCGGCGGCCTCGGCGTCCCTGGGGAGATGCGCGCGGCCGGGGTCGCCGACGAGCACGGTCGCGCCGCGGGCGGCGAGCCCGCGCAGCCAGGCCAGCACCCGCGCGGCGAGGTCGCGCTCGTAGCAGATGTCGCCGGCGAGCACGACCTCCCAGCCCTCGTCGATCCCGACGAGGTCGGCCGCGCGCGGGTGGATCGCGACGCCGTTCGCCGCGGCGTTGAGGGGCATCGCCGCGCAGGCGAAGGGGTCGATGTCGGCGGCCTCGACCCGCGCCGCGCCCGCCCGCGCGGCCGCGATGCCGACGAGCCCCGAGCCCGCCGCGAAGTCGAGCACGCTGCGCCCGGCCACGACCTCCGGATGATCGAGCACGTATCGCGCGAGCGCCTGCCCGCCGGCCCAGGCGAAGGCCCAGAACGGCGGCGGCAGCCCGATCTCCCCGAGCTCCTCCTCGGTCTTCTCCCACAGGGCCGTCGCCTCGTCGGCGACGTGGAGGCGGAGCCGTGGCGCGTGGGGCACCGGCAGGAGCCGCGTGTGGGCACGGATGAAGGCGGCGGGATCGTGAATGGGCATGGCCCCTCCTCGATAGCGCCTCGACGCGCGCGAGGGGAGCGCCTATCTCGAAGCGAGCGACACGAACGACACGACAGCAGGAGCGCCGGCCCATGCCCGCGGATGTCACCTCGAGCGAGAACCCCTTCTTCCGGGCATGGGAGACGCCGTTCGAGGCGCCGCCCTTCGAGGCGATCGTGCCCGAGCACATGGAGGCGGCCTTCGAGGCCGGGCTCGCCGCGCACGAGGCGGAGATCGCCGCGATCCGCGACGCGGAGGCGCCCGCGACCTTCGAGAACACCATCCTCGCCCTCGAGCGCGCCGGGCGCGACCTCAGGCGCGTCGCCATGGTGTTCTACAACCTCGCGGGCGCGCACACGAACGAGGCGATCCAGGGTATCGAGCGGACGATGGCGCCGCGCCTGTCGCGGCATTCCTCGAAGATCATGCTCGACGCCGGCCTGTTCGCGCGCGTCGATGCGGTGTTCCAGGCGCGCGACGCACTGGGCCTCGACGCCGAGGCGCTGCGGCTCCTCGAGCGCACGCATCTGGGCTTCGTGCGCGCGGGCGCGATGCTCGCGCCGGAAGCGAAGGCGCGGCTCGCCGAGATCGACGCGCGGTTGGCCGAGCTCGGCACCGCCTTCGGCCAGAACGTGCTCGGCGACGAGAGCGGCTTCACGCTCGTGCTGGAGGGCGAGGCGGATCTCGCGGGCCTGCCCGACTGGCTCGTCGCCGCCGCGGCGCGGGCGGCGGCGGATCGCGGCCTCCCGGGCAGGCACGTGATCACACTGGCGCGCTCGTCGGTCGAACCGTTCCTCGCCTTCTCGGCACGGCGCGACCTGCGGCAGCGCGCCTTCGAGGCCTGGACACGACGCGGCGCGCACGAGGGCGCGCGGGACAACCGCGGCATCGTCGCCGAGACGGTTCGGCTGCGGGCCGAGCGCGTGCGGCTGCTCGGCTACGAGTCCTTCGCGCACTACAAGCTCGACGACGCGATGGCGAAGACGCCCGAGGCCGTGAGCGATCTCCTCGGGCGGGTGTGGGAGCCCGCCCGCGCCCGGGCGCGGGAGGAGCGCGACGCGCTCGCCGCGCTCGCCGCCGAGCGGGGCGAGAGCCCGGACGTCGCGCCCTGGGACTGGCGCTACCTCGCCGAGGGCGTGCGCCGTGCCCGCTACGACCTCGACGAGGGCGCGATCAAGCCGTACCTGCCGCTCGACCGCATGATCGAGGCGGCCTTCCATGTCGCGCAGCGCCTGTTCGGGCTCACCTTCGAGGAGCGCCCGGACGTTCCGCGCTGGCACCCGGACGTGCGCGCCTTCGAGGTGCGCGACGCGGCGGGCGCGCACGTGGGCCTGTTCTACGGCGACTACTTCGCGCGGCCCTCCAAGCGCTCCGGCGCCTGGGCCTCCGCCTTCCGCTCCCAGCAGAATCTCGACGGGCGGGTGCGGCCGATCATCGTCAACGTGATGAACTTCTCCGCCGGCGGCCCCGAGGCGCCGGCGCTGCTCTCCTTCGACGACGCGCGCACGCTCTTCCACGAGTTCGGCCACGCCCTCCACGGGCTCCTCTCGGAGGTGACCTATCCCTCGCTCGCCGGCACCGCGGTGGCGCGCGACTTCGTCGAGCTGCCCTCGCAGCTCTACGAGCACTGGCTCGAAACGCCGCAGGTGCTGGAGCGCTTCGCGCGCCACCATCGCACCGGCGAGCCGATGCCGCAGGCGTTGCGCGACAAGCTCGCGGGCGCACGCACCTTCAACCAGGGCTTCGCCACGGTGGAATACCTCGCCTGCGCCTTCGTCGACCTCGACTTCCATCTCCTGCCGGACGCCGGCAACCTCGACCCGGAGGCGTTCGAGCACGAGGCGCTCGCCCGCATCGGCATGCCCGACGAGATCGTCATGCGCCACCGCACCCCGCATTTCGCCCACGTCTTCGCGGGCTCGGGATACGCCGCGGGGTACTACAGCTACATGTGGTCCGAGGTGCTCGACGCCGACGCGTTCGAGGCCTTCGAGGAGACGGGCGACGTCTTCGACCCCGCCACCGCGGCACGGCTGCGCGAGCACGTCTACGCCGCCGGCAACCGCCGCGACCCGGCCGAGGCCTACGCCGCCTTCCGCGGCCGCATGCCGGACGTGGGCCCGCTGCTGAAGAAGCGCGGTCTCGTCGAGGGCCTCCCCGCTCCGGCCGCCGGGGAGGCGTGACACGCGCCGCCGGGCGCCCTCCTCACGCGAACAGCGAGAGCTGGTCCTCCGCCGCCCGGCGGCGGGCGGTGTCGGGCGGCTCGAACAGGTCCGTGCGCAGCCGGGTGCGCGTCGCGTTGAGGCCGAGCCGGCGCGCCGCCGTCTCGAAGCGCCGCCCGATCATCCAGGCATAGGCCCCCGTCCCGGTCTGTCGCACGCCCCAGGTCGCGTCGTATTCCTTGCCGCCGCGGGTCTGGCGCACGAGGGAGAGCACGCGCTCCAGCCGATCGGGATAGTGCTCGATCAGCCAGTCCCGAGCGAGGCCCTTGAGCTCGTCGGGCAGGCGCAGCAGCACGTAGCCCGCCTCGCGCGCGCCCGCCGCGTGCGCCGCCTCCAGGATGCGCTCGATCTCGTGGTCGTTGATCGCCGGCACGATCGGCGCGACGAGCACGGTCACGGGGATGCCCTCGTCGGTGAGCCGCTTGATCGCGTCGAGCCGCCGCGCCGGCGTCGCCGCCCGCGGCTCCATCCGCCGGGCGAGCACCGGGTCGAGCGTGGTCAGCGAGATCGCCACCTTGGCGAGGCCGCGCTCGGCCATCGGCCCGAGGATGTCGACGTCGCGCGTGACGAGATGCGACTTCGTGACGATCCCCACCGGATGCGATCGCTTCGACAGAACCTCGAGCACCGAGCGCGTGATTCGGTAGCGCCGCTCCACCGGCTGGTACGGATCGGTGTTGGCGCCGAGCGCGATGGGCTTCGCAACGTAGCTCTTCGCCGCGAGCTCGCGCTCCAGCAGCGCCGCAGCGTCCGGCTTGGCGAAGAGCTTCGTCTCGAAGTCGAGGCCGGGCGAGAGGCCGTGATGGGCGTGGCTCGGGCGGGCGTAGCAGTAGAAGCAGCCGTGCTCGCAGCCCCGATAGGGGTTGATCGAGTAGTCGAAGCCGATGTCGGGTGACTGGTTCCTCGCGATTATCGTGCGCGCGCGTTCCTCCACCACCTCGGTCGCCAGCGCCAGCGCGCGCTCCTCCTCGTCGTGGAGCCTGTCCTCCTCGAAGGCCTCGCGGGTGATGCGCTCGTAGCGCCCGGTCTCGTTCGTCTGCGCGCCGCGCCCGCGCCTCAGCCGCTCGGCCACGGCGTCGGGCCGGCCGGTGTCGCGCAGGAGCGCGCGGCGCTGCAGATCGCGCACCGAGGGATCGCGGAGCGCCGGCTCCCGTGGGGACGCATCCCGCGGGCCGGGGACGATGACGTGGCGCAGCGCGCGCGCCGTGCTGGCGACCGGGCTCATGACGACCTCCGAACGAACGTTCGCATCGGTTCCGGTTGGTTCCGTCTCTGTTCTGTTCGCCGTTATACGAACGAAATGAGAACGACGCAAGTCCCTCCGGGTTCCGTTCGCGCCCGTCGCGACGGCGCGCGGAAGAGCGCCCGGCCGAAGGGTTACGCGGCCGTGGGGCTGCGCTATGAGGACGGCATGATCAGCGCGCTCATCCTCCCCGACGGTGACCCGCAGGCCCTCGCCGCGACGATCGCGGCGCTGGTGCCCGGCGTGGCAGAGGGCACGATCGCCGATGCCGTCGTGCTGGTGCACGGCACGCCGCAGCCGGCGATCGACGCGATCGCGGACGCCGCGGGCGCGACGCTCGTGGCGCTGGCGCCGGGCGAGGCGCCCTGGCGGGCGGGGGCGCGTGCCGCGCGGCGGGACTGGCTGCTGCTGCTCGCGGCGGGAGACGTACCGCTCGAGGGCTTCTCCCGCCCGCTCGAGCGCTTCGCCGGCACCGCGCCTGCGGTGGCCCCCGGCGCGCTCGGCCGGATGCGCCGCGAGGAGGCGGGACTTCTGGCCGGGCTCCTCGCTCGGCTCGCCGCGGGTGCGCGCCGCCCGCGCGCGGGCGACCTCGTCCACGTCTCCCACCTCGCGGAGGGCGCGCGACCGCGAGTCGTGCGGCTCGCAGCGACGCTGGTCCGCGAGGAGCGGGCCTGACCGACCGCGTCAGCCCTTGAGCTTGCCGCGCTTCAGGTGTTCGTCGAGGCGGGGCATGATCTCGACGAAGTTGCACGGCCGATGGCGATAGTCGAGCTGCGGGCCGAGGATGCCGTCCCAGGCGTCCTTGCAGGCGCCGGGCGAGCCCGGGAGCACGAACACGTAGGTCGCCCCGGCGACCCCCGCGGTCGCGCGCGACTGCAGCGTCGAGGTGCCGATCTTGTCGTAGCTGATGCGGTGGAACACCGCCGAGAACCCCTCCATCCGTTTCTCGAACAGCGGCTCGATCGCCTCGGGGGTGACGTCGCGCCCGGTGAAGCCGGTCCCGCCCGTCGTGATCACGACATCGACATCCTCGCGCGCGATCCACCCCTGCACGGCGGCCCGGATCGCCGCGACCTCGTCCCGCACGATCGCCCGATCCGCCAGATGATGCCCCGCCGCCGCGATGCGCCCGACGAGCGTGTCGCCGGACCTGTCCTGCGCGAGGTCGCGGGTGTCGGAGACGGTGAGGACGGCGATGCGGACGGGGATGAAGGGGAGGGATTCGTCGAGGGGCATGGGGGTGGGGCTCCGGCGCGAGGGCTTCGCGCGGAGATGGCCACGCCCCTCGCCCGATTTCAAGCGAGGCGCCCCGCCGGCTCCGACCGCGGGTGCTTCGCCTCACGCGTCGCATCGCTCCGTCGCCATGAAGGCGATGAGGCCCGTTCGCTCGTCTTCCGCGAACCTGTCGTCCGTGAGGTCGATGCCGCAGATCCGGTCGTGGCGGACGGTACGGAAGCCATTGCGCAATTCGCACCAGCCCGAGACCATCCAGCCGTCCGGCAAGTCCCAGATCACGAGCGGGCGCAGACGCCGGCGCGTCGTGTGGCCGGCCGCGTCGGTGTAGCCGATCTCGACGACCCGCTGATCGCGGATCGCGCGGCGGACGAGGCCGTCGTGCGGCGACGCGGTCCGCCTTGGCTGGAGGCTGTAGAACGGCGCGTCGGCGAGCCGGCGCTCCTCGGGCGACGGCAGGCTCGCCTGGATCAGCGCGCGTGCTTCCTTCGCGGCCGTGGCCAGGACGGGATCGCCGGTCCGCTCGACGAAGGACAACCCCACGGCCAGGGCGTCGATCTGGTCGTGGGTGAAGGCCACGTTCGGCAGGTCGAAGCCGGGCCGCAGGATGTATCCCACGCCGGCTTCGCCGTCGATCGGAAGGCCCGAGGCCTGGAGGTGCGCGATATCGCGATAGATCGTGGCGACGCTGACCTCGAGCGCCGCCGCCAGCTCGCGGGCGCGGCTGATGCGACGGCTGCGCATCTCGTTGACCAGCCTGAACAGCCTTTCCGCCCGCCGCATCGCTCCCTTCACTCCCGCTCTCGAGCGCCGCTCGCCTGTATTGACCCGGGACACGGCGGCGTGAACGGGGCGGACATCGGGCCGCGCTCAGGCCACCGCCGTCGCCTCGATCTCGAACAGGAGGGACGGCCGCGCGAGGCGGGTGACACCGATGAGCGTCATGGGCGGCGCCACCCCGGCCGGGCCGAACCGGCCGCCCAGGAGATCCAGGTTCGCGATTGCCTCGTCGACGTCGGTGGCATAGACGACGAGCCGCACGACGTTCGAGAGGCTCATCCCGGCCGCACGCAGGATCTCTTCGAGATTGTCGAGCGAGAGCGTGATCTGGCCACGCATGTTCCCCGGATGCTGCGGCTCGCCTCCCGCATCGACGGCGGTCTGGCCCGCGCACACGAGCGTGCGCGTCGCGCCCGCGAGTATCTCGCCTTGATTGTAGCCCAGCGGCAGCGACCAGGGCCAGGGATTGACGGGTGTTCTGTTCATCGACGTTCGCTCCTTCGGGTCGTCCCGTGACGCCCAAGAAGCACAGCGCTCCTCTCACCGTCCTGAGAGGAGAGTTCCGTCGAGCCTAGCGGGTGGCGGCCGAGGACGCGAGGAGGCCGCAGCCGCCTCGCGCCCACTCCACCTCAAGCCGCAGCCCCACGCTTGTTCTGCCGATGCTCGATCAAATCGTCCACCACCGCCGGGTCCGCCAGCGTCGAGGTGTCGCCGAGCGCGCCGAACTCGTCCTCGGCGATCTTGCGCAGGATGCGGCGCATGATCTTGCCCGAGCGGGTCTTGGGCAGGCCCGGGGCGAACTGGATCTTGTCGGGGGAGGCGATCGGGCCGATCTCCTTGCGGACGTGGACGACGAGCTCCTTGCGCAGCTCCTCCGACGGCTCGATGCCCGCCATCAACGTGACGTAGGCGTAGATGCCCTGGCCCTTGATGTCGTGCGGGTAGCCGACCACGGCCGCCTCAGACACCTTCGGGTGCGCGACGAGGGCGCTCTCGACCTCGGCGGTGCCCATGCGATGGCCGGAGACGTTGATGACGTCGTCGACGCGGCCGGTGATCCAGTAGTAGCCGTCCTCGTCGCGGCGGCAGCCGTCGCCGGTGAAGTACTTGCCCGCGTAGGTCGAGAAGTAGGTCTGGATGAAGCGCTCGTGGTCGCCGTAGACCGTGCGCATCTGGCCCGGCCACGAGTCGGCGATGCACAGGTTGCCCTCGCAGGCGCCGTCGAGCACCTTGCCCTCGGCGTCCACGATCTCCGGCTTCACGCCGAAGAAGGGCAGCGTCGCCGAGCCCGGCTTCTGGGCGATGGCGCCCGGCAGCGGCGTGATGAGGATGCCGCCGGTCTCCGTCTGCCACCAGGTGTCGACGATGGGGCAGCGCCCCTCGCCCACCACGCGATGGTACCACTCCCAGGCCTCGGGGTTGATCGGCTCGCCGACCGAGCCGAGGAGGCGCAACGACGCGCGCGAGGTCTTGCGCACCGGGTCCTCGCCCGCGCCCATCAGCGAGCGGATGGCGGTGGGCGCCGTGTAGAAGATGTTGACCTCGTGCTTGTCGACCACGTCCCAGAAGCGGGAGATCGACGGGTAGGTCGGCACGCCCTCGAACATCAGCGTCGTCGCGCCGTTGGCGAGCGGGCCGTAGACGATGTAGCTGTGGCCCGTCACCCAGCCGACGTCGGCCGTGCACCAGTAGACCTCGCCCTCCTTGTAGTCGAAGACGTACTGGTGCGTCATCGAGGCGTAGACGAGATAGCCGCCGGTCGTGTGCAGCACGCCCTTCGGCTTGCCGGTGGAGCCGGAGGTGTAGAGGATGAACAGCGGGTCCTCCGCGCTCATCTCCTCGCAGGGGCACTCGGCCGTCACCATCTCCGCGGCGGCGTCGTAGTAGACGTCCCGGCCGGGGTCCATGGCGACCGCGCCGCCGGTGCGCCGAACCACGACGACGTGGTCGACGGAGTCCGGCGGCAGGCGCTCGAGCGCGGCGTCGACATTGGCCTTGAGCGGCACCTTGCGGCCGCCGCGCAGGCCCTCGTCCGCGGTGATCACGCAGCGCGACGCACAATCCTCGATGCGCCCGGCGAGCGCGTCCGGCGAGAAGCCGCCGAAGACGATCGAGTGGATGGCGCCGAGCCGCGCGCAGGCCAGCATGGCGTAGGCGGCCTCGGGGATCATCGGCAGGTAGAGCGTGACGCGGTCGCCCTTGCCGACGTTGCGGTTGCGCAGGACGTTGGCCCAGCGCGACACGTGCTCGTGCAGCTCGCGATAGGTGATGCGCTTCGACTCGCCCGGGTCGTCGCCCTCCCAGATGATGGCGACCTGGTCGCCGCGGGTCCCGAGATGGCGGTCGACGCAATTGTAGGCGACGTTGGTGGTCCCGTCCTCGAACCACGCGATCGAGACGTCGCCGGGGCCGAACGTGGTGTTCTTCACCTTGGTGAAGGGGCGGAACCAATCGATGCGCTTTCCGTGCTCCGCCCAGAAGGCGTCGGGGTCGGCGAGGCTCGCCTCGTACATCTCGCGATACTTCGCGGCGTCGACATGGGCGCGCTCGGCCCAATCCCGCGAGACGTCGTAGATCTTCTCAGCCATGCGTGTCCTCCCCGCGATACGTGCCCGACGTGCGCCGCGCGGGGCGATCGTCGGGCTTTTGTTGCGTGGCACGTTACTGGAGGCGGTGGCCGCGCCGCAAGCTAGGGGGATATCGCACTTTCGTGGGGCGGGCGCCCCGGCGCACCCCCGCCTCCTGGACGAAATGCCGCGCTGCGCGGGGGAGACCGCCGGGCCTTCGGCGGCGTAAGCGTGGCTGGCACGAACGGCGTGCGTCCGAGCGCGGGAGTCGAAGCATCATGGAGCATGGCACCCTCGGGGGTCCGCGGAAGCCGGCGCGCGCGTGGCCGATCGAGCCGGGCTCGAGCGTCGAGTCGCAGCTCGCCATGGTGGCGTTCACGCCGATCCTGGCTCTGTGGCCGCTCGTGTCGACCCTGCCGCTGTTCGGTCTCCTCGCGGGACCCGAGACGATCGGCTGGGGGGTGATGCACCTCTTCCTGCTCGCGACCGGCTTCTGGGGCGTGTTCGGCGGCTGGCTCACGCTGCGCTTCATCACGCCGGCGACCGTCCCGGCGCAGCCGTTGCGGTTGCCCGCCGGACGGCGCCGGATCGTCCTCGGCGCCTACGCGACCGCATGGACCCTCGTCGCCATGGGAGTGGCGATCCTCGGATCGTGACACCGGGGCCGACGATCCTCGCGTCGCGATCGCCCCGGCCGCCCGGCCGTCGCCGAACGCGCTTGCGCGCAGCGGAGCGTGCGCGTAGAGCCTCGCGCATGAGGACGCTCTCGCGACTGGCCCGACTCGTGCGCACGACGATCGCCGTCGTGGCGCTCTACGGGCTCGTGCTCGCGAGCCTGCTCGGCGGCCTGTCCGGCGCCCTCGCCCTCTCGGCGGGCGCGACCGGGACGGGGGAAACCGTCTGGTGCCCGGTCGACGGCTCGATGCCTGCGGATGCGCCGGCGGACACCTGCCGGCTCGCCTGCCGCCTCGGCACGGGTCCCTCCGGCCCGGTCCTCGCGCCGTCGGCGACCGCGTCGCCGCCGGTGCGCCTCGCCGAGCCCCTCGCCCCGACCGCCCTGCGCACCGAAGCCCCGCGCCCGCGCGCGGCCACCTCCTCCCTCGGCGCCCGCGCGCCGCCCGTCTCCTGATCGCGCCCTCGACCAACGACGTCCTTTCCCACGCGATCCGGATCACGTCGATCCGATGGAGACCACGCCCATGCTCACGACCCTCACCCGCGCCGCGCTCGCGGCCGCCCTCGCGCTCGGCCTCGCCGGCGCCCCCCTCCTCCCCGCCGCGGCGGCCGAGACTTTCGAAGCCGGCGACATCCGGATCGAGGGACCCTGGTCGCGCGCGACGCCCGGCGCCGCGCCGGTCGCCGGCGGCTACCTCACCATCGTCAACACCGGCTCCGAGCCCGACCGGCTCGTCGGCGGTTCCGCGGAGATCTCGGAGCGCTTCGAGGTCCACTCCATGGAGACCGTGGACGGCGTTGCGCGCATGGCGCCGGTCGAGGGCGGGCTCGAGATCCCGGCGGGCGAGAGCGTGGCCCTCGCGCCCGGCGGTTACCACGTGATGTTCATGGGCCTGAAGCGGCCCCTCGCCGAGGGCGAGAGCTTCGCGGGCACGCTCGTGTTCGAGCGCGCCGGCGAGGTGCCGATCACCTACTCCGTGGGGGCCATGGGCTCGCGCATGCGACCCATGGGCCACGGCGCCCACTGAGCCGCGACCGAAGCGGCCGGGCCGCGCCTCAGCCCACCACGAAGCGGGTGCGCGGCCCGATCCGGGCGAGGAGCCTCCGCAGGGCGCGCGGCTCCAGGGCGATGCAGCCCTCCGTCGGCTGGAAGCCGGGCCTCGCCACGTGCAGGAAGATCGCGCTGCCGCGTCCCTTCCGGATCGGCGCGCGGTTGGCCGAGAGGTCGACGACGAGGTCGTAGAGCCGGTCCTCGCGGCGCATCCGCTCGGCGCTGGCCGGGTAGGGCAGCAGCACCGGGCGATTGTAGTTGCGGTCGCCGGGGGCGTCGCACCAGCCGTCGGCCGCGCGAATCGCCGCGAGCGGCAGCGGCGTCTCCGGCCGCCGCCCGCGATCGGCGCGGAAGAAGGCGCCGAGCGGGCGCACCGTGCCCGCGGGCGTCGCGCCGTCGCCCTCGCGCTTGTCGCGGCGGATGCCCGCGCGGCCGAGGGCGCAGGGCAGGACGAGGCCGCCGGCATGCAGCCGGCCGCGGTGGCGCGCGCCGACGGCGCGGTGCACGGCGATGCGCGAGAGCGTCTGCGATGTCATGTCCCCCTCCTTCGCCGGCGCCCGGCCCGGCGCTCGGCTGGGCATTCGCCTGGGCATAACCGCTCATGAACCCCTCGCCGCCGCTTGTTGCCGACATGCGACGGTTTAGTCTACAGCCGTGAGCGACACGGCTCCGTGGTCGAGGACTTCCCATGTCGAACGCCAACCGCATCCTCGTCGTCGACGACGACCAGGACCTGCGCGACACGCTCGCCGAGCAGCTCGCCCTCTACGACGAGTTCGTCGTCACCACCGCCGAGACGGCGGGGGAGGCGATGAAGGCCGTGCAGGCGGACCGCATCGACCTCGTCATCATGGACGTCGGCCTGCCGGACATGGACGGGCGCGAGGGCGTCAAGCTGATGCGCAAGCACGGCTTCCGCTCGCCGGTGATCATGCTCACCGGCCAGGGCTCGGACGCCGACACGGTGCTGGGCCTCGAGGCCGGGGCGAACGACTACGTGGTCAAGCCCTTCAAGTTCGCCGTGCTGCTCGCCCGCATCCGCGCGCAGCTGCGGCAATACGCGGCCTCCGAGGACGCGATCTTCCAGATCGGACCCTATTCCTTCCGCCCCGGCGCCAAGCTGCTCGTCTCCGACAAGGGCTCCAAGCTCAAGCTCACCGAGAAGGAGACCGCGATCCTGCGCTTCCTCTTCCGCGCGGGGCAGAAGGTGGTCTCCCGCGACACGCTGCTCGCCGAGGTGTGGGGCTACAATTCCAACGTCACCACCCACACGCTCGAGACGCACATCTACCGCCTGCGCCAGAAGATCGAGCCGAACCCGTCTTCGGCGCGCTTCCTCGTCACCGAGGGCGGCGGCTACAAGCTCGTCCCCTGATCCCGCCCGAGGCGCGATGTCCCTCGACGACGATATCGCGCTCCTCGCGCGCGCTCCCCTGATCGGCCTGATCGATCGCGACGGCCTGCGCCTGCTCGCCTTCGCCGCCGACAAGCGGCGCCTGCGCCAGGGCGAGGCGCTGTTTCGCAAGGGCGACCGGGCGGATTGCGGCTTCGTCGTCGCCGAGGGCGCGATCGGGCTCGACGTCGAGGGCGGCAAGCCCGTCACCGTCGCTCGGCCGGGGGACCTGATCGGCGCCGCCGCGCTCTTCGCCGAGACCCGCCGCCCGGCGACCGCCACCGCCCGCGAGGAGGCGAGCGTGATCCGCCTCACCCGCCCGCTGATGCGCCGCGTGCTCGAGGAATACCCCCGCGCGGCGGCCGGCATGCACGCGATCCTCGCCGCCGAGCTGGAGGCGCTGACGCGCGACCTGATGCGGGTCGGGGCGCGGATGGGGTGAACGGGGCGACAGGTTGACCATGTGGTTGACCAACACGGCGGTCACATGCATATTCCAGACCTCGAAGCCGAGGAGGTCCACGATGTCGGAAACGGTCAAGGTTGCAGACGCCAAGACCCGCTTGTCGCAGCTCCTGGCACGCGTGGAAGCCGGCGACGACTTCGTCATCGCGCGGGGCGATCGGCCGATCGCCCGCCTCATCCCGATCGATGATCGGGCACGGCGCGTCGCCGCCATCGAGGACCTGTTTGCCTTTCGAAATGGTCCGGGGGTGAAACCCGTCAGCGCCGATGAAGTCGCCGCGTGGAAGCACGAAGGGCATCGATACTGATGCCTTTCGTGATGGATGCATCGATCGCCCTGGCATGGCTCCTGCCGGACGAGACCGACGAAGCGGTCGATGCCCTTGCGTCTTCCCTGGTGGACACCAGGGCGCTCGTACCAGACCTCTTCATGCACGAGGTCCGCAATGCGATACTGGTCGCACATCGCCGGGGGCGAATCGAGCGGGACCGGCTCGTCTTGTCCATGACCAAGATCGAAAGGCTACCAGTCGCGCTCGCAGAGCCGCTGACGACGAGCGAGGTGCTCGACTACGCGCTGATGCACAATCTTTCGGCGTACGATGCGACCTACATTGCACTCGCCTGCCGTGAGCGCCTACCGCTGGCCACGAGGGACCGAGCCCTGCAGCGTGCGGCGATGCTGGAGAACGTGCCGATCCTCCCGTGATCGCCCTCACGCCGCCCTGAGTTTGTCCAGGAACGCCGCCATCTCCCGGCGCAGCATCTCGGCCTGGGTGGTGAGCGCGCCCGACGCGGTGCGCAGCTCGCCGGCCTTGTCGGTCGTCTGCGCCGCGGCGTCGGTGACCTCGGAGACGTTGCCGGCGATGCCGGCGGCGCCCTCGGCCGCCTGCGCCACGGAGCGGGCGATCTCGGCGGTGGCGGCGCGCTGCTGCTCGACCGTGGCGGCGACCTGGGTCGAGATCCCGCTGATCTCGCGGATCGTGCGGCTGATGCCGTCGATGGCGCCAACGACCTCGCCGGCCGCGCCCTGCACGGCGCCGATCTGGCCGGTGATCTCCTCGGTGGCCTTGGCGGTCTGGGCGGCCAGGGTCTTCACCTCCGCGGCGACGACGGCGAAGCCCTTGCCGGCCTCTCCCGCCCGCGCCGCCTCGATCGTGGCGTTGAGCGCGAGCAGGTTGGTCTGCGCCGCGATCGCGTCGATGAGCTCGACCACGTCGCCGATGCGCGCCGTCGCCTCGCCGAGCGCGCGGACCTTGTCGCCCACCGCGGACGCCTCGGACACCGCCGAGCCGGCGATCTCGGACGCCTGCGAGACGCGCCCGCCGATCTCGGAGATCGACAGGCTCAGCTCCTCGCTGGCGGAGGCGACCGTCTGCACGTCGGCGCTGGCGCGCACGGAGGCGTCGCCGGCCTCGCGGCCGCGCTCGGTGGTGGTGGCGGCGAGGGCGACGAGGCCGCCCGCGGAGCCTTCGATCTGCGCGGCGGCGCTCGACAGGGCCTGCACGACGCCGGCGACGGAGGCGTCGAGCGCGTCGGCCATCGCCATCATCTCCCGGCGACGGGCCTCCGCCGCCTCCCGGGCGCGGACGTCGTCGGCGTTGCGGCGCTCCTCCTCCTCCGCCGCCCGCGCCCGCATGGCCGCTTCGGCGGCGTCGGTTTCGGCGCGGGCGATACGGCGCATCAGGCGGAAGACGAGGGCGATCGTGCCGAGCCCGACGAGCGCGACCGCGGCGACGAGAACGGCGAGCGAGAAGGTGCGGGTCTCGGCCATGGTGGCGGCGGAGCGCGCCACGTCCCAGCGCACCGCGACGTCGAAGGCGGGCGCGCCCTCCGCATCGAGGATCGGCAGGGTGGCGGAGGCCGGGACCGCGCCCTCCGGCAGGGCGTATCCGTCGAGGTCGGCGAGCGTGCGGCCGCCGCCGGCGGCGAGGAAGGCGAGCTCGAGGCCGAGCCGCGCGTCCGCCTCGCGCAGGGCGTGGAGCGGATCGGCGTGGACGGCGAGGTAGCCCACGACCCGCAGCCCGCCCACGGGCACGACGATGCCGAGCCGCGGCGCGCCGTCGGCGGACCACTCGACCCGCAGCGTCTCGAGCGCGGCCGCGCCGGAGCGACCGGCGAGCCGGGCGGGCAGATCGGCCGGCGAGACCACGCCCGGCATCGCCGCGTGCTCCGCGATCGGCGTGCCGTCCGGCCGGTAGAGCGCGAGCCCGGTGACCGCCACGGCGCCGGACGTCACCGCCTCGCGGCGCAGCATCTCCGGCAGGACGTCGGCGGCCGCCGCGGCGTCGGAGGCGCCCGCGGCGTCGCGCAGTTCGGCGACCTGCGCGATCTGGCCGGCGAGCACCGTCACCTTCTGCGCGTACTCGCCCCAGGCGACGTCGGAGACGTAGCCGTTGAGCATCGAGCCGAGCTGGCTCGCCGTCGCCTCGTGGACGGCCCCCTCGTAGCGCGAAGTGACGAGGGACATGACGCCGATCGCCGCGATGCAGTTCAGCACGGCCGACGCGACGAGGATGGCGAGAAGCTTCTTGTGCTCGGTCATGATGGCTCGGGTCCGGGGCTTTGTGGCGGGCTCGGTCGCTCGCGGTCGATGTGCGCCGCGCCCCGGCGCCCTTCCCGCGCCGGGGCGATGCCGCTGCGGGTCAGTTCGAGGCGAGGGGCAGGCCGCGCTCCTTCCACTCCTCCATGCCGAGCGCGTAGTAGTAGACGTCCGAGTAGCCGTAGCCGACCGCCTTGATCACGGCGTTGGCGGCGCGGCCGCAGGAGAGACCGTTGCAGTAGAACAGCACCGGGTCGTCCTTCGCGGCGTGGGCGAAGATGTCCGCCTCCGAGGCGATGTCGGTGTCGATCAGGCGAACCGCGCCCTCGATGTGGCCGGCGTCGTAGTCGCCCTGGCTGCGGTTGTCGAGGATGACGAGGCTCGGCGTGGAGGTGATGAGCTCGATGACGCCGTCGGCGTCCACGGTGGTGGCGCCCTCGATCTCCAGCGGGGCGAGATCGGCCTGGGCGGACGTGGCGAGGCCGGCGGCGAGCAGGATGCCGGCGGCGAAGGTGGCGAGCTTGCGCATGACGATGACCTCCTGTGGGCGCGGCCGGGGAGGCGCGCTGTTCGGATTTCACCACGGCAAGGCTGAATCAAATGTTTATGGATCTGAAGATTGCTTTCGACTTCCCCAACGTTACCGAACAGCTCGAATAAAGCGAAAATTAATGGTGGTCTTCATCCACGCGAGACTTGCGTTCCTCGAGGCCGGGCCCGCCGAGCACCATGAGCCCCCGCCCCGGCCGCTCGCCGGCCATCCCCGCTTCCACGAACCCGACGTCGCCGAGCAGCCGTCGCGAGGCCGCGTTCTCCGGCGCCACCTCGGCCACGACCGCCGCCTCCGGCGCGAGCGCCCGCAGCCGCGCCACGAGGCCGCGGGCCGCCTCGCGCGCGTGGCCGGCGCCGCGCGCGTCCGCGGCGAGCCAGTAGCCGATCTCGATCGCCGGGCGCTCTCCCACCGGCGCATGCGCGTGCGCGCCGATCACGCCGATCAGCGCCCCGTCGCGGAAGATGCCGAGGAAGCGTTCCTGAGCGCCGGCGTGGTTGCGCGCGATCAGGGCATGGGCGTCGTCGATGCCGAACGGGTGCGGCAGGAAGGACACGAAGGGTGCGACCGCGGGATCGTCGGTGATCGCCCGCAGTGCGGGCGCGTCGGCGGCCGAGAGCGGGCGCAGGACGAGGCGGGGCGTCGTGCAGGCGAGCGCGGGCCAGAGGGCGGAGGCGACCTCCCTCACAGCACGAGCGTCGCCGTCACCGGCGCGTGATCCGACGGCCGGTCCCAGCCGCGGGCGTCGCGCAGGACGTCCACGCTGCGGCAGGTCTCCATCAGGTCGGGCGAGAGCCAGACGTGGTCGAGCCGCCGGCCCTTGTTCGCCTTGGCCCAGTCCGGCGCGCGGTAGCTCCACCACGTGTAGATCTTCTCGGGCTCGGGCACGAGCACGCGCGCGGCGTCGGCCCAGCCGGCCTCGAGGCGCAGCGTCTCGAGCGCCTCGGTCTCCACCGGCGTGTGACTGACGACGCCGAGCAGCTGCTTGTGGCTCCACACGTCGTGCTCGAGCGGCGCGACGTTGAGGTCGCCCACCAGGATCGCCGGCGCCGCCGTCGGTCGCTCGGCCGCGCCCCAGGCGCGCATCTCGGCCAGGAACTGGAGCTTGTGGGCGAACTTCTCGTTCAGTGCCGGATCGGGCACGTCGCCGCCGGCGGGGACGTAGAAATTGTGGATCGTGATTCCCGCCGCCGCGCCCGCGCCGGGGGCGAGACGCACCGCCATGTGGCGGGCGTCCGCCTTGCCGCAGAAGCTCATCACCCGCGGCGTCTCGAGCGGCAGGCGCGAGAGCACCGCGACGCCGTGATAGCCCTTCTGCCCCACGAACTGGATGTGCTCGTACCCGGCCTTGCGGAGGTCGGAGGACGGGAACTTGTCGTCCGGGCACTTGGTCTCCTGGAGGCACAGGACGTCGGGCGCGTGCGCGTCGAGGAATTGCAGCACGAGCGGCAGGCGCAGGCGCACCGAGTTGATGTTCCAGGTGGTGACCGTCAGCCGCATGCCCGCCTCCTCGCGTCTGCGTCCGGGTTACGACGCCCGGGCGCGCGAGGGAAGCGGGGCGTGGCCGCACCGCGGCCGTCGTCAACAGGCGAGAAGCGGCTCGATGCCCGCCGCGACCTCGAGCAGCGTGCGGTCGCGCCCGCCGCGGGCGAGCAGCATCAGCCCCGCGGGGCGCGGCATCCCCGGTATCGGCAGGCTGACGCCGCAGAGGTCGAACAGGTTGCCGAAGGTGGTGTTGCGCAGGATCAGCAGGTTCGCCTGCCGGAAAGCGTCGTCGTCGGCCGCGAGCGCCGCGATCTCCGGCGCCGTCGTCGCCGTCGTCGGCAGCGCCAAAACGTCGAGGGGCACGAGCCGCCGGTCCATGGCGGCGATCAGCGCGCGGCGGGTCGCGAGACAGGCCTGGTACGCCGCTGCGCTCACGCCGGCGCCGAGGCGGATGCGGGCGAGGACGTTGCGGTCGTAGCCGGAGGCGTGGGTCTCGTGCATCCGCGCATGCACGGCCGCGGCCTCGATCGCCACGAGCGGCGCGCCGGCCCGCGTCGCGGCCTCGGCCATGGCGTCGAGCAGGTCGTCGATGCCGTGCTCGACGATCCGCGCGCCGGCCGCCGAGAGCCGCGCGAGCGTCGCCTCGAAACCGCTGGCGACGACGTCCTCGACTTGACCGAACAGGAGTCCGCGCGGCACGCCGATGCGCAGGCCCGCCACCGGCATCGGCGCGAGCGCCTGCGGCTCCGCGCCGGCCATCACCGCGTCGGCGGCGGCGCACTCCGCCACCGTCCGCGCGAGGGGGCCGATCGAATCCAGCGTGCGCGAGAGCGGGTAGGCGCCGGCCGTCGGCACACGCCCGCTCGTCGGCTTGAGGCCGACGACGCCGTTGAGGGAAGCGGGGATGCGCACCGAGCCGCCGGTATCGGTGCCGATGGCGATGTCACAGGTGCCCTCGGCCACGCTCACGCCGGCGCCCGAGGACGAGCCGCCGGGCACGCGCGCGGGATCGGCGGCGTTGCCCGGCGTGCCGAAATGCGGGTTCATGCCGATGCCCGAGAAGGCGAACTCGGACATGTTCGTCTTGCCCAGGATCACCGCGCCGGCCCGGCGCAGCCGTGCGACGACCGGCGCGTCCTCCCGCGCCGGCTCCGCGTCGCGCAGGATGGCCGAGCCCGCCGTCGTCGGCTCGCCGGCGACGTCGAACAGGTCCTTGATCGAGACGATCGCGCCGTCGAGCGGCCCGAGCGAGACCCCGACGCGGCGACGCGCGTCGGCGGCGTCCGCGGCCGCAAGGGCCGCATCCGGGTAGAGGCGGGTGTAGACGCGCTCGTCGCCGGCTCGGGCGTCGAGGCGCGAGAGGATGGTCTCCAGGCGGTCGCGGACGGTCATGGGCGGGGGTCGCGGGCGTAGACGTTGCGGAAGGTCGCATAGCGCCATGCGCCGGGACGCACGTCAACGGGCACGCCCGCGAAGGTGCCGCTCAGCGCTTCGCCTTGGCACGGACATAGGAGCCCAGCACCTCGGCCATGCGCCGCGTGTATCCCTTCGGGTCCTCCTTCTTGAAATGCGCGACGACCTCCGGGTCGACCCTCATCGTCACGGTCGGCTTCGGACCCGGCGTGTGCGGCTCGACCTCGCGCCAGAATGCGGGGTCGAGCTCCGGCGCATCCGAGAAGTCGATGTCC
The DNA here is from genome assembly GCF_041514305.1 of Salinarimonas chemoclinalis. NCBI lineage: Bacteria > Pseudomonadati > Pseudomonadota > Alphaproteobacteria > Hyphomicrobiales > Salinarimonadaceae > Salinarimonas > Salinarimonas chemoclinalis. The sequence continues at coordinate 43,221 of NZ_JBGMWH010000004.1, forward strand.
TCGTCGGCGAGGGCATCCCACCGCGCGGCCGTCTCGTCCGACACTTCCGGGAGACGATTCGGATCGAGGATGAAGCGGACCGTCGGCATCGTAGAATTTTTTCGCGTAGGATAGTGCATGCACGGCCTACTGCTACCATGACGACAGCATGCCCGCCAGACGGCGAGCGTTCCCGCTCACCGTCCCATCGTCTCCAGCACCACCCGCGCCGCCGCCTCGCTCGGCGTCTCGCCGCCGAGGTCCATGGCGGCGTCGATCCGGGACATGGCGTCGAGCTGGGCGCGGCGCGCGGGGCCCTCGGCGCACAGGGGCGCGAGGGCGGCGGCGAGGGTCTCGCCGCGGCACTGGTCCTGGATGAGCTCCGGGAACGCCTTCTCGCCGAGGACGAGGTTGGCGAGCACGATCGTGTCGATCGTGAGCAGCCACTTGAGCTGCTCCTCGAGCTTCGAGACCTTGTAGGCGACCACCATCGGCACGCCGGAGAGCGCGAGTTCGAGCGTCACCGTGCCCGAGGCGGCGAGCGCCGCGTTCGCCCGGCGGAAGGCGGCGCGCTTGGCCTCCTCGCCGCGCACGATCGTGGGCGCGCGCGGCCAGTCGCGCACGCCCGCCTCGATCAGCGGCAGCACGTGATCGACCGCCGGCAGCGTGAGGGACACGTCGCGCCCGAGCGTCGCCTCGATGCGGGCGATGGCGTCGCCGAAGGGCGCCAGCAGGCGCGAGACCTCGGAGCGGCGGCTGCCTGGGAGCAAGAGCAGCTCGAGCGGCCCCTCCCCGACGGGCCGGCGCTCGCCCGGTGCCGGGCGAAGCGCGTGGGTGTGTTCGATCAGCGGATGGCCGACATAGGTGCAGGGCGGGCCGCCCAGGCGCGCGTGCGCGGCGGGCTCGAAGGGCTTGAGCGCCATGACGTGGTCGACGTAGGCCCGCATCGCCTTCGCCCGCCCCGGCCGCCAGGCCCAGACGGTCGGCGAGACGTAATTGATCACGGTGAGGTCCGGCAGCCGCTTGCGGGCACGGCGCGCCACGCGATGCGTGAAGTCCGGGCTGTCGATCAGGACGAGGACGTCGGGCTCGGCGGCGACGACGGCCTTCGCCGTCTGGTCGATGCGGCGCAGCAGCGAGGGCAGCCGGGCGATCACCGGCAGGATGCCCATGACCGACATCTCCGCCATGGGAAACAGGCTGTCGAGCCCCTCCTCGGCCATGCGCGCGCCGCCGACACCCACGAAACGCGCGCCGGGGACGCGGGCGCGCAGGGCGCGCATCAGGCCGGCGCCGAGCGCGTCCCCCGATTCCTCGCCGGCGACGAGGTAGAACAGCGGCGCGTCGGTCATGCCGGCACCTCCCCCGGTCGGGCCGGGTCGACGCCGACCAGGAACAGCCCCGCCCGGTCCGCCTCCGCGATCATGGCGTCGCGCTCGATCGTCAGCGTCGCGCCGGCGCCGAGCGCGATGCCGGCGAGCCCCGCGCGGGCTGCGTTGCGGACAGTGCGCGGGCCGCTCGCGGCGAGGTCGACACGGTGGTCCTGCCCGGCCTTGGCGGACTTGACGAGGATGCCGCCGGTGGGCTTCGCGTGCCGCAGAGGTCGGACGAGGCCCGCGAGCCGACCCGCAACGCCGCCGCCGACGCGGGCGAGCATGCGGTCGGTCCCCTCCGCGCCCTCGATCGCCACGACCCGCGCCGCCACCGCGACGCAGGCCTGGCCGACGTCGAAGGGCGAGAGCGCCGCGAGGCAGGCGAAGCCGGTCTCGATGGCGCGCCGCGCCTCGGCGTCGGGCGCGACGGCGCCGAGCACGCCCGCCGGCGCGAGGAGATCGGGCGCGATCTCGTGGGCGCCGACGACGCGATGGCCCTCCTCCTCGAGCAGCGCGACGACCCCGCGCAGGAGGTGGTCGTCGCCACGCGCGAACAGCTCGGCGATCTCGCGGCGGTTGCGCCAGGCGGCGACCCCGCTCGCGAGCGCCGCGGGCGACGGGCGCGCGACGCCGCCGGCCAGCGTCACCGCGGCGGGACGCCAGGTGGCGAGCCGGGCGAGGATGCCGGTGACGTCGAGGAGGCTCATGGTGCAGTCCGCCGTGCGCCGGAGCGACGCGTCGGCGAAACCCTTCAACGCGATCACCCGGCGCTCGCGCGCCGCCGCATCCAGCGCGCGGATCAGCAGGCCCGGCAGCGCACCCGCGCCGGCGACGACGACGACCGGCCCCTCCCCGTCCATGGTCAGGCGCCCGCGCCCGGGGTCATGATCGAGCGCCGGCCGGCGCTGCGCACGAAGTCGAGGATCTCGCGCACCTGTGCGATCTCGCCGTACTGCGCCTCGACCGCGTCCGCCCGCTCGGCGAGCGTGCCGGCGCCCTCGAACAGCGCGCGATAGGCCCGGCGCAACGCGTGAATCGCCTCGCGCGGTACGCCGCGCCGCTTGAGGCCGACGAGGTTGAGCCCGGCGAGATCCGCGCGGTTGCCGATCGCCATCCCGTAGGGGATCACGTCGTGCTCCACCGCCGCGAGCCCGCCGACGAAGGCGTAGGCGCCGATGCGCACGAACTGGTGGATGCCGGCACCGCCTCCGACGATGGCGTAGTCGCCGATCGTCACGTGCCCGCCGAGCATCGCGGTGTTGGTGAGGACGACGTCGTGACCGATGCGGTTGTCGTGGGCGACGTGGGCGTAGGCCAGGATGAAGCAGCGATCCCCCACCCGCGTCTCCCCGCCGCCCTGCGGCGTGCCGCGATGCATCGTCACCGCCTCGCGGATGGTGCAGTCGGACCCCACGACGAGCCGCGTCGGGCTGCCGTCGTACTTGTAGTCCTGCGGCGGGCCGCCGAGGCAGGCGAAGGGATGGACGCGCGTGCGCGCGCCGATCGTGGTGTGCCCCTCCACCACGACGTGGCTCTCGAGCACGACGCCCTCGCCGAGCCGGACGTCGGCGCCGACGCGGCAGAACGGGCCGATCGAGACGCCCGCGGCGAGCGTGGCGCCGTCCTCGACGATCGCGGTCGGGTGGATCGTCGCGCTCAAGAGAGCACCAGCATCGCCGACAGCTCCGCCTCGGCGACGAGCGTGCCGTCGACATAGGCCTCGCCGCGGTACCACCACATCGCCCGGCGCTGGTTGAGCTTCGTCATGCGGTACTCGAGCACGTCGCCCGGCTGCACGGGCTTGCGGAACTTGACCTTGTCCATGGTCATGAAGAACACCTGCTCGGGCTTCTTCTTCGCGCCGCGCTGGGAGAGCACGCAGATGGCGCCGGCCGTCTGCGCCATGCCCTCGCAGATCATCACGCCCGGGAAGATCGGCCGCGTGGGGAAGTGGCCCGTGAACTGCGGCTCGTTGAAGGTCACGTTCTTGATGCCGACGCAGGACCGGTCCCCGTCGATGTCGCGGATGCGGTCGACGAGCAGGAACGGGTAGCGGTGGGGCAGGAGCTCCAGGATCTCGACGATGTCGACGGCCTCAAGGCTCGTCGGCCCACCCTCGCCGGTCGTCTCGCTCATGCTCACGCCTCCCTTCCTTCTCGCTCGTCGCGCCCGTCAGGCGCCGTCGTCTTTCGCGAAACTGCGCCGGGATGCAAGCGTCTTGACGGCGTTGATCTCGCGGAACCACTCGCGCACCGGCTTGGCGGGGGTGCCGCCCCAGCGCGCGCCGGCCGGTACGTCGCCGTTGACGTTCGACGTCGCCGCGATCTGGGCACCGTCGCCGATCGTGACGTGGCCGATCACGCCGACCTGGCCGCCGAGCACGACGAAATCCCCGAGGGTGGCCGAGCCGGAGATGCCGACCTGGGACACGATCACGCAGTGCCGGCCGATGACGACGTTGTGGCCGATCTGGACGAGGTTGTCGATCTTGGTGCCCTCGCCGATCACGGTGTCGCGGCCCGAGCCGCGATCGATCGTGGTGTTGGCGCCGATCTCGACGTCGTCCTGGACGATCACCCTCCCGATCTGCGGGACCTTGACGTGCCCGCGCGGACCCATCGCGAAGCCGAAGCCGTCCTGGCCGATGCGGACGCCGGGATGCAGGATCACCCGGTTGCCGACGAGCGCGTGGGCGAGCGTCACGCCGGCCGAGACGGCGCTGTCGCGCCCGATCCGGCAATGCGGGCCCACCACGGCACCCGCGCACACGACCGTGCCCTTGCCGATCTCGACGTGCGGGCCGACGACGGCGCCGGGGTCGATCGTCGCGCCGTGCTCGATGCGTGCCGTCGGATGCACGAGAGCGCCGTGCGAGACGCCCTGCGCGCCGAAGCACGAGCCCGGGCGCACGGCGCTCGGGTGGAGCCGCGCCAGCGCGGCGGCGAAGACGCGGTAGGGGTCGGCGCACACGAGGCCGAGGGAGCCCGCGGGCACCCGCTCGGCGAAGCGCTTGGAGACGAGCACCACGCCCGCGGCCGTCGCCGCGAGGGCCTCGGCGTAGGACGGGTTGTCCATGTAGGCGAGGCTCCGCGGACCGGCCCGTTCGAGCGGCACGGCCTCGTCGATCTCGGCCTGCGGGTCGGCACCGGCGGGCAGCGCCGCCTCCGCGAGATCGGCGATCTCGCCCAGCGTGAGCGCGCCGGCTTTCGGGAAGAACACGGGCTCCGGCAAGGCGTTCTCCTGGGTGGGGCCGGCGGGCCTCGGCGCGCGCCGCGGTGTCGAGCCGCGGTGTCGAGCCGCATGCCGGCCGAGGGCGCGGCGCATGCCCTGAAACGAACGGGCGCGCGGAGGGCTCCATCCCCCGCGCGCCCGATTTCGGGTCGTCCCCGCCGGCCCGCCGAAGCGGCCGGCGAGCCGGCGTCAGAAGCTCGTCCCGCCCGAGAAGCGGAACGCCTGCGTCTGGTCCGCGTCGGCCTTGGAGAGGACGTAGGCGTAGTCGAACCGCAGCGGTCCGAGCGGCGAGGCCCACAGCAGGCTCGCGCCGATGGACGAGCGGATCTCGTCGTTCTCCTGCACGCGGATGGTCTGCCCACCGGAGAAGACCGTGCGGCCCTGGTAGTCGTAGAGCGTGCCGGCGTCGGCGAAGACCGCGCCGCGGAAGCCGAAGTCGCGCGGCAGCAGCGGCAGCGGGAACTGCACCTCGAGCGAGCCGCCGAAGTAGGTCGTCCCGCCGATCGCGTTCGCGATGTCGCCCGTCGAGATGTCGCGCGGGCCGATGCCCGACGACTTGAAGCCGCGCACGAGCGACGAGCCGAGGAAGAAGTGATCGAGGATGCGCAGGTCCTGGGAGCCGAGCGCCGCTATGTGGCCACCCTGGACGCGCGCGATGCCGACCACGTCCTCGAACAGCTCTTGATAGTAACGCGCATCCGCGGTGACGCGGAAGAACTCGGAGTCGCCGCCGAGCCCGGCGATCTCGGGCCGGATCTCGGCGAAGATGCCCTCGCGCGGGTTGCGCGGGTTGTCGAGCGAGTTGTAGGTGAACGTCAGCCCCACGAGCGAGGTGATCGTCTCGCCGGCGGCCTCCTTGATCGCAAGCGACGCCTCGCCGTTGGCGGCATTGCCGTCGCGGAACGCCGCCGGAACGTCGATGTCCTGCTGGTAGAGCGAGTAGCGGGCCGTGACCGAGAACTGCTCGGTGATCGGCACGCCGAAGCGCAGGGTGCCGCCGGTGGTGCGCGTGTCGTAGCGGCCGGTGTTGGACGCCTCGGAGAAGCGCGAGAACAGGTCGACGCCCGCGGCCACGCGGTAGCCGAGGAAGTACGGCTCGGTGAACGAGAAGTCGAAGCCCTGCGTGCGCTCGCCCCAGGAGCCGGCGATGCGCACCGCCTGGCCGCGGCCGAGGAAGTTCGCCTCCGACAGCGACACCTCGCCGATGAAGCCGTCCGAGGTGGAGTAGCCGCCGGCGACGGAGAACGAGCCGGTCGGCTTGTCCTCGACGTCGATGTTGAGCACCACGCGGTCGGGCGACTGGCTCGGCTCGTTCGAGATCCGGACGCGCTCGAAGAAGCCGAGCGCGTTGAGGCGCCGCTCGGCCCGGTCGATCAGCACCTTGTTGTAGGGGTCGCCTTCGCCGAGATCGAGTTCGCGGCGGATGACGTAGTCGCGGGTGCGGGTGTTGCCGCGGATGTTGATCCGCTCGATGTAGACGCGCGGACCCTCCTCGACGATGTAGGTGACGTTGACGACGCCCGCCACGGGGTCGCGCTCGCCCGCCGGGCGCACCTGCGCGAAGGCGTAGCCGCGGCGCGCGACCTCGGTCGTGAGGTCGACGAGCGTGCGCTCGACGGCGGTGGCGTCGTAGACCTGACCCTCGCGGGTGAGCACGCGCCGGCGCAGTTCCTCGGTCGTGACGTCGGGGATGCGCGAGTCGATCGCCACGGTGCCGACGCGGTACTGCTGGCCTTCCTCGACGGCGATGTCGATGACGTAGCCCTCGCGCTGCGGGTCGAACTGCACGTTCGTGCCCACGACGCGGAAGTCGGCGTAGCCCTTGCGGAGATAGTAGCGCCGGATCTGCTCGAGGTCGGCGGCGAGGCGGTCGGGGTCGTAGACGTCCGTCGTCTTGAGGAACGACAGGATGTTCGACTCCGTCGAGGTCATGACGTCGCGCAGGCGACCGTCGGAGAAGACCTCGTTGCCGGTGAAGTTGATCTCGCGGATGCCGGTCTTGCTGCCCTCGTCGACTGTGAAGACGACGTCGATGCGCCCGTCCGGCAGGTCGACGATGCGCGACGTCACGGTCGCGAGGCCGCGGCCGGTGCGCCGGTAGATCTCCTGCAGGCGGGAGACGTCGGCGGCGACGGTGGCGGGGTTGTAGGGCTGGCGGGCGCGGGTCTGCAGCTCGGGGATCAGCGCCTCGCTCTGAAGGCGTCGGTTCCCCTCGAAGGCGACCCGGTTGATGATCTGGTTCTCGACGACGGTGACGACGAGCTGGCCGCCCTGACGGCTCACGCGCACGTCGGAGAAGAAGCCGGTGGCGACGAGGTTGCGCCGCGCCTCCTCGGCGCTGACGCCGGTGACGTAGGCGCGGATGGTCTCGTCGGCGACGCGGCTGTTGCCGCGCACGACGACCTGCTGCGCCAGCGCCTCGCTCACGGTGAAGGTCGCCATGAGCGCCGCGATCGCGACGGACGTCCGCTTCGCCGCTCTACGCCGGCGTTCCACTGTCATCGACATGTATGAGCCCGTCTCGTTCTTGATTGCCACGGGTTGCCACCCGGACCGGCAGGCTCTGGAACGCCTCCCGACCGTTCTGGTCAAATCCCGCTTCTAACCGAGTCGCGCGGCCAAGCAACCGCCGTGTCGTCCACCCGAGCGGAATTTTGCCCCGGCGTGGCGTTCGTGTCACGTCCCTTCGGCGGTCAACGGGTTGATAAGGTGAACGATATCGTTCCACGTGGCGAAGAGCATCAGGAAGATGACCAGCGCGAAGCCGATGCGGAAGCCGATCTCCTGGGCGTTCTCGCTCAGCGGCCGGCCGCGCGCGGCCTCCACCGCGTAGAACATCAGATGGCCGCCGTCGAGCATCGGCACGGGAAAGAGGTTGATGAGCCCGATCGAGACCGAGAGCACCGCCATCAGCGTGATCAGCGAGACGATCCCGCCGGCCTCCGCCACGTCGCCCGAGACCTTGGCGATGCGGATCGGGCCGGACAGCTGGTCGGCGCTCTCGCGCCCGGTGATCAGCTGGCCGAGATAGTCGAACGTGCGCTCGACCACGAAATAGCTCTCGTAGGCCCCGAGCCCGAGCGCCTCGATCGGCCCGTAGTCGATGTGGCGGATCGCGTCGGGCGAATTCGCCGCCTGGATGCCGAGCATGCCGATGCGCTGGGCCCCGAACGCGGTCTCGGCGACGCGCCGCTCCGGCGTGGCCTCGAGCGTCACGAGCCGGCCGTCGCGCTCCACCACGATCGAGAGCCGGTCCTCGGCGGAGGACGAGACGATGCGCTGCATGTCGTTGAAGCTGACGATCGAGCGCCCGTCGATCTCCACGATGAGGTCGCCGGGCTGGAAGCCGGCGCGCTCCGCGGCGCTGTTCTCGAGCACCACGTCGACCTGCGGCACGAGCACCGTGCGGCCGTTCGCCCAGAACACGCCGGCGAAGACGAGGATGGCGAGGATGAAGTTGGCGATCGGCCCCGCGGCGACGATCGCCGCGCGCTGCGCCACCGGCTTGTGGTGGAAGCTCTTCGCCCTGTCCGACTCGCTCATCTGCGAGAGACCCGCGTTGTCGGGGGTCGAGGCGGCACCGGCGTCGCCGAAGAACTTGACGTAGCCGCCCAGCGGGATCGCGCAGACCTTCCAACGCGTCCCCTGCCGGTCGTTCCAGCCCACGAGCTCCGGCCCGAAGCCGATCGAGAAGGCCTGCACGCCGACGCCGCACCAGCGACCGACGAGGAAGTGCCCCATTTCGTGCACGAACACGACGACGGCGAGCACGAAGAGGAACGGCACGAGGTAGCCGAAGAGGATGTCGACGGCGCCGCCGCCGATCGCGCTCAGGAATTCCATCTCGCTCTCCCTCCGGCCGCGCCTCGGCGGCATCGTCCCGTCGTGCCCGGCGGGGACCCCGCCGCTCGTCTACCCGTATCGTCAAGAGATCGGGCGCGTCGCCCGATCCTGCAAGATTTCCTGCGTCCGCGCGCGGGTTTCCGCATCCAGCGTTAACGCCTCCCCGACGCTGGCGGGCGCCGGCAGGCGCGCCGCGCTCATCGCGTCCAGCGCCGCCTCCACCGTCTCGGCGATGCCGAAGAAGCCGATGCGCCCGGCGCAGAACGCGGCCACCGCGATCTCGTTCGCCGCGTTCAGCACGGTCGGCGCGCCGCCGCCCTGCGCCATCGCCGCCTGCGCCAGAGCGAGGCAGCGAAAGCGATCGGTGTCGGCGCGCTCGAAGGTGAAGCCGCCCAGCGCCGCGAAATCGACCCGCGGCACGTCGAGATCGAGCCGCGCGCCGTCGACCGCGAGCGCGTTGACGATGGGGATGCGCATGTCCGGCGCGGCGAGCCCGGCGGTGATCGAGCCGTCGCGCCAGTGCACGAGGCCGTGCACGATGGACTGCGGATGGACCAGCACCTCGAGCCGCTCGGCGGGCATCGAGAACAGGTGGTGCGCCTCGATCAGCTCGAGGCCCTTGTTCATCAGGCTGGCCGAATCGATGGTGATCTTGGCGCCCATCGACCAGGTCGGGTGCTTGAGCGCCTCCTTGACCGTCGCGCGGGCGAGGCGCTCGCGCTCCCAGGTGCGGAAGGGACCGCCCGACGCGGTCAGCGTCAGCGCCGTGACGTCCTCCCGGCGCCCGGCGCCGAGCGCCTGCTCGAGCGCGTTGTGCTCGGAATCGACGGCGCGGAGCCGCACGCCGAGGCGGCGCGCCTGCGCCATGAAGGCGGCGCCGGCCGAGACGAGGCATTCCTTGTTGGCCAGCGCGATCGTCACGCCCTCGCGCATCGCCGCGACCGTCGGCGCGAGGCCGGCCGCGCCGGAGATGGCGGCGAGCACGACGTCCGCCTCGCGGGTCGCGGCCTCCATCACCGCCGCCTCGCCGGCGCCGCAGGCGATGCCGGTGCCCGCGAGCGCTTCCCTCAGCGCCGGCCCGGCAGCCTCGTCCGCCACCGCCGCGAAGCGTGCTCCGAGCGCGACCGCGAGATCGGCGAGCGCCCCCGCGTCCCGGCCACCGACCACGGCCTCGACCGCGAAGCGATCGGCGTGCGTGCGCACCACGTCCGCCGTGGAGCGCCCGACGGAGCCCGTCGCGCCCAGGATGGTGATGCGGCGCGGCGCGCCACCGGATGCCTCTCCGGGCACCTCTCTGGGCGCCTCTCCGGGCGCCTCGTCGTCGATCGGCATCGGCCCTCCCCGCGTTGCGGACACCTTATGAGGCAAAGCGCGGCGCGTGTCATCAACCCGTCGCGGATCCGCCCGCGAGCGTCGCGATCCCCAGGCTCAGCAGCACGAAGGCGCACACCGCGACGAAGGCGTCTATCCGGTCGAGCACGCCGCCGTGGCCGGGGATCAGCCTGCTCGAATCCTTCACGTTGAAGTGGCGCTTGAGCTTCGATTCGGCGAGGTCGCCCGCCTGGCCGATCACGGACGCGACCGCGGTGAGGACGACGATCGCCGTCCAGCCGAGCGGCCGCTCCCAGCCCAGCGCCTCCCCGGCCGCCACGACGAGCGCCCCCGCCAGCGTGCCGACGACGAGCCCGCCGAAGAAGCCCGACCAGGTCTTGCCCGGGCTGATCCGCGGCGCGAGCTTCGGCCCGCCGAGCGCGCGTCCCGTGAAGTAGGCGGCGACGTCGGTGCCCCAGACGACGGCGAAGATCCAGAGGAGACCGGTGAGGCCGAGCGCGGGATGCTCGCGAACGATCGACGGTGCGGTGGCGAGGATCACGACGACCGCGAAGCCGAGGAGGCTCCAGAGGCGATCCCGCCAGCGCCCGCCGAAGACGAGGATCCCCGCCGGGAACAGCACGAGCCAGAGCAGCGCCGCCTCCGGCGCCGCGATCATGACCGATGTCGCGAGCGCGATCAGGCCCATGAACATCGCCGCCCAGATCGGCTCACGGCGCTCGGGCTTCGTCACGTCGAGCCATTCGCGGGCGGCCGCGGTCGCGGCCAGGAGCCAGAACAGGCCGGTGGCATAGCCGCCGAGCCACGCGGTCCCCAGCGCCAGCGCCACCAGCACGAGCGCCGAAAGGAGCCTGACCCCGGTCTCCGAGCGCAGGAAGCCCCCCTCCTCGCCGCGCGGGCCGGGAGCGGGCATGTCAGAGCGTCCCCGGCCCGAGGCCGCCGAAGCGACGCTCGCGGCAGGCGTACTCGGCGAGCGCCTTGGCGAAGGCTTCGCGCCCGAAGTCGGGCCACAGGTCGGGCAGGAAGACGAGTTCGGAATAGGCGCTCTGCCAGGGCAGGAAGTTCGAGATCCGCTGCTCGCCGGAGGTGCGCAGCACGAGGTCCGGGTCGGGGATGTCGCGCGTGTCGAGCGCGGCGGAGAGCCGCTCCACGGTGATGTCCCGCGGCGAGAGCCGCCCGGCGGCGACCTCCTCGGCGAGAACGCGCGCGGCGCGGGCGATCTCCTGGCGACCGCCGTAGTTGAAGGCGACGACGAGGGTGAGGCCCGCATTGCCGCGCGTGAGCGTCTCCGCCTCCTCCAGCACGCCGACGATGTCGGCGGGCAGCCCCGCGCGCTCGCCGATGATCCGCACCCGCACGCCGTTGCGGTGGAGCGTCGCGAGATCCTTGCGCACGAAGTGCTTGAGCAGGCCCATCAGGTCCGAGACCTCCTGGGCCGGGCGCGACCAGTTCTCGGCGGAGAACGAGTAGAGCGTCAGGTAGCGCACGCCGGCCTCGCCCGCGAGCTCGACGGCGCGGCGCACCGCCTCGACGCCGCGGCGATGCCCCTCGACCCGCGGCAGGCCGCGCCTCGCCGCCCAGCGGCCGTTGCCGTCCATGATGATGGCGACGTGGCGCGGCACCGCGGCCGCATCGGCACGCGGGTCCGCCGCCTCCCGGGGCGCGGGCGCGGCGAGCGCCGCCTGTGCGGCGTCAGCGGGCATGCGCTGGATCTCGTGCGGCGGCGCCGCTGTCGCGCCCGTGGGTCATGGGTTGCGGGTTCCTCGAGACGGGGAGGCTCATGCGGGCCGGCTCTAGACCTGCATGATCTCCTTCTCCTTGGCGGCGACGACCGAATCGACCTCGGCGACGTGCTCGTCGGTCACCTTCTGCACCTCGGTCGCGTGGCGCTTCTCGTCGTCCTGCGAGAGGAGACCGTCCTTCTCCAGCTTCTTCAAGGTGTCGAGCCCGTCGCGGCGCACGTGGCGGACGGCGATGCGGGCCTCCTCCGCGTACTTGTGCGCGACCTTGACCATCTCCTTGCGGCGCTGCTCGTTCATCTCGGGGATGCGCAGCCGGATGACCTGGCCTTCCGTCTGCGGGTTGAGACCGAGATCGGACTCGCGGATCGCCTTCTCCACCGCGCCGACCATGCCGCGGTCCCAGACCTGCACCGAGAGCAGGCGCGGCTCGGGCACGGAGATCGTCGCGACCTGGTTCATCGGCATCGCCGCGCCGTAGGCTTCGACGGTGATCGGCTCGACGAGGCTCGCGGAGGCGCGGCCCGTGCGCAGGCCGGACAGGTCGTTCTTCAGGGACGCCACCGCGCCCTGCATCCGCCGCCGAACGTCGTTGATGTCGAATTCGTCGCTCATCGGTCTCTCGCCTCAGTCCCAATTCCGACCCGGCTTACGCCGATGGCGGCGCCGCATCAAGGGGCGACGACCGTCGCGGGTGCGCTGCCCTCCAGGATCGCGGCCACCGAGGAGGGCGGATGCACGCTGCCCACCACGATCGGCAGGCGCTGCTCGCGGGCGAGCGCGAAGGCGGCCGTGTCCATCACCTTGAGGTCGGCGGCGATCGCCTCGTCGTGGGTGAGGCGCTCGTAGCGCTGGGCGCTCGGGTCGCGCTTGGGGTCGGCGGAGTAGACGCCGTCGACCTGCGTGGCCTTGAGGACGGCGTCGCAGCGCAGCTCCGCGGCGCGCAGCACGGCCGAGGTGTCGGTCGTGAAGAACGGGTTGCCGGTGCCGCCGGCGAGCACCACGACCTGGCCCTTGTCGAGATGGTGGAGCGCCGGCTGGCGCGCGTAGGTCTCGCAGATCGTGGGCATCGACACCGCCGACATCGTGCGCGCCGGCACGCCGGCGGCGTTGAGCGCGGTCTCCAGCGCGAGCGAGTTCATGACGGTGGCGAGCATGCCCATCGAATCGGCGGTGGCCCGGTCGATCCATCCCGCCGCGCTCATGCGCGCGCCGCGGATGATGTTGCCGCCGCCGATCACCAGCGCGATCTGGAACCCGGCGTCGCTGGCGCGGGCGATGTCGCCGGCGAGCGCGGCCAGCGTCTGCGCCTCGAGCCAATACCCGTCGGGCGCCTGCAGCGCCTCGCCCGAGAGCTTCACCAGAATTCGCTTGTAGGGCAGCGCCACGTCGCAGTCTCCCGTTTCTCCATGCCCGATCGGCCCGGCGGGCGGCACACTGCCGCCGCCCGGCGCTGCGCGCAAGGCGAAACGCCCGCTTTTCGCGACACGACCGAGCCGGCCGCGGGAGGGCGACCGGCAGGAGCGCACGTCGCCCTCAGAAGCGGTAGTTCAGTCCGGCGAGGAAATTGTGCGAGACGCTGTCGTAGGACGAGCCGCAGGGCGGATTGCCGCAGAAATCGTATGTCGCGCTGCCGAGGAGGCCGAGGAGATACCGGCCGTCGACCGACACGTTCTGCGTGAGCCGCATCTCGAGCCCCCCGCCGAGCACCATGCCCGTGTGCGCGACCTCGACCGGCTGGTTGAGGGGCAATCCGAACGAGAGCGTCTGGCTCTCCACCCATGCGCGCGAAACGCCGACCACCGCGTAGGGCAGGACATCGCCGAACGCGTAGCCGACGCGCGCGGCCAGGGCACCGACGAATTTCGGCGTCACCCGCCACGACAGGCCGAACGGCTCGAACAGAGGGGTCGTGACGACCTCGTCGTCGCGCGTGAGCGGCAGCACCAGGAAGGCGCCGAGGACGACGCCGTTGTCGAGCTGGAGATCGAAGCCCACGTTGACGCCGGCGACGAAGCCGTCCAGCCCGAATCCCTCGGGGCAGTTCTGGCCCACGACGCCACCGGGGCAGGCGGTGACGCCGACCCGCGACGTCCGGCCGCCTATCCAGGCGCCGGCATAGAGGCCGGTCCAGCTCGCCTCCGCGACCGGCGGCTGCCCTTCCGCGGCCCTGTCGGCCGCGAGCGCGCCCCCCATCGTGACGAGGAGCGCCGCAACGACGATTCCGAACCTCGCGAACATCGCCCCTCCGATCACTCGAACCGAAGGGAAGCTCACCGATAAGCCCGGCAGCGTCTAGGACATTATTGCCACATCGGCCCCGCGTCGGAGTGGCGGCGCGATACGCCCTGCACGACGAAGAAGGGCCCCCGCGTTCGGCGGGGGCCCCTGGGTCGACTCGGTTCGCGGGGGACGGCGATCAGGCCTTGACGCCGGCCTGCGCGGCGACCTCGGCCGCGAAGTCGCTCTCTTCCTTCTCGATGCCCTCGCCGAGCGCGTAACGCACGAAGCCGCCGATCGCGATCGGCCCGCCGACCTTGCCCTCGGCCTCCTTGAGCACCTGGGCGACGCTCTTGGAGGGGTCGTGTACGAAGGACTGCTCCAGGAGGGTGACCTCCTTGTAGTAGGACTTCAGGCCGCTCTCGACGATCTTCTGGAGAACGTGGTCGGGCTTGCCGGCGTTCTTGTCGCGCAGGATCGCCGACTCGCGCTCGACCGTCGCCGCATCGACGCCCGACGCGTCGACCGCGACCGGGTTCGTCGCGGCGACGTGCATGGCGATCTGGCGGCCGAGGGTCGCGAGCTCGTCGGTGTTCTCGCCGGCCGACTCGAGCGCGACGACGACGCCGATCTTGCCGAGACCCTCGGCCACCGCGCCGTGGACGTAGGAGGCGACGACGCCCTCGCCGACGCCGACCTTGGCCGTGCGGCGCACGGTCATGTTCTCGCCGATCGTGGCGATCAGCTCCTGGAGCTTCTCGCCGACCGTGCCGCTCGCACCCGGGTAGGAGGCGGCGGTGAGGCCGTCGACGGTGCCGTCGGTGTCGAGGACGAGCTTCGCGGCCTGGGAGACGAAGGCCTGGAACTGCTCGTTACGGGCGACGAAGTCGGTCTCGGAATTGACCTCGACCACGCCGGCGGTCTTGCCGTCGCGCAGCTCGACGGCGACGAGGCCCTCGGCCGCGACGCGACCGGCCTTCTTGGCGGCCTTGGCGAGGCCCTTCTTGCGCAGCCAGTCGACCGCGGCCTCGATGTCGCCGTCGGTCTCGCCGAGCGCGTTCTTGCAGTCCATCATGCCCGCGCCGGTCTTCTCGCGCAGGTCCTTCACCATCGCCGCGGTGATGTTCGCCATGATCTCGGGTCTCCGTCATGAAAGGAGCCCGGCGGTCCGCTTCTCGGCACGCCGGGCTGATGTCGTCACGGGCGCGGCCCCACCGACATCGCAGGAATGCGACGCGGCGATGACGCTCGGGCGGGTTACGCGGCGGCGGCTTCCAGCATGGCGCGCGCCTGGGCGACCCAGCCGTTCTGCGCGATCTTGCCGTTGAGCTTGAGGTCGGCGTCCAGCGCGGCCGCCTCCTCGTCCGTCAGCGCCGCGATCTGCCAGTAGTGGAAGACGCCGCCGTCGTTGAGGGTCTGCTCGAGCTCCGGGCCGACGCCGGTGAGCTTCGAGAGGTCGTCGGGCGCGCCGCGCGGGGCGGCGAGGCGCTCGAACGTGTCCGTCTGCTCGACCGCGAGATCGACCGGCGCCTCGGCCGGGCCGGCGGCGACCTCGGGAAGCTCCTCGACCATCGGGGCCTCGGAGGCGCCGATGTCGATGCCCAGATCCCCCTGCGAGCGGGAGATGCCGTCGAGTGCGGCCCGCGCGATCAGGTCGCAGTAGAGCGCGATGGCGCGGCCGGCGTCGTCGTTGGCCGGGATCGGGTAGGTGATGCCGTCGGGGTCGCAGTTGGTGTCGACGATGGCGGCCACCGGGATGCCGAGGCGCGTCGCCTCCTTCACCGCCAGCTGCTCCTTGTTGGTGTCGATCACGAAGATCAGGTCGGGCACGCCGCCCATGTCCTTGATGCCGCCGAGCGCCCGCTCGAGCTTGTCCTTCTCGCGGGCGAGCATCAGGCGCTCCTTCTTGGTGAGGCCCTGGGCCCCGCCGGCGAGGATCTCGTCGACCTTGCGCAGGCGCGTGATCGAGCCCGAGATGGTCTTCCAGTTCGTCAGCATGCCGCCGAGCCAGCGGGAGTTGACGTAGTACTGGGCCGAGCGCTTGGCGGCGTCCGCCACCGCGTCCTGGGCCTGGCGCTTGGTGCCGACGAGCAGCACGCGGCCGCCGCGGGAGACCGTGTCGCTCACCGCCTGCAGGGCGCGGTAGAACATCGGCACCGTCTGGGCCAGGTCGATGATGTGGATGTTGTTGCGCGTGCCGAAGATGAACGGCAGCATCTTCGGGTTCCAGCGGTGGGACTGGTGGCCGAAGTGCGCGCCGGCCTCGAGGAGCTGGCGCATGGAGGTGTCGGGAAGGGCCATCTGATTCTACTCTCCGGTTCTAGCCTCCGCGGGGCCGCGTTCCGGCTTCGTCAGCCGGCACCGGGTGCGTCGCGCCGTCTGGGCACGACATGGCTCCGCGTGTGGGATGGGCGCGCATATACGGGCTCGGGACGGCGAATGCAAGCGCGGTGGGCGGCGCTCCTTCACCCCCGCGTCGGCGCGAGCGGCCGCACCGCATCCCCCGCCCGGATCGCCCCCTCCCGCTCGACCAACGCGACGAGCCCGCGCTTTCCCTTCGCCGCCTTCACGAACGCGAATTCAAGCTCGCGCCGGCCGTGCGCGGCGGCGAGCTTGCGGCCGGGCTGGCGGCAGGGCGGGTTCGCCTCCGTCACGAACAGGGTCGCGCCCGACGGGAACAGGAGCCGCGTCCCCGGCGGCGTCGCGCCGAGCGCCGGCGCGCCGGAGAGGACGAGGTTCGCGCCGAGGTCGGCGGGGTCGACCTCCTGGATGCCCAGCGCCTCGGCCACCTCCGCCAGTTCCTCCACCGACACGAGCGACACCTGCCGCGTGTTGGCGATCGGCGTGCCGCGCGCGTGCCAGGGCGTGCGCGCATCCGCCTTGCGCACGAGCCCGTGATGGAGATCGCCCGAAAGCCCGCCGAAGACGAGCGCGGCCTCCGGGACGGGGCGGGTGCGGAAGTCGGGGCCGGGGGCGAGGAGGAGGGTGTGGAGGTGCACGGGCGGGCTCAGGCGGGTGCTAGGCGCTCGAGGCGCGCGATCCAGGCGTCGAACCGGGGGCAGGCCGCGCGCATGGGCCCGAGCCCGATGCGCGCGCAGATCGGTGGCGCGTGGCGCAGCTTGGTGCCGCTCGCATAGCGCTGCGGCATGCCCTGCGTCCAGGCCTCCAGCCGCTTCGAGGGCGCGGTCGCCGCGCCGTCGTTCAGGTCCTCGGGGCCACCCAGCGGCGCGAGCGCGCGTTCGATGATGCCGGCGAGGTCGTCGCGGCGGAAATGCCGGGCGACGACGTCCGGCGCGCTCAGGAGAAGCGCCTCGAACTCGTGCCGCTGGACGTAGGGGACGAGATTGGCCGGCGCGCCCAGAGCCTCGTGGATGCGCGCCTCGAGCGCGTCCGCGCTCTCGCCCGGCGCACGGCCGCCGAAGGCGTAAAGGTCGTAGAACGTGGTCACGTGGCCGTCCGGAAATCCGGCGAGGAGCCGCCGGAGCTGGAGGCACACGCGATCGAGGTTCACCCCGCCACCCCGCGCGCGGCTCCCGTCGGCGTTGCGGCCGGTCGCGATCAGGACGGGCTGCGGGAAGACGCCGAGGGCTTCGAGGTGCGGCGCGAGCACGTCCTCGACGAAGCGCTCCTCGGTCTGGCCCTCGACATGGACCGCGAGACGGACCATCAGGGCCGGCCTCCGATGAGGTTCCTCTCCCACATGTCGCCGATGCCGTGGTCGGAAGCCCAGGGCGCGACCTCCGCCTCCGTGAGGCGCCGGAAGGTGGAGGCGTCGTCCACGCGATCGACCATGATCACGTCGCGCCAGCCGAAATGATTGGCGAATGTGGGAGACTGCGTCGCGGCGATGATCTGCACCCGCGGCGCGATCTCGTGCATGAGCGCCGCGAGCTCGGCGAGCGCCGCCGGGTGGAGGCCGAGCTCGGGCTCGTCGAGGACGATGGTGGAGGGCGGGTCGGGCTGCAGCAGCAGCGCCGCGAGCGCGACGAAGCGAAGCGTGCCGTCGGACAGGTCCGACACGTCGAAGAGCGGATCGCGCCCGCGATGGCGCCAGCGCAGGCGGATCGTGTCGGGGTTGAGCGCCTCGGGCCGCAGGACGAAGCCGCCGAAGAAGGGGGCGACGCGACGCAAGGCGTCGCTGACGCCGGTGAGGATGTCCGGGTGCTTCTCCTGGAGATAGTACAGGAAGGCAGCGAGATTGCCGCCGTCCGCATCCAGGCGCTCGGGCTCGGTCAGGCGCGACAGGCTGCGCAGCGGCGCGAACGCCGACGTGTCGTGGAAGTGATAGACGCGCCAGTTCTCGATGGGCTCGTAGATGTAGCGAGGGATTTCGGCTGCGGCATCGGTACGGCGAAGCTGCGTCTCGAACTGTCGGGGTACGCCGATCGAACGCCCGTAACCATGTACGCTGCATTCCTCATTCGCGAAAAAGAGACCGCCGTCCGAGGTAGGCTCGAGCGTCGCAGAATATTCGCTCAGATCTGAGCGGAAGTAGACTCTCAGCTGTGAGGTGTTGCTGGGTCCGAAGAAGAGCACCTTCTCGATCCCGCCCTGCTTCGCGACGTAGTCCTGCAGCTCCTCGCGGGCGAGACGGGCGATGAAGGGAAAGAAGCCGACGAAATTGCTCTTTCCGGCGCCGTTCGGCCCCAACACGATGTTGATATCGGCGAACGGAAGCTCCTCGATCGCGCGGATCGACTTGAACCCCTTCAGGGTGAGCGTCTGGAGCTTCCGGAACTTGTTCTGCATCGAGCCCGTGTCGGCCTGCATGCGCGGCGCAGCCGCCTGTTCCGTCAGGATCGGCGACCCTCCCCCTCCGGTCAACTGATCTCCACCCACTCCACCCCCGGCACCGCCCTGAGCGCCCCCGCGATCTGCGGCGTCGCCAGGTACTTGCCGGGCAGCTTCACCTCCACCTCCTGCTCGCCGCCGTCGAGGATCAGCACGAGGGAGACCTCGCCCTCGCCGCGTGCCTTCAGCCGCTCCTGCACGGAGCGCACCGGTCGCTCGTCGCGCAGGTAGATGCGCATGCCCTTCTGGTGCTTGGCGATGGCCTCGTCGAGCGGCTCCACGGCGTTGATGCGCGCGCGCACGTCCTCGCCCTCGACGCCCGCCTGCACCACGAGCACCACCGCCGAGCCGGGCTCGAGCTGGTCGCGGAAGCGCTGGAGGCCCTCCGAGAAGACGATCGCCTCGAAGTGTCCGGACTGATCGGACAATTGGAGGATGCCCATCTTCGAGCCGGACTTGGTGCGCCGCTCCTGCCGGTCGAGCACGGTCGCGGCGAGGCGCCCGACGCTGGCGCCGGCGCGGACGGAGCGCACGAAGTCGCTCCAGCGCTGGACGCGCAGCTTGCCGAGGAGCTCGGAATATTCGTCGAGCGGATGGCCCGAGAGGAAGAAGCCGACCGCGTCGTACTCGCGCTGCAGGCGGTCGGACGCCGTCCACGGCTCGTGGTCCGGCACGCGCAGCGAGACGTCCGCCGAGGCGAGGCCGCCGAACATGTCGACGATCCCCGTCGTCTCCGCCTCCGCCGCCTGGGCGGCGAGCGACAGCATCGGCTCGATCGCCGCGAAGGCGCGGGCGCGGTCGGGCTCGAGGTCGTCGAAGGCGCCGGCGCCGACGAGGTTCTCCAGGATGCGCTTGTTGACGCTCTTCGGCGGCAAGCGCCGGGCGAGATCGGCGAGGTCCGCGAAGGGCGTGTCGCCCCGCGCGGCGACGATCGCCTCCATCGCCTGCCGGCCCACGCCCTTCACCGCGGCGAGCGCGTAGCGGATGGCGCCGCCCGCCACCGAGAAGCGCACCTGCGAGCGGTTGATCGACGGCGGCTCCACTTTGATGCCCAGCCGCTGCGCCTCCCGGCGGAATTCGGAGAGCTTGTCGGTGTTGTCGATGTCGAGGTTCATGGACGCCGCCAGGAACTCGACCGGATGGTTCGCCTTCACCCAGGCCGTCTGGTACGAGACCACCGCGTAGGCGGCGGCGTGGGACTTGTTGAAGCCGTAGTCGGCGAACTTGGCGAGCAGGTCGAAGATCTCGTCGGCCTTGCCCTCCTCGATGCCGTTCGCCTTGCAGCCGTCGACGAAGCGGACGCGCTGCTTGTCCATCTCCGCCTTGATCTTCTTGCCCATTGCGCGACGCAGGAGGTCGGCGTCGCCGAGCGAGTAGCCGGCGAGCAGCTTGGCCACCTCCATCACCTGCTCCTGGTACACGATGATCCCGAAGGTCTCGCGCAGGATCGGCGCGAGCTTCGGGTGCGGGTACCAGCCGCTTTCGTCCCGGCCTCGGCCGAGCTTGCGCTCGCAATAGACCGGGATGTTGGCCATCGGACCCGGGCGGTAGAGGGCGACGAGCGCGATCAGGTCCTCGATCCGGTCGGCGCGCATCTCGACGAGCGCCTTGCGCATGCCCGCCGATTCCACCTGGAACACGCCCACCGTCTCGCCGCGCCCCAGCATCTCGTAGGTCTTCGGGTCGTCGAGCGGCAGGTTCGAGAGATCGACGGCGACGCCTCGCTCCTTCAGGAGATCGACGGCGTTGCGCAGCACGGTGAGCGTCTTCAGGCCGAGGAAGTCGAACTTCACCAGCCCCGCCTGCTCGACCCACTTCATGTTGTACTGCGTGACCCGCATGCCCGTCTTCGGGTCGCGGTAGAGCGGCACGAGCTCCTGGAGCGGCCGGTCGCCGATGACGACGCCGGCGGCGTGGGTCGAGGCGTGGCGGTGGAGGCCCTCCAGCTTCTGCGCGATGCGCAGGAGCCGCTCGACCACCTCCTCCTGCTCGGCCGCCTCGCGCAGCTTGGGCTCGTCGGCGATGGCCTGCTCGAGCGTGACGGGCTTCGCCGGGTTCTGCGGCACGAGCTTGCAGAGCTTGTCCACCTGCCCGAAGGGCATGGCGAGCGCGCGGCCGACGTCGCGCAGCACGCCGCGGGCGAGCAGCGTGCCGAAGGTGATGATCTGCGCGACCTGGCGCTCGCCGTAGCGCTCCTGCACGTAGCGAATCACGTCCTCGCGGCCGTCGACGCAGAAGTCGATGTCGAAGTCCGGCATCGAGACGCGCTCGGGGTTGAGGAAGCGCTCGAACAGCAGGCCGAAGCGCAGCGGGTCGATGTCGGTGACGGTGAGCGACCAGGCCACCAGCGAGCCCGCGCCCGAGCCGCGGCCCGGGCCGACGGGGATGTCGTGGTCCTTGGCCCACTTGATGAAGTCGGCGACGATGAGGAAGTAGCCGGGGAACTTCATCCGCCGGATGATGCCGAGTTCGAAGGCGAGCCGGTCGTGATACTCCTGCTCCGTCGTCCCCGGCGCCGGGCCATGGGCCTTCAGCCGCGCAGCGAGCCCCTCCTGCGCCTGGCGCTCGAGCTCGAGCCCCTCCGCCTCCTCGCCGTCGACGCCCTCGGCGTCCGCGGTGAAGCGCGGCAGGATGGGCTTCACCGTCGTCACGCGGTAGGCGCAGCGCATCGCGACGTCGACGGTGTTGGAGAGCGCGTCCGGCAGGTCGGCGAAGAGCGCGGCCATCTCGGCGCGGGTCTTGAAGCGGTGCTCGGGCGAGAGCCGGCGCCGGTCGGTGTTGGCGACGACCTGGCCCTCGGCCACCGCGAGCAGCGCGTCATGCGCCTCGTAGTCGTTTTCCTTCGCGAAGAAGGGCTCGTTCGTCGCCACCAGCGGTAGCCCGCGCTCGTCGGCGAGCGCGATCAGCGCGCCCTCCACCGCGCGCTCCTCCTCGAGCCCGTGGCGCTGGATCTCGACATAGAGACGGTCGCCGTAGATCGCCTCCAGCGCGGAGAGCCGCGCGGCGGCCAGCTCCGGCCGGCCCGTCGCGAAGGCGCGGTCGAGCGGCCCGCCGAGCCCGCCGGTGAGCGCGATCACGCCCTCGGCATGCTCCGCGAGCGCGGCGAGCGACACCTGCGGGCTGCCGCCGAGCTGGACGTCGAAATAGCCGCGCGTGACGAGGCGCATCAGGTTGCGGTAGCCCTCCTCGCTCTGCGCCAAGAGCACGAGGTTGGCGAGCCCCGCCGCGGCCGCTGCCGGCCCCTGCCGCTGCCCCGGATCGGGCGTCTCGAAGCAGGTGGTGATCTGCACGCCCGCGATCGGCTGGATGCCCGAGCCCGACAGTTTCTCGGAGAATTCCAGCGCGCCGAAGAGGTTGTTCGTGTCGGTCAGCGCCAGCGCCGGCTGGCGATCGGCCAGTGCCAGCTTGGCGAGCGCGCCGATCTGCAGCGCGCCCTCGAGGAGGGAGTAGGAGGAGTGGACGTGGAGATGGACGAAGCCGGGGTCCTTGATGATCGCCATGGCCCCTCGCCCTCCAGTCCCGATCCGCCGCGCCGTTCCTTATCCGTTTTGGCCGCGCGCCTGTCGAGGGGTGGGGCGTCGCGGGCTGTGGATGGCCGTCGACGCGTGCCCCCCGCGACATCCTACCCCCTTGAACGAACCGAGAACCCGGCGCATTCTCCCCCACATGGTGCCCGCCCTGTCCCGCAAGCTGCGCGTCCTCGCCGACGCGGCCAAGTACGACGCGTCCTGCGCGTCCTCGAGTGCGCCCAGGCGCACGTCCCGCACGGACGGGCTGGGGTCGACGGGGGGCAGCGGGATTTGCCACGCCTACACGCCGGACGGGCGCTGCGTGAGCCTGTTGAAGATCCTGCTGACGAACTGGTGCCTCTACGATTGCGTCTACTGTGTCAACCGGCGCTCGTCCAATGTCGAGCGGGCGCGGTTCACGGTCGAGGAGGTGGTCGACCTGACGCTCAACTTCTACAAGCGCAACTACATCGAGGGGCTGTTCCTCTCCTCGGGCATCGTCAAGAACGCCGACCATACGATGGAGCAGATGGTGCGCGTGGCGAAGACGCTGCGCGAGGTGCACGGCTTTCGCGGCTACATCCACCTCAAGACCATCCCCGAGGCGAGCCCCTTCCTGATCGAGGAGGCGGGGCTCTACGCCGACCGGCTGTCGATCAATATCGAGCTGCCGCAGCGCGAAAGCCTGAAGACGCTCGCGCCCGAGAAGGACGACGCCACCATCCGCGGCGCCATGGGCCGCATGAAGGAGCGCATCGTCGAGGCGAAGGCCGAGCGCAAGACGACGCGCACGGCGCGCCGCTTCTCGCCCGCAGGCCAGTCGACGCAGATGATCGTCGGCGCCGACGCCGCGACCGACACCGACGTGCTGCGCACCTCGACCGCGCTCTATTCCGGCTACGCGCTGCGGCGCGTCTACTATTCCGCCTTCTCGCCGATCCCCGATTCGAGCCGGCTCCTGCCGCTGAAGCCGCCGCCGCTCCAACGGGAGAACCGGCTCTACCAGGCGGACTGGCTCTTGCGCTTCTACGGCTTCGACGTCGACGAGATCGCGGCCGGCGCGACCGCCGGCATGCTCGACCTCGAGGTGGACCCCAAGCTCGCCTGGGCGCTGAAGCACCGCGAGCGCTTCCCGGTCGACGTCAACCGCGCCGACCGGGAACTGCTGCTGCGGGTGCCCGGGCTCGGGGTCAAGGCGGTGGACAAGATCCTCGTCGCGCGCCGCCACCGCCGGCTCGCCCTCGACGACGTCGCGCGGCTCGCGGGCTCGGTGAAGCGCGCGCGCGCCTTCCTCGTCGCGAGCGACCACACGCCGGGCGCGTTGCTCGACCGCCTCGACCTCAGGGCCGCGCTCGTGCAGCGCCCCGCCGAGCAGCTCACCCTGTTCTGATGCGCCGCGTCATCCTCGCACCCGGGGCCGATCTCGACGGGTTTCGCCGCGCCGCCCGCGCGCTCGTCACGGAGAGCGTGGCGCCCGACGACGTCGTGTTCGAGGACGATGGCACGGCGAGCCTGCTGCCGGAGGCGCAGATCGCCGAGGCGCCGCCGCTCGCTTTGCCGAAGACCGTGCCGCCGATCGTGAAGGACGTCGCGATGCACCGCGATCCCGAGCGCTGGGCGCTGCTCTACGCGCTGATCTGGCGCGTCGCGAACGGCGAGCGGCGGCTGCCGGAGATCGTCGCCGATCCGCTGATGCACCGGCTGCACATCATGCGCCGCAACATCGGCCGCGACATCCACAAGATGCACGCCTTCGTGCGCTTCCGGAAAGTCGAGGGCGCCGAGCCCGAGCGCTTCGCCGCCTGGTTCGAGCCCGAGCATCACATCCTGCGCGCGGTGGGCCCCTTCTTCCGCGACCGCTTCGGCGCGATGCTCTGGTCGATCCACACGCCCGACGGCTCGATCCTGTGGGACCGTGAGCGGCTCGCCTACGGCCCGCCCGGCCGCCCGGAGGACGCGCCCGCGCACGACGGGTTCGAGGAGGGCTGGCGGGAGTATTACGGCGCGATCTTCAACCCGGCGCGGGTCAACCCGACCGCGATGCGCGCCGAGATGCCGAAGAAGTACTGGAAGAACCTGCCCGAGGCCGAGCTCATCCCCGATCTCGTCCGCGGGGCGGCCTCGCGCGTTGGCGGCATGATGGACCGGGAGCCCACCAGGCCCACGAAACGCGAGCCCCGCGCCGCCCTCGCGGCGCTCGACGCCGGCGCGCGCCCCCGCACGCTCGACGAACTCGCGGCGATGATCCGCGCCTACGAGCCGCCGCAGGACTTCTCGCCCAAGGCCGTGATCGGCGAGGGGCCGGTCGCGCCGCTGATCGCCTTCGTCGGCGAGCAGCCCGGCGACGTCGAGGACCTGGAGGGCCGCCCCTTCGTCGGCCCGGCGGGACGGCTCCTGGCGAAGGCGCTGGGCGAGGTCGGGATCGACCGGGACGCCTGCTATGTCACGAACGCGGTCAAGCACTTCAAGTTCGTGGCGCGCGGCAAGCGCCGCATCCACCAGAAGCCCTCGCTCGGCGAGATCAAGCATTACCGCTGGTGGCTGATGGAGGAGCTCACCCTGGTGCGCCCGCGCCTCACGGTCGCGCTGGGCGCCACCGCGCTCACCGCGCTCGCGGGCGAGGCGATGCCGCTGATGCGGTCGCGCGGCCCAGCCCGCTTCGAGACAAACGGCCTGGTCCTGCCGGGCTTCGTCACCGTCCACCCCTCCTGGCTGCTGCGCCTGCCCGACGAGGACGCGAAGGCGGCGGGCTACGAGAGCTTCCTGCGGGACCTCGCCGCCGCGAAGGACGAGGCGCAGCGGCTGGCCGGGTGAGGGCCGATGCCCCCGCTACGCGGATCAATCCCCGCACAGCGCCCGAGAGGAGACCGTGTAGAGTCGCTCGCGCCCGGCCACCCGGGCTGTGAAGCCGTTGGGGAAGAGCGGCGCGAAGGCCGCGTCGCAGACGTTGAGCCCGCCCGCATAGGCGCCGAAGGCCGGCATCACCAGCCGCCTGCCGTCGTGCACGAAGCAGCGTGCGCGCACGGCGCGCCCGCGCAGGCGCACCTTGGCGACGGGGTGGAGATGGCCGCAGATCTCCGGCTCGGAGCCCGGCTCGCTCCGCGGCTCGTGGCGCAGCGCGACGCCGTCGAGCGCGACCGTGTCCGCCACCTCGCCCCCGAGCGTGGCGGGCAGCGCGGGATCGTGGTTGCCGGTGAGCCAGAGCCAGTCGCGCCCCGCCTGGAGCGCCGCGAGCGCCCCGCGCGCGTCGGCGTCGAGGCGGGCGGGTCCGTCGGGGTCGTGGAAGCTGTCGCCGAGCGCGATCACCCGCGCCGGATGGTGCGCCGCGACGGGGGCAGCGAGGCGCGCGAGCGTCTCGCGCGTGTCGTAGGGCGGCAGCAGGAATCCGCGGCGGGCGCGCGAGGAGCCCTTCTCGAGGTGCAGGTCGGCGACGAGCAGCGTGCGGTGGTCCGGCAGCCAGGCGACGCCGTCCCGGTCGAGCACGAGCACGAGCCGCCCGAGCGCGATCTCGACCGCGCCGACATCCGCCCGGCCGCTCTCGACCTCGACCTCGCCCGCCCGTGCCGCCGCCGTCACCCGCGCCTCGCCGTTCGCTTCCCGTTCCCACGAGCTATGGACGATTCGGCGGCGCCTGGCGAGGGGTGCGCATGCGCGCGGGGGCGGGACCGGCTGTCGCGGCTCAGGCGATCCGGCGCGGAACCGACGCGGAGTCTCGGGCGCTCTCCCCGCCTTCCGGGGCGAGATCGAACGCGGCGAGCGGCAGCTGCTCCAGGGGGACGGGCCGCGAGAACAGGTAGCCCTGCGCGAGGTCGCAGCCGGCGGCGCGCAGCATCGTCGCCTGCGTCTCGGTCTCGACGCCCTCGGCCGTGCAGACCATGTCGAGGCTGCGTGCGAGCGCGATGATCGAGCAGACGATCGCCGCGCAGTCCTCGCGCTCGACGAAGTCGTTGACGAAGGACTTGTCGATCTTGATCTTGTCGAAGGGGAACATGCGCAGGTAGCTGAGCGACGAGTAGCCGGTACCGAAGTCGTCGAGCGAGATGCGCACGCCGAGCGCCTTCACCCGCCGCAGGTCCGCGAGCAGCGCCTGGTCGTCGTCGAGGAGCACGGTCTCCGTCACCTCGAGCTCCAGCCGCTCGGGCGCGAGGCCCGTCTCCTCGAGCGCGGCGAGGACGACGTCGAGGAGCCCGCGGTTGCGCAGCTGCGCGGGCGAGACGTTGACCGCGAGGCTGACGTGGTCGGGAAGCGCCCGGGCTTGCCGGCAGGCCTCCGCGATCACCCAGTCTCCCACGGGCGTGATGAGACCGGTTTCCTCGAGCAGCGGGATGAACACCGAGGGCGAGACCATGCCGCGGTCGGGATGCCGCCAGCGCAGCAGGGTCTCGACGCCCACGGGCTCCCGGCTCGCGATGTCGACGATCGGCTGGAAGTGGAGCGCGAGCTGCCCGCGACCCATGGCCTCCCGCAGGTCCCGGATGAGTTCGCGCCGCGCCCGGGCGGCGGCGTCGAGGTCCCCGTCGAAGATGCGCCAGCCGTTGCGGCCGTCGGCCTTGACCCGATACAGCGCGGTGTCGGCGTTGCGCAGGAGTTCGTCGACCTCGCGGCCGTGGGCCGGGGCGAGCGCGACGCCGATGCTCGCGCCCACGACGATCTGGCGTCCCTCGATGGAGAACGGCTCGGTCAGGGTCTCGAGCAGGCGGCGCGCCAGTGCCTCGCAGGCCTCGCGCTCGCAGCCCTGCTCCCGTCCGCGCCCGCGGGCGAGCACCGCGAACTCGTCCCCGCCGAGCCGTGCGACGAGGTCCTCCTGGCGCACGTGGGCGCGCATCCGCTCGGCGACCTCGACGAGGAGCGCGTCGCCGATCGCGTGCCCGAACGTGTCGTTGACGGACTTGAAGCGATCGAGGTCGATCAGCAGGACGCCGAAGGGCGTGGCGCACTCGGAGTGCAGCGTCTCGTCGATGCGCGCCTTCAGCGAGGCGCGGTTGGCGAGACCGGTGAGCACGTCGTGATGGGCGGCGTGGCTGATTCGGGCGGCGACCTGCTCGCGCTCCGTCACGTCCTCGTGCGTGGTGACCCAGCCGCCGCCGGGGATCGGCGCGTTGCTCTGGGCGATGAGTCGCCCGCCGCGGGTGCGCACGGTCGCGCGGGTCTCCTCTCCAGCCGCCACGCGCTCCAGGAAATCGGGCACCGCACGCGCGATGTCTCCATCGAAGGAGCCCGCGGCGCGGCGCAACTCCAGCACCTCCGTGAGGTGCATGCCGTAGCGCAGCGAGCGGGGGTCGAGCTCCATCAGCTCGAGATAGCGGTCGTTCCAGATCACGAGCCGCCCGGCGGCGTCGTACATGGTCAGGCCCTGGATCATGTGCGCCAGCGTCAGCTGCAGCTCGCGCGCCCGCTCGGAGGCCTCGCGGCTGGCGTCGACGAGCTGGGCCATGGCGAGGCGCCGCTCGCTGACGTCCGTGCCCACGCCGCGATAGCCGCGGAACGCGCCGTCCGGGCCGAAGACCGGGTCTCCGCTCACCCGGAACCAACGCGTCACCACGCCGTCCTCGACCTTGTATTCGAGGTCGCGGAAGGGCTCGCGGCGGGCGAGCACGGCGAGGTGCTCCTCCCAGGTCGTGTTCTCGAGCACGATGGGCAGGTCGCGCCGGGTCTTGCCGATCAGCTCGGCCCGGTCCTTCCAGAGGCCGTTGATCTCCTGCGAAAAGTGGGTGAAGCGCAGGCCCGCGTCCTGCTCCCAGAACCAGTCCGAGCCCATCACCGTGAGCGAGCGGAAGCGCTCCTCGCTCTCGGCGAGCGCCGCCTCCGCCTCGCGCCGCTCGGTGATGTCGAGATGGAGCCCCGAGAGGCGCGTCGCCGTGCCGTCCTGCCCGCGGGCCACGACGCGCCCGACGGCGAGGATCCAGCGCCAGCCTCCGTCTGCGGCGCGCATGCGGAACTCGGCGCGATAGTCCGGCGCCTCGCCACGCATGTGCGCCGCGAGGCGCTCGCGCGCGTGGGCGATGTCGCCGGGATGCACGAGCGCGACCCAGGACGCCGCCGCCTCCGGCACGTCTCCGGGCTCGTATCCGAGCATGGTCCACCAAGATTCGTTGTACCAACTCTCGTCGCTGCCCGGGATCCAGTCCCACAGCCCGATATTGGCGCCCTCGGTGGCGATGGCGAGGCGCTGCTGGGCGGCCTCGTAGCGCTCGCGGGCGAGGACGCCGTCGGTGACGTCCTGCACGGCGGAGGCGATCGCGGAGATCCGCCCCTCGCCACGCCCCTCGCCACGTCCCTCGCCACGTCCCTCGCCACGTCCCTCCTCGCGGATCGCCTGCCCGAAGCAGCGCATCCGGCGCGCGCCGGTCTCGGCGATCGTGGTCAGCTCGACGTCCCAGCCCTCCCCCGTCTCCCGCGCCAGCGCCACCAGCGCTTCCAGCCGCTCGGCCGAGGCCGGCTCGAACAGCGCGAGCGTGCCCGCGAAGGTCTCCGGAACGTCCTCGGGAATGCGCAGCACGTCGCGCAGGCGCGGCGACCAGCGCACGCCGCCCGACGGGCAGTCGATGTGCCAGGGCGCGACCTGTGCCATGCGCGACATCACCGTGAGTTCCTCGGCGGCGGCCTGGAGCTCGCAGGACGCGCCGCGCAATTCTCGGTTCTGCCTATGGAGCATGAACAGGGCCGGAAACAGGCCGAAGACGATGAGACAGGCCAGCAGCGTGGCGGCGGCGCCCTCGAGCATCGCCTGCTGGGCATGGCCGCGCACCTGCTCGGCCTGCGTGACGGCACCGACCTCGGTCGCGAAGGCGACGGTGGCGGCGAGGATCGCGTCGGTGGTCTCGACGAGCGCCGCGAGCGCGTCCTCCCCGCGCGCGACTGCACCCGCCCTCTCCTCGACCCGCTCGACGAGGGCGACGAAGTCGGCGAAGGCGGGGTCCAGCGCTTCCCGGTTCGGCATGGCCTCGAGCCGCACGCGCAGGCCGGCGAGCGCCTCCGCCTGGACCGCGAGCGCACGGGCCAGCGCACCGAGCGCGGCGTCCCGGTCCGCGACCGCCGGGAAGGCGGCGGCGCGCAGCCCCACGTCCTTGGCGAGGGCGGCCTGGAGTCCGATCGCGTCGACGAGCCCCGCCATGGCGCCCGTCGCCCGCTCCTCCGCGCCCCGCAGCGCCTCCGCACGGGCGAAGAGGACGAGCACGCAGATCGCAACGAGCATGCCGAGGAGGCTGAGGGCGGCGGGCAGGAGCCGGCGCGCCTGCGGCCGAGCCCCCTCGGCTCCCCGTCCGCCGCCGTCCGCGCGCGCGCCGCCGGCCGGGGCATCCGCGGCGTCGAGGCGGTGTGGCGGGGGCGGCGTCATCGCGGGCTCCGATCCGCCGCGTCACGACCCGAGGGCGCGAGCGGCATCGGGAAGACTACGAGGCACCGGTAAACGAGTGCATAAGTCGGCGTACATTGACCGAAAATTGCTCTCGCTCGTCCGTGCACCCGAGCGACGGGGGCGTTGCGCGGGCGCGCGCGGCCTGCGAGGCTCGGATCCGGATCGCGCATCGGGGGGAACGGCGGCGCATGACGGGCGGAGGAACACGCACCCTGGTCGACGGGGCGCTCGCCCTCGTCGCGGCGCTGGCGATCGGGTTCGCCCTGTGGCGGCTCGAGGCGGCGACGCGGCCGCTCGCCGTCGAGCGCGTGGCGATCGGTCACATCCCGGCGAGCGTCCATCGTCCCCCCGGGGAGTCTCTCGGGCCGGCGGTGGTGATCGCCCACGGCTTCGCCGGCTCGCGCCAGCTGATGCAGGCCTTCGCGGTCACGCTCGCGCGCAACGGCTACGTCGCCGTCTCCTTCGACTTCGCCGGCCACGGCCGCAATCCGCGCCCGCTCGCCGGCTCGATCGTCGAGGAGGACGGCGCCACGCGCACGCTCGTCGCCGAGACGATCGCGGTCGCGCAGGCGGCGCGGGCGCTCGGGGACGGGCGCCTCGCCCTCGTCGGGCATTCCATGGCCTCCGACATCGTCGTGCGCGCGGCCGCCGAGTTGCCGGCGGTCGAGTCCGTGGTCGCCGTCTCGATGTTCTCGCCGGCGGTGACAGCGGACGCGCCGGCGAACCTGCTCGTGGTCGTGGGCGGGCTCGAGGCCGGCCTGCGGGAGGAGGCGCTGCGCGCGGTCGGCCTCGCGACCGACGCGGCGGCGCGA
Organism: Salinarimonas chemoclinalis; assembly: GCF_041514305.1. Taxonomy (NCBI): domain Bacteria; kingdom Pseudomonadati; phylum Pseudomonadota; class Alphaproteobacteria; order Hyphomicrobiales; family Salinarimonadaceae; genus Salinarimonas; species Salinarimonas chemoclinalis. Next base: position 73,407 of record NZ_JBGMWH010000004.1, read on the forward strand.
GGGAGCGCCGCGCAGGAGGGCGTCACCTACGGCGACCCCGCGTCCGGCACGGCGCGGCGCGCCGTCTTCGCCGACGGCGTCGAGCATGTCGGCGTGCTCTATGCGCGCGAGACGCTGGCGGAGACCGTCGCCTGGCTCGACGCGACCTTCGGGATCACCCGCGACGCGCCCCCCTTCGTCGATCGGCGCGGCCCGCTGATCCTGCTGCTGCTCGCCGGCGCCGTGCTCGCGGCGCGGCCGCTCTCGCGCCTCCTGCCGCGGGTGTCCCCGCGACCCGCGGGCGCCGGGCTGCCCTGGCGGCGGCTGTGGATCGTCCTCCTCGTGCCGGCGCTCGCGACGCCGCTTCTGCTGCGCCTCCTGCCGACGAGCTTCCTGCCGGTGCTCGTCGCGGACTATCTCGCGGCGCATTTCCTCGCCTACGGCCTGATCACCGCCGCCTGCCTCGTCCTCGCGCGGCGGCGCGGCTGGAGCGTGCCGCCGCCGCCCCTCGATCGAGGCCGGCTCGCGATCGCCGCCGCGGGAGCCGTGGCCTTCGGTTTCGTCGCCATCGTCTGGCCGCTCGACACCTACGTGACGAGCTTCCTGCCGGGCGCGGACCGGCTCCCCCTCGCCGCGATCATGCTCGCGGGCACCCTGCCCTTCTTCCTCGCCGACGAATGGGCGACCCGCGGCGCCGGCGCGGCACGCCTGGGCTACCCGGCGGCGAAGCTCGCCTTCGTGCTCTCGCTGGCGCTGGCCGTTGCGCTCGACTTCGAGCGGCTGTTCTTCCTCGTGATCATCGTGCCCGTGATCGCGGCCTTCCTCCTCGTCTACGGGCTCTTCAGCCGCTGGGCGTACCGTGCGACGCTCCACCCGGCGGTCGCGGGTGTCGCCAACGCGGTGGCCTTCGCCTGGGCGCTCGGCGTCACCTTCCCGCTGCTCGCGGGGTGACGCCTCTCCCCTCGCGCGCCCGGATGGCGTAGGGTCGCCGCGCCATGAAGCTCGTGCCCACCGCCGCCAATCCCGAGCCCGCCGGCGCCGTCGTCGGGCGCATCGTCGCGCGCGACGGCGCACCCTTGCGCGTCGCGCGCTGGCCCGCGCGCAGCGCGCGCCCGCGCGGCACCGTCGCGATCTTCCAGGGACGCGCCGAGTTCATCGAGAAGTACTTCGAGACGATCGAGGACCTGCTCGCGCGCGGCTTCTGCGTCGTCGCCTTCGACTGGCGCGGCCAGGGCGGCTCCGAGCGGATGCTGGCGGACCCGCGCAAGGGCCATGTCGGCCGCTTCGGCCTCTACGCGCGCGACGTCGAAGCGATCGCCGCGCAGGTGCTGGCGCGGGACTGCCCGCGCCCGCACGCGGTGCTCGCCCATTCGATGGGGGCCGCGATCGCGCTCGATCTCGCCCGCCGCGGCCGGCTGCCGGCGGAGCGGATCGTGGCGCTCGCTCCGATGATCGCGCTCGCGCCGGTGCGCCGCCCGCGCCTCGCGCACGCGGGAGCGACGCTGTTCTGGCTGATGGGGCTCGGCGGCTCGTTCGTGCCGGGCGGGGGCGAGACCTCGATGGCGACGAAGCCCTTCGCCGAGAACCTGCTCACGTCGGATCGCCTGCGCTACGCCCGCAACGCCGACGCCGCCGCGGCGCTGAAGGACGGCGCCATCGGCGACCCGACGATCGCCTGGGCCCGCGGCGCCTTCGCCTTGATGTGCCGCCTCCAGGAGCCGCGGGCGGCGCTCGAGATCCGCATCCCGACCCTGGTGCTGGCCGCGGGCGCCGACCGCCTCGTCTCGACGCCGGCCGTCGAGCGCTTCGCCGCGCGGCTGAAGACGGGCAACGCCATCGTCGTCCCCGGCGCCCGCCACGAACTGCTGACCGAGGTGGACGCGATCCGCGCGCCGGTGATGGCGGCGATCGACGCGTTCCTGCCGGGTGGGGAGGGTGCGGGGACGGAGGACGCGAGCGCGGCCACGCCCGTAGCCGCGCAGCGGCCGGCCGTCGCGCAGACCGCACCGACCGCGTGAATCCGCGCCGCGCCTCACCTCACCCCGCGAGCGCTTCCTTCTGCTTGCTCGCGCGCTTGCGCTCGTTGGGGTCGAGGATGGCCTTGCGCAGGCGGATGTTCTTGGGCGTGACCTCGACGAGCTCGTCGTCCTGGATCCAGGCGAGCGAGCGCTCGAGCGTCATGCGGATCGGCGGGGTGAGGCGCACCGCCTCGTCCTTGCCGGTCGAGCGCACGTTGGAGAGCTTCTTGCCCTTGAGGACGTTGACCTCGAGGTCGTTGTCGCGGGTGTGGATGCCGATGATCATGCCCTGGTAGACCTTGGCGCCGGGCTCGATCACCATCGGGCCGCGATCCTCCAGGTTCCACATGGCGTAGGCCACGGCCTCGCCCGCCTCGTTGGCGATCAGCACGCCGTTGACGCGCCCCGGCAGCTCGCCCTTGTAGGGCTCGTAGGCCTTGAACAGGCGGTTCATGATCGCCGTGCCGCGGGTGTCGGTCAGCAGTTCCGACTGGTAGCCGATCAGGCCGCGGGTCGGGGCGTGGAAGACGAGCCGCTGGCGGTTGCCGCCCGACGGCTTCATCTCGATCATGTCGCCCTTGCGCTCGGACATCTTCTGCACGACGACGCCCGCGTGCTCCTCGTCGACATCGATCACGACCTCCTCGACCGGCTCGAGCGTCTCGCCGGTCGTCTCGTCCTTCATGTAGACGACGCGCGGGCGCGACACGGCGAGCTCGAAGCCCTCGCGGCGCATGGTCTCGATGAGGATCGCGAGCTGGAGCTCGCCGCGGCCGGAGACGTAGAACGAGTCCTTGTCGGCGCTCTCCTCGATCTTGAGCGTGACGTTGCCCTCGGCCTCCTTCATCAGGCGGTCGCGGATCATGCGGCTCGTGACCTTGTCGCCCTCGGTGCCCGCGAGCGGGCTGTCGTTGACGATGAAGGACATCGTCACGGTCGGCGGGTCGATCGGCTGCGCCTGGATCGGCGTCTCGACGGAGAGGTCGCAGAACGTGTCGGCGACCGAGCCCTTCGAGAGGCCCGCGATCGAGACGATGTCGCCCGCCTCGCCCTGCTCGATCGGCTGGCGCTCGATGCCGCGGAAGGCGAGGATCTTCGAGACGCGGCCCTGCTCGACGACGTTGCCCTTGCGGTCGAGCACCTTGATCGTCTGGTTCGGCTTGACGACGCCCGACGCGATGCGCCCCGTGACGATACGCCCCAGGAAGGGATTGGCCTCGAGCAGGGTGCCGAGCATGCGGAACGGGCCGGGATCGGTGTCCGCCGGCGGCACGTGCTCGAGAACGAGGTCGAACAGCGGCGCGAGGCCCTGGTCCTGCGGGCCCTCCGGGGCGGCGGCCATCCAGCCGTCGCGGCCCGAGCCGTAGAGGATCGGGAAGTCGAGCTGCTCGTCGGTGGCGTCGAGCGCGGCGAAGAGGTCGAAGACCTCGTTGATCACCTCCACGTGGCGCGCGTCCGGCCGGTCGATCTTGTTGATGGCGACGATGGGCTTGAGCCCGATCTTCAGCGCCTTCGAGACCACGAACTTGGTCTGCGGCATCGGCCCCTCGGCGGCGTCGACGAGCACGATCGCGCCGTCCACCATGGAGAGGATGCGCTCCACCTCGCCGCCGAAGTCGGCGTGGCCGGGCGTGTCCACGATGTTGATGCGCACGTCCTTCCAGACGACCGATGTCGCCTTGGCGAGGATGGTGATGCCGCGCTCCTTCTCGAGGTCGTTGGAATCCATCACGCGCTCGGCGACGCGCTGGTTCTCGCGAAACGCCCCCGACTGCGAGAGGAGCTTGTCGACGAGCGTGGTCTTGCCGTGGTCGACGTGGGCGATGATCGCGATGTTGCGCAGCTGCATGGTCTCTTCCGAATGGGAGCCGCCTTCCGGGCGCGCCGGTATGCCGGCGGGGCCATGACCGCGTTATGACATGCGCGATGGGGCGGGGAACGTCTGCCGCCCATATAGGGATTGCGTCGGGGATGCAAGAGAGGGTCCGCCCGCGGGTCCGCCCGTCGTGGCGCGGCGCCCCTCGGCTCAGCGCGCCTTCGCGAAGGCCCCGAACGCCTCTGTCCAGTCCGGATGCCAGCGCGAGAGCGCCGGGCGGTTCTCGACGATGTCCCCGGCCGCCCAGAGGATTCGCTTCTCGTCCACGGCCCGGGTGACCTCGTTGTCCGGGCACAGGATGTAGAAGTCGCCCTCCTCCAGCCGCTCGAGCATGAAGGTGACGGTCTCCTCCGGCGTCCAGGCGCCCGCCGGCTTCTCGGTGCGCCCGCGCGCGGTGAGCCCGGTGAAGACGAAGCCGGGGATGAGGAGGTGCGCCGTGATCCGGCACGCCGGATCCTGGCGCAGGTCGTGGGCGAGGGCCTCGGCGAAGGCCTTCACCCCCGCCTTGGAGACGTTGTAGGCGGGGTCCCCGGGGGGCGTCGTGATGCCCTGCTTCGAGCCGGTGGCCACCACGAGCCCGTCCCGCCCGCGCTCCCGCATGCCCGGCACGAAGGCCTGCGCACCGTTGATCACGCCCCAGAGGTTCACCGAAAGGACGCGCTCCCAGGCCTCGCGCGGGCCGTCGATGCTGCTCCCCGGCTGGATGCCGGCGTTGAGCACGAGCACGTCCGTCCCGCCGAAGCGCGCGGCGACCTCCGCCTCGAGCGCGACGAGATCCGGCAGACGGGAGACGTCGCACGCGCGCGCCAGGATGGCCTCGCCGCCGCGCGGTGCCGCGGCGTCGAGCACCGCGGCGGCCCGCGCGAGGCGCTCCTCGCCGAGGTCGGCGACGACGACGTTCAGGCCCGCCTCGGCGAAGCGGCGGGCGGCGGCGAGGCCGATGCCGGCGGCACCTCCGGTGACGACGGCGGTCGCGCCGGGCTTCAGGGCGGGATGGGCCATGGCGGATCCTCCGGTTCTTCGGTGGTGCGATCGGTCGGCGGCGCCGTGATGACGTGGTCGGCCGGTGCGCGTCAGCGCACCTCCTTCAGCAGGTCGCGCCAGGCGTCGTAGAAGCGATGGGCGCTCACCGCCATCTCGTTCTGCCCGTCCCCGTCGGGATAGCTCGCCGACATGATCCCGAGCACGATGAAGCCGTCCCCGTCGGGAACGAAGAGCGGCGAGCCGGAATCCCCGTCGATCGCGTCGCAATCGTGGAAGAAGGTGCCGTCCTCGAACAGGCGGAGCACCGCGCAGCCCTCGTGCGCGGTCAGCTTCGTCTGGCTGTCGGCGCTGTAGCCGGCCTGGCTCACGACGGCGAGCAGGCCCACGTCGAAGCGGCGCGACAGGTCCTCCTGCGAGCCGGGATCGATGCGCATGAAGCCGGCGACGTCGCCGATCGGGTCGGCCAGCACGACGAAGGCCCAGTCGAGCCCGTCGATGGCGCTCGTCTCGGAATGGCGCGCGTTGTCGAAGCCGTCGGGGAGGATCTCGCGCACGACGGCGCTGCGCGCCACCTCCCGGGGCCCGTCGAGGCCGGCGACGAAGGCGAGCGCGGGGTCGCGGACGTTGGAATCCTCCTCCACGAAGAAGCAATGCGCCGCGGTCAGCACGATGCGCGGCGCGACGAGCACGCCCGAGCAATGGCCGGTGCGCGTCTCGAGCCGCCCGATGCTGCTCCAGGGCGCGCGGGTCGCGTCGACGAAGACGCGGTCGTCCCGGCCGGAGAAGACCGGGCTCGGGCGCCCGCGGCAATCCTTCGTGTCGGTGCCGGGCGGGCACAGGCCCGTCCCGGTCCCGGGCTCGTCGCATGTCCCGTTGAACGCGTGGAAGCAGGCGTTGGCGGAGAGTGGGCCCTCGCGCCGGCAGTCCCACGCGTCGCTGCCGGTGGGGCAGGCGCCGGTGCCGATGCCGGGCTCGTCGCACTCCCCGTCGACCTGGAAGGGGCAGGCCTCGCCGGCACCGAGCCCGTCGCCCGCGCCCTGCGCGGCGGCCGGCACGGTGCCGGCCCCCAGCCATCCCGCGAGGCACGGCCCTGCGACACAGGCGAGGACGACGCCTCGCCACCCGCGCACCGGGATCGCGCCCGCCGGTGCCAATGCCGGCCACCACGACAGCCCCATCTCGACGCCCTCCCCCACCACGCACTCGACGGGGTCGCCATTCGGCTCACCCTGCGGAACGATAGCCGCGCCGGCGCGGCGCGTCCACGCGCGAGGCTCATGGCGCGAGGCTCATGGCGCGAGGCTCATGGCCCAAGGCTCATGGCGCGAGGCTCATGGCCCAAGGCTCATGGCGCGGGCGCCTCCGGCGGCGCGGCGCGCGGGGCGCCGGGCGTCTCCGGCGTGGGCCGCGCCGGGTTCGGCCCGGAGGCCGTGGTCGCAATTTCCGCCGCCGGCGCCGCGGAGTAGGCGGTCAGCCCGGTCTGGAACGCGCCGACGAAGCCGCTCATGGCGCCGCTCAGCGCCGCGAACAGCGCGATGCCGGTCCCCAGAACCGTGACGACGATCGTCAGGCGGACGCCCTGGGTCTCGCTCCGCAAGCCGTCGAACTCCCCCCGCAAGCCACCGAACTCGCCTCGCAAGCCGTTGACCTCACCGCGCAAGCCATTGACCTCACCGCGCAAGCCGTTGACCTCACCGCGCAAGCCATCGAACTCGCCGCGCAGATCGGCGAACTCGCGGCGCGTGCGGCGATGCTCCTCCTTCAGGTCCGCATGGTCCGCCCGCGCCTGGCGGGCGAAGGCCGCCACCTGGTCGACGATGCGGTCGATCTTGCCGTCGATCCGCTCGAGCTGGGTGGCGTGCCGCGCCTCGACGAGGGCGAGCTTGGTGTCCACCTCCTCGCGGGTCGGCCCGTCCATCGCCCATCCTCCACGGCCGTCTCATGAACGAAATAGCAACTCTCCACAAACGTCGTCGAGCGAGATCGGTACGTCCGGGACATTTCAACCATAGGTGTGATCCTTCCAGCCCCCCGACCCGCGCGACGCGTGCAGCGGCCAATCCGGGCGGGCCTCGCGCACCATCATCACCTCGGCGAGGTTCTCGCGCGTGAGGAGGCCCGCGAGCCGCCCGGCCGGATCGAGCACGAACAGCGCCGGCGCGCGGGACGTCGAGAGGATGCGCATGCCCTCCGCCAAGGGCGCCCCCTCGGCGATCTCGGGGATGTCGCGGGTCATCACGTCGAGGACCGGGTCGGCCGGGCTGCCGTGGCGCAGCGCCGGGATCAGCGCGTCGCGGGTGACGAGCCCGCGCGGGCGCCCCGCGCCGTCGAGCACGGGGAACTCCTTCTGCGAGGTGCGGATGAGGCACTCGACCGCGTCGTCGAGGGTCGCTCCCGGCGACAGCGTCTCCACCACGCTGACCATGGCCTCGCCGACGGTGGCGTCGCGGGTGGCGCTCTTCATCTGCACCTGCTCGACCTCTGCGGAAGCGGCGAGATAGACGAAGATCGCGATGACGATGAGGATCGGGTTCCAGAACAGCCCGATCACCGCGAAGGCCACCGCCGCCGCCTGGCCGATACGCCCCGCGATCCGGGTCGCCCGCGCGTGCGGCATGCGCATGGCGAGCAACGCACGCAGCACGCGCCCGCCGTCCATCGGGAATGCGGGGATGAGGTTGAACACGACGAGGATGACGTTGACCGCCGCGAGCCGGGCGAGCAGCGACAGGCCGGGGTTCTCGATCTCCACGAAGCTCGCGGTGTCGAGCGTGGCGCCGAGCACGAGGAACAGCACGACGGCGATGACGACGTTCACGGCCGGCCCCGCGACCGCGACGACGAGTTCCTGGCGCGGATCCTCGGGGATTCGCTCGAGGCTGGCGATGCCGCCGATCGGTGAGAGGATCACGGTCGGCGTGCGGATGCCGTAGCGGCGCGCCGCGAAGATGTGGCCGAACTCGTGCGCGAGCACGCAGGCGAACAGGAGGAGCACGAAGAGCGTCGTCGTCAGCGCCGCCTCGAAGCCACCCGCGCGCCAGGTCGCCCCGGCGATCCAGACGAGGAACAGGACGAAGGTGACGTGGATCTTGACGACGGTGCCGGCGACGACGCCGATGGGAAAGGACCAGATCATGCACTTCGCTCCTCGTCCCGAGACGTATCCGAATACCGCGCCCGGGACGGCCGCACGGCGTGCGAACGCGATCCTAGCAGCACGGGTTCGCCGGCGCGACGGCGGGGGCCGCCGGGGCGGCCGCGCCGCATGCGGCGTCTTGCATCCGTGAAAGCCCGCATGCCCCGCGGGCGTGCTAACCTCGATCCGAACCGAGATCAGGAGGTCGCCTTGCAGCTCACCGGCATCCATCACCTCACCGCGGTGACCGCCGACGCGCCCGGGAACCACGCCTTCTACACGGACGTGCTCGGCCTGCGCCTCGTCAAGAAGACGGTGAATCAGGACGATGTCTCGGCCTACCACCTGTTCTACGCCGACGGGCTCGCCTCGCCGGGCTCGGACGTCACCTTCTTCGACTGGCCGGTGGGGCGCGAGCAGCGCGGCACGCGGGCGATCACCCGCACGGGCCTGCGCGTCGCGGGCGCGTCGGCGCTCGCCTTCTGGGAGGCGCGGCTCGCCGAACGGGGCGTCGCGCATCGCGGCATCGAGCGGCGCGACGGCCGGCTCGTGCTCGACCTGGAGGACCCCGAAGGCCAGCGGCTGACGCTCGTCGACGACGGCGGCGCGGGTCCCGCGCATCCCTGGGAGCGCTCGCCGGTCGCCCCCGAGCACCAGGTGCGCGGGCTCGGCCCGATCACGATCTCGGTGCCCGACCTCGCGCCGACGGCGGCGGTCCTCGTGCGCCTCATGGGCATGCGCGAGGCGCGCGCGTACCAGACGCCCGGCCGGCCCGGCTCGACGACGCACGTCTTCGAGATGGGCGAGGGCGGCCCGGCGGCGGAACTCCACGTCGCGGTCGAGCCCGGCCTCGCGCCTGCGCGGCCCGGCGCGGGCGGCGTCCACCACGTCGCCTTCCGCATTCCCGACGCGGACTACGACGCCTGGGCGGAGCGGCTGCGCGGGCTCGGCGTGCCCTCCAGTGGCCCGGTCGACCGTTACTACTTCCGCAGCCTCTACTTCCGCGAGCCCAACGGCATCCTCTTCGAGCTCGCGACCGACGGCCCCGGCTTCGCGGTCGACGAGCCGCTCGACACGCTGGGCGAGCGCCTCGCCCTGCCGCCCTTCCTCGAGCCACGCCGCGCCGAGATCGAGCGCGGCCTGAAGCCGCTCTGAGCGGCCGCCCAGGCGGCCCCGGAGTGCACCCGAGGCGCGCGAAAACCCGCTTGCGGGCCGCCGCGGGCGCGGCTATCTATGGTGCCGACGCGGGCGTAGTTCAGTGGTAGAACGTCAGCTTCCCAAGCTGAATGTCGTCGGTTCGATCCCGATCGCCCGCTCCAACGCTCCTCGGACAAATCGTGGCTTTGACCCTGCCGGGGGCGCCACGACCTGCCGAGACCGCTCATCCTCCGCGTCCCGTTCGGGGCGACGGCCCCCCTCCCCCGGCCGCCGCCGACCGTGATGCGTTTTCCGGGTCGCCCACCTCGTTCGCGTGCGGTCGCAGCACCGCGAGTGCGACGCCCGTCGTCAGCGCCAGGCCGGCTGCGGCCCAGAAGATCACCGCGACCGAGAGCCACTGCGCGAGCGCGCCGGCCGCGGCGAGGGCGGCGACGTGGGAGAGGCGCAGCATGTTCGAGTAGATCGCGCTCGCCCGCCCCGGCTCGTCCGGGAGACGCTCCTGGAGTAGGATCAGGCTCGTGCCCATCATCGCGCCGGTGACGGCGCCGTGCACGAGGCTCGCGGCGAGAACCGCGGGTACGCTCTCCACGAGCGCCACGGTGATGAAATAGACCGCGAGGAGGCCCGCCGCGGCCCCGACCACGCGCGCGTGGCCGACGCGCCGCCGGATGGCGTTCGCGCCGGCGATGATCGGGATCTCGACCGCGGCCGCGATCGCGAAGGCGATGCCGACGTCGCGCGCCGAGCCGCCGATCTCGACGATCCACCAAGGGACCGCCAGCGCGCAGATGCCGAGCAGGAAGTGAATGGTCGCCAGCACGGCGAGGACGGCGCCCCCGACGCCGCGGGGCGTCGCGATCGGGGGCGGCTTCTCCGCCGCCCGGCCGGCGGCGCTGCGGGGAACCGGCGCCGCGAGACCGCGCGCGGCGGCGAGCAGCAACGGCAGGAGGAGCGCGTAGGCGCCCGCCAGCGCGAGGAAGAAGGCCTCCCGCGACTGCCCGCTCACGAGCAGCCCGCCGATCGGCGGGCCGATCACCCAGCCCGCGCTGGCGATGGCGCGGGCGCGGGCCGCGAAGGCGGGATCGTGCACGAAGGCGATCGCCATGAGCTGTGGGAAGAGGCTCGCGGCGACGGCGAGCAGCGTCGCGAACACGGCCAGCGACGCCCAGTAGCTCCCGAGACCCGCGAGCGCGAGCGCCCCGGCGAAGCCGCACAGCGCCGCGCCGAATGCGACGGGGAGCCTCAGCCCCGGGCGGTCGGCGAGGGCGCCGAGCCGGTGGATCGCGACCGTCGAGGCGAGCGTGCCCGCCACCATGAAGAGGCTCGCGGCGAGGTAGCTCGCCCCGAGATCGCCGGTGAGCACGACCGGCAGGACCGCGGCGAGCGCCCCGCTGACGCACGCGTTCAGGCCCATCGCGAGCGCGATGGCCGCCGTTCGGGCACTCGGCCGTCGCTCCCCCATGGGCCGCACCCTCCGCGCGTGAGAAACGTTCCCCAACGGCAATCCCGTTGCATACGTTACACTAGTATAATAAGATCGTCCCCGTGACGAGAACCCGCCGTGCGCGGCGGTGCCGAACGGGAGCCGCGCGCCAGACGCGGTGGCCGTCGAGGAGGAGGAGAGGCCCATGGCAGGAGCGCACCGGTTCGCCGCGAGCGTGATCATCCCGACCTATCAACGCCGCGACATGCTCGTCGCCAACCTGCGCTCGCTCCTCGCGAGCGACATGGCGCCGGACGCCTTCGAGATAATCGTCGCCGACGACGGCTCGAGCGACGGCAGCTTCGAGGCGGTGCGGGAGATCTCGCAGGCGGAGACGGGGACGCGGCAGATCCGCTACGTGCATCAGCAGGACGAGGGCTACCGCACCGGCCGCGCCCGAAACCTCGGCATCGCGCTCGCGGAGGGCGAGGTCTGCATCTTCCTCGACTGCGGCATCGTGGTCTCGCAGGGCTTCGTGCGCGGGCACGTGGAGGCGCATGCCGAGCCGAACCGGGTGGTTCTGGGCTATCTCTACGGCTTCACCAACACGGGCGACAACGGCGAGGCGCTCGCGCACGTGCTCGACGAGAGCCTCGACCTCGCCGACGTCGACGCGACACTGGCGCGGCTGCGTGCGCTCGGCACCTACCCGGACATGCGCGAGCCGATCTACGCCGGCTGCGGCGACCGGCTCGCGGACCTGCCGGCACCCTGGGCGATCGGCTGGGGCGGCAACATCTCGGTGCGCCGCGAGACGCTCGGCGAGCGCATCCGGTTCGACGAGGCCTACCGGACCTGGGGTGCGGAGGACATCGACTTCTCGCTCGCGCTCCACGAGGCCGGCGCGACCTTCGCGCTGGCTCGGGCGGGAGCGGGCATCCACCTGCCCCACCCGAAGTCGCACGAGGTGAACGCGCGCTCCTCGCGGCCGAACAAGATCTACCTGAACGAGAAGTTCAAGCGGCCGGAGACGGCGCTCCTCATCGACGTGCAGTCGTGGGACCTGAACGACGCCCTGATGCGCGGCGAGCGCGCGGCGACCGGGTAGGGCCGGCCATGATCGTCGACGCGCATCATCATTCGTGGCGGACGGCCCGCGGTGACTATCACTGGATGGCCGGCGCACCGGACGTGCTCCGACGCGACTACCTGCCGGAGGACCTGGAGCCACACCTGCGCCGCTTCGGGGTGACCCGCACGATCCTCGTCCAGGCGGCGCAGACGCGCGAGGAGACGGACTTCCTGCTCGGGCTCGCCGCCCGCACGCCCTTCGTCGGCGGGGTCGTCGGCTGGCTCGATCTCGAGAGCGTCGACTTCGCGGAGCAGCTCGCCGCCTGTCGCGAGGACCCGAAGCTCGTCGGCCTGCGCCCGATGCTCCAGGACCTCGAGGACGACGCCTGGATCCTCCGCCCCGCCGTGCTGCGCAGCCTGGAGGTGCTCGCGGCGAGCGGCCTCGTCCTCGACATTCTCACCTTCCCGCGGCACCTGCCTCACGTCGCGCGGGCGCTCGGGGCCGTGCCTGGGCTGCGCGCCGTGGTGGACCATCTCTCGAAGCCGCCGATCGCGTCGGGCAGGCTCGATCCGTGGCGGGACGACATCGCCCGGATCGCGGCGTTCGAGACCGTCTCGTGCAAGGTATCGGGCCTCGTGACCGAGGCGCGGCAGCCCGGCTGGACGGTCGCCGATCTCGCGCCGTTCGTGCACCACGCCGCCGCGTGCTTCGGGCCGGATCGGCTGATCTTCGGCAGCGACTGGCCGGTCTGCCGCGTCGCGGGAGAGTACGGCGAGGTGCTCGCCGCGACGATGCTGGCGCTGCCCGACGGGCTGCGCGGCGACCGGCGGGTCCTCGGCGAGAACGCCTGCCGGATCTACGGCATCACGCACGAGGCGTGAGGACGCGCGCGGATGCCCGAGCGGCGGCGCGCGTTTGCGAATTGCGACCGCCAATCTCTTATACTAATGTAACGCTACATCCGGCGGGGCGTGCGGAGGACGATCGATGCAGGCGGACCGTCACGACACCCTCGTCGCGATCGCACGCGCGCGCGCCGCGCGCACGGGCGACACCATCGCCTACACCAACCTGAGGGACGGACTCGACGAGCACATGCCCACGACCTGGGGCGCGCTCGACGGGAGCTGCCGGCGCATCGGCGCGGCGCTCCAGGCGCGCGGCGCGGCCGGCGAGCGGGTGCTGCTCCTGCTGCCGCAGGGCGTCGCGTTCGTGGTGGGCTTCCTGGGCACGCTCTACGGCGGAGCCGTCGCGGTGCCGGCGCACACGCCCAAGCCGAGCAAGCGCAGCTGGGCGACCTTCGAGGCGATCGTCGCCGATTGCCGCCCGCTGCTCGTCCTCACCTGCCGGCCCATCCGCGACAAGATGCGCGCCTGGTCGCAGCGCGAGGAGTCCGTGCCGCTTCCGCAGATGCTGTGCATCGAGGACATCGAGGCCGAGGTCCGGCCCGAGGACTGGGACGAGGCGATGCCCGGCGCCGCCGACATCGCCTTCCTGCAATACACGTCCGGCTCCACCAGCACGCCCAAGGGCGTGATGGTGAGCCATGCGAACCTCGTCCACAACGCGGCGCTGACGGCCCGACACATGGGCCACGACGAGCGCACCGTCATCGTCAGCTGGCTGCCGCTGTTCCACGACCTCGGGCTGATCGGCATCGTGGTGCAGACGCTCTTCGTCGGCGCGACCTGCTTCATGATGAGCCCGGCCGCCTTCGCCGGCAATCCGGCACTGTGGCTCCAGGCGATCGGCCGCTACCGGGCGACGACGAGCATGTCGTCGGACTTCGGCTACCGCCTGTGCATCAAGGCGATCCGGCCCGAGCAGATGGAGGGCGTCGACCTCTCCTGCTGGCGCAACGCGCTCAACGCCGCCGAGCCGATCCACGCCTCGACGCTGCGCGGCTTCCAGGAGCGCTTCGCACCATACGGCTTCGCGCCGGACGCCTTCTTCCCGGCCTACGGGCTCGCCGAGGCGACCCTGCTCTCGACGACCTCGCGCGTCGGCGAGGCGCCGGTGTTCCTGCGCGTCGACAAGGCGGCGCTCGCCCGCGGCGCGCTGGTGCCCGCCTCCGCCGCGGACGAGACGAGCGTCGAGCTGGTGAGCTCGGGGCGTCCCGCGGACGACATGGACGTCGCCATCGTCGATCCGCAGACCGGGCGCGCGCTGCCCGAGGGCGAGATGGGCGAGGTCTGGGTGCGCGGCGCCAGCATCGCGCGGGGCTACTGGCTGGCGCCGCAGGCGAGCCGGGAGACCTTCGGCCGGAGCCCGGCGGGCGCGAACGCGCCGGGCTACCTGCGCACCGGCGACCTCGGCTTCCTCCACGCGCGCGAGCTGTTCATCGTCGGCCGGCTCAAGGACCTGATCATCGCGCGGGGGCGCAACATCTACCCGCAGGACATCGAGCTGACGGTCAAGGACTGCCATGCCGCCTTCCGTACCGTGAACGGCGCCGCCTTCTCCGTCGAGGGCGACGAGGGCGAGACGACGGTCGTCGTCCACGAGATCGAGCGCTCCGCCCGGCACGGCGTCGACCTCGAGGCGCTCGCGCGCATCGTGCGCGACGCCGTCTGGCGCGAGCACGACATCAGGCTCGCCGACGTCGTGCTCATCCCGCCCGCCTCGCTCCCCAAGACCACGAGCGGCAAGGTCCAGCGGCGGATGACGAAGAGCCTCTACCTGGCGGGGGAGCTGTCGCCGCTGCGGCCGAGGGAGGCCGCGCCCGGGAAGGCGACCTCGGCGCCGAGCGCCGAGGTCATGGAGGCGCGCATCCTCGCGCATTTGCGCACGCTCGCCGGCGAAGCGGCGGCGCGCGGCCGGCCGGACGACCCGTTCGGCGCGCTCGGGCTCGACTCGGTCGTCGCCGCACAGCTCGCACAGGCGCTCGCGACCGAGCTCGACTGCCCGCTCGAGCCGACCATCTTCTGGCATCATCCGACTCCCGCGCGGCTCGCGCGGTACCTGGCGACCGGCGAGGAGGGCCCCGCCGCGGACGCGCCCACCCCCGCACCGGCCCTCGCCCGATCCGGGGACGAGCGGACGCGCGGCGGAATCGCGATCGTCGGCGTCTCCTGCCGGCTTCCCGGCGCGGCCTCGAAGGAGGCGTTCTGGGCGCACCAGGAGGCCGGGCGCGACGCGATCCGCCCAGTGCCGCGGCGGCGCTGGGACGCGCAGGCGATCCACGGCGATCCGCACCGCGACCCCGGCCGCACGGACGTGGGCGTCGGCGGCTTCATCGACGGCGAGGACCTGTTCGCGCCGGAGGTCTTCGGCATCTCGGCCTACGAGGCCGAGCTGATGGATCCGCAGCACCGGCTGTTCCTGAAGGCCGCCTACGAGGCGATCTGGGACGCCGGACACGACCCCGCGGCGCTCGCCGGGCGGGCGGTCGGCGTGTTCGCGGGCGTGCAGTTCCAGGACTACCAGGCGCTGCTCGCCGCGCGCGGCATCCGCAGCGCGCAGGCCTGCACCGGCAATGCCCACGCCATGCTGGCGAACCGCGTCTCCTACCTGCTCGACGTGCACGGGCCGAGCGAGGCGATCGACACGGCCTGCTCCGGCAGCCTCGTCGCGATCCACCGCGCGGTGCGCGCCCTGCGCGACGGCGAGTGCGACCTGGCGATCGCCGGGGGCGTGAACCTGCTGCTGACGCCCGACCTGTTCGTGATGGGCCGCCAGATGGGCGTTCTTTCGCCGACCGGTCGATGCCGTACCTTCGACGCCGACGCCGACGGCTACGTGCGCGCGGAGGGCGTCGGAGCGCTCCTGCTGAGGCCGCTGGAGGAGGCGATCCGCGACCGCGACCACGTCTGGGGCGTGATCGAGGGCAGCGCGGTCAACCACGGCGGCCGGGCGGCCTCGCTCACCGCGCCGAGCAGCGCCGCGCAGACGGCGCTGATGATCCGCGCGCTCGACGACGCGGGGCTCGGGCCGGACGCCGTCGGCTATGTCGAGATGCACGGCACCGGCACCGTGCTCGGCGACCCGATCGAGGTGGAGAGCGTCGGGCGCGCCTTCCGGCGGCTGCGGGCGCGCGAGAGCCTGGCGCCCACGCCCTGCGCGCTCGGCTCGGTGAAGGCGGCGATCGGCCATCTCGAGCCGGCGGCGGGCGTGGCGGGCGTGATCAACGTGCTGATGGCGATGCGCCACGACCGCCTGCCGGGGCTCGCGAGCTTCCGCCGGCAGAACCCGCACATCGCGCTCGAGGAGGGGCTCTTCCTGCAGACACGTGCGGGACCCTGGCCGGCGGCTGCCGGCGGCGGGTCGGCGCGTGCGGCGATGGTGAACTCCTTCGGCTTCGGCGGCGCGAACGCCTGCGTCGTGATCCGTCGCCCGGAGGCCGCGGCGAGGGAGCGGGCGCCGGAGGGGCGCGTCGACGTCCCGGTCGCGGCGGCGACCCCCGCGCTGCTCGCCGCCCATGCCGCCGGTCTGGCGGACGCCGTGGAGACGCTCGGCGCCGACGGCTCCGCGACGCTGGCGGACGTCGCCTTCACCCTGCGGAGCCGCAACGAGGCGCGGCCGGAGCGCCGGGTCCTGCACGCGACCTCCCTCGCGGACCTCGCGCGGGCGCTGCGCCGGCTGGCCGAGGCGCCCACGGGGACGGACGATCCCGCGATCGCCGGACCCGAGATCGTCGCCCGCGACGGGCTCGGAGCGGACGCCCGCCGCTGGCTGCGCGGCGAGCCGGCGACTTGGGCGGACATCGCCGGCGCGCGGCGCTGCCCGCTGCCGGTCTCGCCGTGGCCGGACCGCAGCCTCTGGTTCGAGCCGCGCGAGCCCGATGCCCCGGCCGCCGGGGCGGAAGAAGGCATCGGGCTCGAGACGCTGATGCTCGAGCCCGTCTGGCGCGAGGCGCCCCTCGTTCCCGGGCGCGCCCTCGACGGCACGCGAATGCTGGTGATCGGCCCCGACGCGGACGGGGTCGCCGCCTTCCTGCCGGCGCTGCGCGAGGTGCTGCCGGAGTCGGCCGGCGTCGAGACGATTCTGCGCCGCAGGGGAGCCGGGGCGGAGCCGTCGCTCGACGTCGCCCGGATCACGAGAACGCCGCCGGACCTCGTCGTCGTCCTGCCGGGCGAGACGGCCGGCGAGGGACACGCAAAGGGCGACGGCGACGGCGAGGTCGCGCTGCTCTTCGATCTCGCGCGCGGGCTCGTCGACCACGCCTTCGGGCGGCCGGTGACGGTGTTCCACGCGCTTTCCGGCGCGCCCGGAGCCGTGCCGGCGCACGACGCCCTCCCCGCCTTCGCGAAGTCCGCGTTCCTCGAGCACGATTGGCTGCGCATCCACACGATCCATCTCGGCGCAGGCGCGGACCGGGCCCGTGCGCTCGCCGCCGAGGTGACGGCGGCGCCCGCGCCGACGCCCGAGGCGATCCGCGTCGACGGCGGAACGCGCATGCGGGCGGCGCTCGCGCGGGTGCCGGCGCGCGCGGCGCGCCCCGCCGAGACCGCCTGGTTCCGCGAGGGCGGCGTCTACCTCGTGCCCGGCGGCGCCGGGGAGCTCGGCTACCGACTGCTCGGGCGGCTCGTCGAGGAGGTCGAGGCCACGTTCGTCCTGTGCGGGCGCTCGCCGATCGAAGGCGTGGTCGCGGATCGAATCGACGCGCTCGCGCGGCGGGCGGGCGGCCGCGAGCGGGTGCGCTACGCCGCCTGCGACGTCGGCGATCTCGACGCCACGCGCGCGCTCGTCGACGCCATCGTCGCCCGGCATGGACGCCTCGACGGCGTCGTCAACCTCGTCACCGCGCACGACGACGCGTATCTCTACAAGAAGAGCCGCGAGAGCTTCGCGCGGGTGAGCGGCGCCAAGGTCAGGGGTACGCGCAACCTCGACCGGGCGACGGCGGCGCTGCCGCTCGATCTCTTCGTCTCGTTCTCGTCGCTCGCGGCGCTCGGGCTCGCGGGCGGGGCGGACTACGCCTACGGCTGCGCCTTCCAGAGCGCCTTCGCCGGCTGGCGCGCCGCGGCGGTGGCGCGCGGCGAGCGTCGGGGTGCCAGCCGCACGATCGCCTGGTCGCGCTGGCGATGGGACCGCTGGGTCACCGTCGAGTTCGACGACTGGTTCGCCTCCCTCGGCTTCGCCTTCCTCGACGTCGAGGCCGGCCTCCCCGCCTGGCGCGACGCCATGGGCCGGGGGGCGCCCGAGACGATCGTGGTCCACGGGCGGCCGGACCGGATGTTCCGCAGCCTCGATCTCGAGGCGGGCCTCCTGCGCGCCGCCGAGTCGCCGGCGCAGGCCGATGCCGGCGCCGCCCCCGCGCCCCGCACTGCCACGTCGGCGGACGGGCTCGCGGACGGGCTCGCGGACCACCTGCGCGCCATCGTCGTCGAGCTGCTGAAGCTCGACGACCTCGATCCCGCGACGCCGTTCTCCGTGGTGGGGCTCGACTCGGTGCTGGCGATCCGGCTCGTCATGGTGATCGAGCAGCGGCTCGGGATGCGCATCCCGCCCAAGGTGCTCCTCGACCACGACACGGCGGCCACGCTCGCGGCGCATCTGCGCGGCGCGCAGGCCGCGACCGCCGGGCCGGCCCCCGCGCCGGCGCCGCCGCAGATCTCGCAGGACGCGATCGGCGCGCACCTCACGGCGCGCCTCGCGGAAATCCTGCACGCCGACGACGTCGCGCCGGACGCCTCCTTCGTCGCGATCGGGGTCGATTCGATCATCGCGGTGAAGCTCGCATCCGACCTCGACCGGCACTTCGGCGTGGGCATCGCGCCGCGCTGGTTCCTCGACCACCCGACCGTCGCGGACCTCGCCCGCGAGATCGCTCGCCGGACGGGCGCCGGCAGCTAGCTCCCGCGAACCTCCGGGAGCGGGAAGCGGCGCCGGCGCAGCGGCGTCGGCTCCCGTGCCGGGCGCCTCGCCGCCACGCGAATCTCCTGCGACGGCGCCGCGAGGACGACGTGCGCGTTGCAGCCGCCGAGCCCGTAGGCGTGGACGCCCGCGGTGAACGGCGCGCCCGGCCGCGCCAGCGCGTCGAGCGGCGTCGCCTCGCGCAGGATGCGGCAGCTGTCGGGGCGAAGGCCCTCGGCCTCGAGCAGGCGCGCGTGGCCGGCCGTACCGGGCATGACGCCCGCGTCGATCGCGCCGACGACCTTCACGAGCTGCGATATCCCGCCCGCCGCCTCGAGGAAGCCGATGTGTCCCTTCACCGAGCCCACCGGGATGCCCGACGGGTAGATCTCCTGGAAGGCGAGGAGCTCGATCGCGTCGCCCGTCCCGCCGTTGCCGTGCGCCTCGACGTAGCCGACCTCCCCCGGATCGATGGCATCACGGTCGTGGACGCGGCGGATCAGCTCCGCCTGGGCCGCCGCGCTCGGGCGGGTGAGGCCGCCGGAGCGTGCGCCCTGGTGGTTCACGCCGGTTCCCCGGACGATCGCCCGAACGCGGTCGCCGTCGCGCAGCGCCGCCGCGAGCGGCTTGAGCACGAGCGCACCGACGCCTTCCCCCAGAACCTGGCCGCGCGATCCCGCGTCGAACGGCGAGCAGCACCCGTCGGGGGCGAGCAGCCCGAGTTCCTGTAGCCGAACGATCCGGCTCGGCTCGAGCAGCAGGCTGACGCCACCCACGAGCGCCTGCGCGCACTCTCCGGCCTGGATCGCCGCCACCGCCCGATGCAGGGCGACGAGGCCGCTCGAGCAGGCGGTGTCGACCACCTCGCTCGGGCCGCGCAGGTCGAGGACGTAGGAGATGCGGTTGGGCACCACCGAGTGCGCCGACCCGGTCGCGAGGTAGAGGCGCGAGATCTCGTCCCATGCGCCGTCCCGGGCATGGAGCTGGAAGTCCTGGGCGTAGACGGCGACGAAGACGCCGATCGCGCGCCCCCGCACCGTGTCGGGGTCCCAGCCCGCGTCCTCGAGGGCGCGGAGCGCCTCTTCGAGCATCAGCCGCTGGTGCGGGTCCATGGTCTCCGCCTCGCGCGGCGAGATGCGGAAGCGCGCGCAGTCGAAGCCGAGCGGGTCGTCGAGGCGGCCGACCCGCGGCACGCGCACGCCGTCCTGCGCGCACCAGGCCCAGCGCTCGCGCGGCGGCGGGAGAAAGCGTGGCGCGTCGTCGAGGAGCGCGCGGTGGAAGGCCTCCGGATCGTCGCCGCCGGGGAAGCGGCACGACAGGCCGACGATCGCCACGGGCTCGTTCATCGGCGCGGCTCCTTCCGGTCGAGGGCGCCGGTCGACGGCGTCGGCGGCGCTCAGGCTCCCGCTCCCTCGAAGCTGCGCCTCAGCGCGGCGAGATGGGGCAGGCTCGCGCGGATGTCGGCGAGCGACGGACCGTAGTCCATCAGGCAGGCGATCTCGTCGACCCCGGCCTTCGCCGCGGCGAGCGCATAGGCGCGGGTCTTCTCGGGCGTGCCGAACAGGGCCGCCGTACCGAAATAGCGCTCGAAGGAATACTCGGCCATCTGGTCGAACTCCTCGGGCGAGAGCGCATGCCCCGCGTCGACCGCCTTGCCGCGCAGGTGGCTCGCGAGGCTCGTCTTGATGTACTCGAGGAACGGCCCGCGCACCGCCCGGTGCACGAGGTCGATGTCCTCGTGCACGAAAGTGTGGAGCATCAAGGTGACGGTCCCCGTCGCCGGGTCGAGGCCGGCGCGTGCGCGGCCCTCGCGGTAGAGCGCCACCTTCTCGGCGAGCTGCTCGAGGCCGATGCCGGCGAGCATGGTGAGCACGTTGAGCCCGCGCTCGCCCGCCTCGCGGAAGGTTTCGGGCTGGCGCGTCGCGGTGAGCCAGAGCCCCGGCTGCGCCTGGATCGGCCGCGGCCGTGTGAGGATCGCGGTCGGCGCGCCCTCCCCGTTCGGATAGGAGACGGGCCGCCCGGCCCAGAGGTCGCGGATCTCGTCGATGCGGTCGAGCCACAGCTCGCGTCGCTCGGCGAAGGCGGCGGGCGCGAGCACGAAGTCGTCGACGTTCCAGCCGCTGGCGAGGGCGAGGTCGACACGCCCCATCGACAGATGATCGACGACCGACCAGGATTCGACGAGCGCGGCGGGGTGGTGCAGCGGCACCACGACGCTGCCGGCGCGCAGGCGGATCCGCTCGGTGACGCCGGCGAGATGGGCGGCGATCACGGCCGGGTTCGGGTAGATTCCGCCGAGCGTGTGGAAGTGGCGCTCCGGTATCCAGACCGCCTCGAAGCCGTTCTCGTCGCCGAAGCGCGCGAGTTCGGACACCACCGCGTAGGCCCCGCCCGCGTCCTCCGGATAGGCGTCGGAGAAGAACATGAGGCTGAACTTCATGGCCGCTCTCCATCCGTGCGCCGGGTCGGCGATCCTGCGGGAAGAGACCGGCCCGGGCGCGCCGGGCCGGCCTCTCGCGGGTCAGAACGCCGGCTCGACGTCGTTCACGTTGGCGCTGGTGACGACCGTGAGCGGGATGGGCAGGCGCGTCTCGACCTCCTCGCCCTCGAGGATGCGCGCCATCGTGTCCATGGCGAGCCGGCCGTCCTCGACCGGCGACTGGACGATGGTGGCGTGCATCTCGCCCGTGCGGATCGACTCGAAGGCGTCGCGCTGGCCGTTGATGCCCACGATCGGCGGCATCGGCTGGTTCGGCCGCGCCTCCTTCCAGGCGTCGATGAAGCCCCGCGCCATGGTGTCGTCGTTGGCGTAGACCCCGTCGATCCGGTCGCCGAACCGGGTGATCAGGTCGCGGCTCTGGACGAGCGCCTTCTGCTGGTCGAAGTCGGCGTTGACCGTGTCGAGGATCTCGATATTCGAGCCGACCTCGGCGAGACGGTCGACGAAGCCGCCGACGCGCCCGATCGTCGTGCCATTGCCGGCCTGGCCGGCGATGACGACGACCGAGCCCTCGCCGCCGAGCGCGGTGCCGAGCGCGTCGGCCGCGAGCTCGCCCTGATGGTAGACGTCCGGCCCGGTGAAGGAGAGCACGAACCGGCCCGCCGCCTCGTCCATCGGGGAGTTGATGAGGATCGCGGGGATTTCCGCCTGCTGCGCCCTGGCGAGGCCGGGGATGTAGGCCTGCGGATCGAGCGGCCACAGGATGATGCCGTCCACGCCGCGGGCCACGCAGGTGTTGAGCTGCTCGGTGCCCTTCTGGACGTCGAAGTCCTGGCTGAGGCTGAGGATCTCGATCCCCAGTTCGGCGGCGCGCGCCTGCAGCGCCTCGTTGGCGGGGGTCGCGTAGGCGTGCGAATCCGCGGCGTTGACGTAGCAGACGGTCTGGGCCGCCGCGAGGCCCGTCGAGGCGACGAGCGCGGCCGCGGCGAGGGTCAGGGCGGTGGCGTTCTTGCTCGGCATGGTGCTCTTCTTGGGCATGGTTTTCCTCCCGGTCATGTTCCGGCTCCCGGAGCCGGCTGGTTGGCGCGAACGGCGCTCGGACGGTTCACGATCGCCGTCCCCCTCGTGTTCACGGTCCGATCGAGCACGACCAGCAGGATGAGCATCAGCCCGGTGACGACCTGCTGGACGTACGAGGGGACGGATTGGAATTCCATCGCGACGGTGAGCGCCCCGATGGTCAGCACGCCGCCGAGCGTGCCGAGCGCGGAGCCCCGGCCGCCCTCGATGCGGGTGCCGCCGACGACGACGGCGGCGATCACGGCGACGGTCAGCTCGGACCCGAAGACGGGCGAGCCGGTGTTGGTGATCAGGCTCTGCAGCACCCCGGCGACGCCCGCGAGCGTGCCGGCGAAGACGAAGCCGAGGAAGATGATGCGCCCCGAGGCGATGCCGCTCTCCTCGGCCGCGACCCGGTTCGAGCCGACGGCGAAGACGTTGCGCCCGGGGATCGTGCGGGTGAGCCACCAGTGCAGCAGCACGATCGCCGCCAGGAACAGCGCGCTGCGCAGGGTGAAGACGTCGAGATAGATCTGCGCGAGCGCGAGCGAGACCATGATGTCGGTGCCGGTCACCGGCTGGCTCTGCGTGATCCAGTGGGCGAGCGAGCGGAACATCAGCATCGTGGCCAGCGTCAGGACGAGCGCGTTGACCCTGAGACCCACGACGAGGAGCCCGTTGACCGCGCCGGCCGCCATGCCGGTGAGGATACCCACGACGGCGGCGGGAGCGATGCCGAGCGTCGGCTGCAGGATCACCGAGACGATTCCCGCGAGCGCGAAGACAGCGCCCGAGGAGAGGTCGATCTGACCCGCGATGAGGAGCACCGTGAGCCCGATGGCGACGAGCCCGATCGAGGCCGCCCGGTCGAGGCCGAGGCTGAGCGTCGAGGTGCTCGTGAAGCCGGGCACGAGCACCGCCGCGCAGGCGAGTGTGAGGCCCAGGATGATGGCGACGCGGTAGCGCAGGACGAGTTCGAGCGTGCGCATCACCCACCGCCTCTCTTGCGCAGGACCGCGTCGAGGCCGACCGCGCCGGCGATCAGCGCGCCGAGCACCAGGCCCTGAACCGGCGTGCGCACGCCCTGGAGAGCCATGACGTTCGTCAGCAGCTGCACGAAGACCAGCCCGGCGATCGCCCGCGGCACGGAACCGAAGCCGCCCATGATCGAGACGCCGCCGACCACCACTGCCGTGATCGCGCTGAACTCGTAGCCCGTCCCGACGAGGGGCCGCGCGCTCTGGAGCGTGAGGCCCAGCAGCCCGCCGCTGATCCCCGAGACGAGCCCCGTGATCACGAAGGCGCCGGCCTTGACCGCGCGCACCGGCACCGCGCTCGCCTCGGCGGCGCTGGTGTTGCCGCCGGTCGCCAGCGTCCAGCGTCCCCAGAAGGTGCGCGAGAGCAGGTAGTGGCCCGCGACGGCGATGGCCGCGAAGATGATCACGACGACCGGCACGCCGAGGAGCCGGCCCTTGACGAACTCCGCCGACGCGGGGTTCGTCCCGTAGACGATCACGCCCCCCACCGCCGCCTGGACGATGCCGAGGCCGATCGTCCCGATGCCGAGCGTGGCGATGATCGGGTTGATGCCGGCGTACCCGACCAAGAGCCCGTTCACGAGGCCGATGCCGCTCGCGAGCGCCATGGCGACCACGAAGGCCGGCACGGTGCCCAGCATGGGCTGGAGCCCGAGCGAGAGGATCGCTCCGCAGGCGATCGTCGCGGGCACGGAGAGGTCCGCGAGCCCGCCCGAGACGAGGACGAAGGTCATGCCGACGACGACGATCCCCACGATCGACATCGAGGTCGCGACGTTGACGAAGTTGCCGGTGGTGAAGAAGACCGGGCTCGCGAGCGCGCCGTAGGCCACCACCGCCAGGATCGCGACCACGAGCCCCGCCTTCGAGCCCATGTCCGCGAGGCGCCCGGCCCGCCGGAAGCGGGAGGCGGGTGCGGCGCTCGCCTCGCGCAGCTTCCCGATCTCGTCGATCTCGCCGACCATGTCCGTCATGCCGCTTCCTCGCCGGTGGCGAGCTCCATCACGCGTTCCTCCGTCAGGTGCGGGCGATCGATCGGCTCCGAGGCGAGGCCGTCGCGCATCACGACGACGCGGTCGCACACACCGAGCACCTCGGGCAGCTCGGAGGAGATCATCACCACCGCCATGCCCTCGGCGACGAGCTCGCCGATGATGTGGTGGATCTCGGCCTTGGCGCCGACGTCGACGCCGCGCGTCGGCTCGTCCAGGATGAGGACCGACGGGCGCGCGGCCAGCCACTTGGCGATCACGGTCTTCTGCTGGTTGCCGCCCGACAGCAGGCTCACGCGCCGCTCGCCGTCCGGCGGCGAGATGCCGAGCCGCTCGACATAGCGCGCGGCGAGCGCGCGATCGCCGCTGCGGCTGATCCGCCCGAGCCGGCTGATGCGGCGCAGGACCGGCAGGCTGATGTTCTCGCGCACGGACATCGCGGGGACGATGCCGTCCCCCTTGCGGTCCTCCGGCACATAGGCGATGCCCGCCCGCACCGCGTCCGCCGGCGAGCGGATCGTCACGCGCGCGCCGTTCACGTGGATCGCGCCCGTCGCGATGCGGCCGAGCCCGAAGATCGCGCGCGCCACCTCCGTGCGCCCGGCGCCCACGAGGCCGGTCAGCCCGAGGATCTCGCCGGCGCGCACGTCGAAGCTCACGTCGCCGAAGCGCACGCCGTCGCCGAGCCCCTCCACCCGCAGCACCGATGCGCCGATCCTCGTGGCGGTCTTGGGAAAGACGTTGCCGACGTCGCGCCCGACCATGAGGCGGATCATCTCGGCGGCGGTGATGCCGGCGACGGGGCGTGTCTCGATCCTGCTCCCGTCGCGCAGGACGGTGACCTCGTCGGCGATCTGGAGGACCTCCTTGAGGCGGTGGCTGATGTAGACGATGGCGATGCCGCCGTCGCGCATCCTGCGCAGGATGCGGAAGAGCGCCGCGGTCTCGTGCTCGCTGAGGCTGGACGTCGGCTCGTCGAGCACGATGATGCGGGGCTCCGCGGCGTAGGCCTTGGCGATCTCGACGATCTGTTGCTGGCTGATCGAGAGGTTGCCGAGCCGCTCGCGCGGATCGATCCCCGCGCCGAGCTCGTCGAGGACGGCCCCGGCGCGGGCGATCATCTCGCCCCTGCGCAGGAAGGTCCAGCGGCCAGGCATGCGGCCGAGATAGACGTTCTCCGCGACCGTCAGGTCGGGGACGAGGTTGAGCTCCTGGTGCACCATCCGGATGCCGAGCGCCTGCGCGTCCGCCGGGCGGCGCATGTGCACCTCCCGCCCCCCGACGTGGATCGTCCCGCTGGTCGGCGCGTAGGAGCCGCTGAGGATCTTCATCAGGGTGGACTTGCCGGCCCCGTTCTCGCCGACGATGGCGTGCACGGTGCCGAATCGGACCGAGAAATCGACGTCGGACAGGGCCCTGACCCCGGGGAAGGTCTTGGTGATGCCCCGCATGTCCAAGGCGCGATCCGCAGCGGTCATGGCCGGCCCCGTCCTCTCCGCGCGCACGCCGCGCATCCCCGATGGAAGGGAACGTTATTTTAGTATAATAGCCATTTCAAGAGGCTTCCGCCATTTTCGTGCGCGGCCTCCGGGCAGGGGAGCGCGGGCGCGCCGGACGGCGGCGCCCGCCGCTTGACATGCTAATATATTGCGTGCTTGCGAAGCGGGCACGAGCAAGGAACGCGCAGATGGACCTCGATCCCTCCACCCTCAATCGCGCACTGCCGCTGCGGGACCAGATCTACCACAAGATCCGCAACCTGATCGTCGTGGGCAAGCTGAAGCCGGGGGACCCGATCAACGAGGTCGCGATCGCGGAGGCGCTGGGCGTCTCGCGCACGCCGGTGCGCGAGGCGGTCAAGCGCATCAGCGACGAGGGCTTCATCAAGGTCCTGGCGCAGACGGGCACCTACGTCGCGCCGATCGGCCGGGACGACCTCGAGGAGGCCTACGTCATCCGCCGCGCACTCGAGATGGAGAGCGCGCGGCTCGCTGCGGCGAAGGTGACGGACGCCGGGATCGAGGCGCTGGAGGACAACATCGCCGCCCATCGCCTGGCGATCTCGCGGAGGCGCTACGCCACCGCGATCCAGCTCGACGACGTCTTCCACCGCACCATCGCCGAGACGAGCGGCTATCCCGGCATCTGGCGGGCCGTCGACATCTCGAAGGCCCAGATGGACCGCGGGCGCTACCTCGCCATCCCCAAGCCCGGCTACGGCGAGCAGACCATCGCCCAGCACGAGGCGATCCTCGAGGCGCTGCGCCGGCGCGACCCGGAGGCGGCTGCGGCCGCCATGGAGCACCACCTCGAGACGTCCCTGTCGAACACGTTCGAGGTCGCCGGCGAACTCGCCGGCTGAGGGCGCGAGACGCCGCAGGAGAGCCGACATGCGCAGGATGGGCCATTGCATCGCCCTCGAGCCCGCCGCGGTCGCGGAGTACAAGCGCGTGCACGGCGAGGTCTGGCCGGAGGTGCTCGCCGTGATCCGCGCGGCCGGCATCCGAAACTACTCGATCTTCCTGCGCGAGCCCGAGAACCTGCTCTTCGCCTATTGGGAGTATCACGGCACCGACTTCGCGGCGGATGCCGCCGAGATGGGCCGCTCGGAGGCGATGCGCCGCTGGTGGGCGGTCTGCGACCCGATGCAGCGCCCCTTGCCGACCCGCGCCGACGGCGAGTGGTGGGCGGCCATGGAAGAGGTCTTCCACCTGGACTGACGGGCCGCGCCGGCGGCCGGGGCGTCGCCGCCCGGGCGCGCGCCTTGACGTCGCCGGTTCTGTTATATTAGTATTCAATACTCGTTCCCGCCCCTTCCCCGCCACTCCGGCGGCGCGGGCCTCCGGCCGCCTCGAGCAGAGTAGAGAATGGCGCGCATCATCAAGCTGTCCGACAGCGACAACATCGTGCTGGCGGTCGAGCCGCTCGCGGCCGGCGAGACCGTCGACGGGATCGCCGTGAGGACGCGCGTGCCCCGCGGGCACAAGATGGCGGCGCGCCCCATCGCGGCGGACGAGCCGGTGGTCAAGTACGGGCAGATCATCGGCTTCGCCCGTGCCCCGATCGACGCGGGCGAGTGGGTCCACGAGCACAACGTCTACGTCCGCGCCTTCGATCGCGACCACCTGCCCGGCGCGGGCGCCCGGCCGACGATCATGGTGCCGGAGCCGGAGCGGGCGACGTTCGACGGCTACCTGCGCGAGAGCGGCAAGGTCGGCACGCGCAACTACATCGCCACGCTCACCTCCGTGAACTGCTCGGCGAGCGTCGCGCGCTTCATCGCCGAGGAGATCGAGCGCTCGGGCGTGCTGCGCGACTTCCCGAACATCGACGGCGTGATCGCCCTCGTGCACGGGACCGGCTGCGGCATCGACGTGAAGGGACCGGCCTACGATCTGCTGCGACGCACGCAATGGGGCATCGCCTCCAATCCCAACGTCGGCGGCGTGCTGATGGTGGGGCTCGGCTGCGAGGCCTTCCAGATCCCGCGCTGGATGAAGTCCTACGGCGTCGAGGAGAGCGCCACTTTCCGCACGATGACGATCCAGGAGACCGGCGGCACCCGCAAGACCGTGGACGCCGGCGTGCGCGCCATCGTCGAGATGCTGCCGCTCGTCGACCGGGCGCGGCGCACGCCCCGGCCCGTCTCCGAGCTCGTGCTCGCGCTGCAATGCGGCGGGTCGGACGGCTATTCCGGCATCACCGCCAACCCCGCGCTCGGCGCCGCCGTCGACCTCCTGGTCGCGCAGGGCGGCACCGCCATCCTCTCCGAGACGCCAGAGATCTACGGCGCGGAGCATCTCCTCACCTCGCGCGCCGAGACGCCGGAGGTCGCCGAGAAGCTGATCGAGCGCATCCGCTGGTGGGAGGACTATACCGCCCGCCACGACATGGAGATGAACAACAACCCCTCCCCCGGCAACAAGCTCGGCGGCCTCACCACCATCCTGGAGAAGTCGCTCGGCGCCGCCGCCAAGGGCGGCTCGACGAACCTGCGCGCGGTCTACGAGTACGCCGAACTCGTCGGCGAGCGCGGCCTCGTGTTCATGGACACGCCGGGTTACGACCCGGTCTCCGCGACGGGGCAGGTGGCGGGGGGCGCCAACGTCCTGTGCTTCACCACGGGGCGCGGCTCGGCCTTCGGCTGCAAGCCGACGCCGTCGATCAAGCTCGCCTCGAACAGCCACGTCTACGAGCAGATGATCGAGGACATGGACGTCGATTGCGGGGACGTGCTCGACGGCGTCTCGCTGGCGCGCAAGGGCGAGGAGATCTTCGCCGAGATCCTGCGCGTGGCATCGGGCGGGCGGACGAAGTCCGAGGCGCTCGGCTACGGCGACAACGAGTTCGTGCCCTGGACGATCGGCGCGACGATGTAGCGGGCGGCGCCGCCGCCCGCCTTCGGCCGTCATCGGGCGATCAGCCCATCGCGGGCGAGCGCGTCCCACAAGGCGTCCGGCAGCGGCGTCTCGAACCACTCGACGTTCTGGCGCACCCGATCGGGGTGGCGCGCGCCGATCAGCACCGAGGTGATCGCCGGGTGGCGGAACGGGAACTGGATCGCGGCGGCGGCGAGGGGCACGTCGAAGCCGGCGCAGACCTCGGCCAGGCGCTCGACCTTGCGCACGACCTCCTCGGGCGCGTCCTGGTAGTTGAACTTGCGCAGGCCTCCGGCGCCCGCGGCGAGGATGCCGGAGTTGAACACGCCGCCGACGACGATCGCCATGCGCGCGGCGCGCGCCTTCTCGAGCAGCACGTCCGCGCTCTGCTCGAGAAGGGTGTGGCGGCCGGCGAGCAGCGTCGCGTCGAGGTCCGCCTCGTTCATGGCGTCGAGCACGACCTCGGCCTCGTTCACGCCGAGCCCGAAGCCGGCGATGACGCCCGCCCGGCGCAGCTCGTCGAGCGCCCGGAAGCCGCCGCCCGTCGTCAGCGCCGTCCAATGCGCCTCGGCCCGTTCCCCGTGGGTGACGCGGCCGATGTCGTGGACGTAGAGGATGTCGGTCGCGGCCAGACCCATGCGCTGTTGGCTGTCGTCGAGGCTGCGCATCACCGCGTCGTAGGAATAGTCGAACACCTCCCGGAACGGCAGGCCGTTGCACCAGCCGGAATCGAGCGGGTTCCGCTCGCCCTCCGGCGGCAGCGGGCGGCCGGGGCGCTCGCGCGCCATCAGGCGGCCGACCTTGGTGCTGAGCACGACGTCGCCGCCACCGGCATCTTCGCCTCTCCGTTCGCGCAGGAAGTGCCCCAGCAGATGCTCGGAGCGGCCGAGACCGTACATCGGCGCGACGTCGAAATAGCGCAGCCCGCACGCCCAGGCGGCGTCGAGCGCCTGAAGGCAGGTCTCGCCGTCGACCGGCGTGTAGAGCCCGCCCATCGAGGCGCAGCCCATGCCGAGCGCCGTCAGCGGCGTCCCGGTCCTCTCGATGCGTCTCGTATCGCTCGCCTTCACTGCGCGTCTCCCTGTGCCGGCTGGCGGATTTCCCGCCTTGCCGAATGCGTTACACTAATATAACAACGGCGATCAAGCGCCTTCGGTCGGTCCCGAGCGATCCGGCTGTCCGGGCGCGCGGACCCCGCAGCGGATGGAGCTCAGCCCGACATGAACAGGATCGATCTCGACGGCCGGCACGCCGTCGTCACCGGCGGGGCGCAGGGCCTCGGCTTCGCCATGGCCAGGCGCTTCGTCGCCTCGGGCGCCACGGTGACGCTGTGGGACATCGACGCGGAGCGGCTCGAGACGGCGCGCGCCGAACTCGGCGCGGCGGCGACGACGCAGGTCGTCGACATCGCCGACTGGGACGCGGTGGACGCCGCCCGTCGCCGGACCGAGGAGATCGCCCATCCCATCGCCATCCTCGTCAATTCCGCCGGCATCGCCGGCGCGGCCGCGCCGCTCGACGCCTACGACATCGAGATGTGGAAGCGCGTCATCGACATCAACGTCAACGGCACGTTCCACGTCAACCGGGCGGTCGTGCCGGGGATGAAGGAGCGCAACTACGGGCGGATCGTCAACATCGCCTCCGTCGCCGGCAAGGAGGGCAACCCCAACGCCGCCGCCTACTCGGCTTCGAAGGCCGCGGTGATCGGCCTGACGAAGTCGCTGGGCAAGGAGCTCGCCGGCTTCGACATCGCCGTCAACTGCATCACGCCCGCCACCGCGCAGACGCGCATCCTCGAGCAGCTCACGCCCGAGTTCATCGAGTACATGCGCTCGCGCATCCCGCGGGGCCGCCTGCTCGAGGTGGACGAGGCGGCCTCCATGGTCGCCTGGCTCGTCTCGCAGGAGAACACCTTCACCACCGCCGCGACCTTCGACCTGTCCGGCGGCCGCACGACCTATTGAGGGCGAGACCCACCAGGGGGACGACACCAGCATGAAGCTCCTTCGCTACGGCCCCGCCGGCGCCGAGCGCCCCGGCCTCCTCGACGCCGACGGGCGCATCCGCGACCTCTCGGGGGTGATCGACGACGTCGGCGGGCGCGCCCTCGCCGATCTCGGCTGGGCGGCCGGACTCGACGTCGCCGCGCTGCCGGTCGTCGACGGCGCCCCCCGGCTCGGGCCCTGCGTCGCCGGAACGGGCAAGTTCATCTGCATCGGCCTCAACTTCGCCGACCACGCCGCCGAGGCGGGGCTCGAGGTGCCGCCGGAGCCGGTGATCTTCATGAAGGCGACCTCGGCCATCGTCGGGCCGAACGACGACGTCGTCATCCCGCGCGGGTCGACGGCGACGGATTGGGAGGTCGAGCTCGGCGTCGTGATCGGCAAGCCGGCGAAGCACGTGAGCGAAGGCGAAGCGCTGGCGCACGTGGTCGGCTACTGCGTGATCAACGACGTCTCCGAGCGCGACTTCCAGACGAAGCGCGCCGGGCAATGGACCAAGGGCAAGTCCTGCGACACGTTCGGGCCCATCGGCCCGTGGCTCGTCACCCGCGACGAGGTCCCCGATCCGCAGGATCTCGGCATGTGGCTGACGGTCAACGGCGAGAGGATGCAGAACGGCTCGAGCGCGACGATGGTCTACGGCGTCGCGCACGTCGTGAGCTATCTCTCGCAGTTCATGACGCTGCATCCCGGCGACATCGTCTCCACCGGCACGCCGCCGGGCGTCGGCCAGGGGCTGAAGCCGCCGCGCTACCTGAAGGCGGGGGACGTCGTCGAGCTCGGCATCACCGGGCTCGGTGCGCAGCGGCAGAGCGTGCGCGCCGAGGCGTGACCGGCCGGGGGGCCGCGAGGGGCGCGGGTCGGCGACGCCGGCCGGCGCCCCCTCAACGCTTCGGCGCGCGCGCGGCCACGATGTCGGCGAGATCGCCGAGGCTGCGGCCGAGCACCTCCTCGAGCTCCGGACGCGTGCCGAAGGCCGCCTCGATCCGTCCGGCGAGGATCGGTGCCGTCAGCGAATCCCCGCCGAGGTCCATGAAGTGGTCCTCCGGCCCGGCCTCCTCGCACTTGAGCAGAGCGCGCACCTCGTCGAGGATCGTCGCGCGCACGGTGCCGGCACTAGCGGCGGTCGCGTCCTTGGTCATGCCGTCCTCCCGTCCCAGACTCGATCGCGATAGAGCGCCTCGTCGAGGATCGGTGCGACCGGGCCGAGAATGCGGGCCTCGTGGCGGTCCGCGTCCGCGGCGAACAGGTCCGCGCCGATCGCCGAGACGAGCTGCGGAATGCCGTGGCGAAAGCCGCTGACTTCGCCCGGGTTGCGGCCGTTGCCGAGCTGGGCGGCCGCGCCGAAGAAGTGGATGTCCGCGAGATGCGGCGCCGTGCCCGGCACCTTCTCGGTGAAGGCGAAGCCCGGCGTCAGGTAGGGGTGGTGCGCCAGCTCCGCGTTCTCCTCGCCGGGGGGCGGGACGTAGCGGTCGCCCCACAGCGCGAGGTCGGGAACGACGTCGGCGAGCTCCGGGCGCGCGGCGAGGTCCGTCGCGTAGCCGGTGCCGGCGACGACGAAATCGAAGGCGAGCCCGGTGTCGCGTCCGGCGAGCCGAAGCCACACCCCGTCCTTCCGTGGCTCGAGCGCCGGGTCGCGGGCGTCGAAGTGGAGGTGGAAGGTCTCGTAGCGCACGGCACGGCGCACGGCGTCGGGAACCGGCCCCTGCGCGCGCCGGCACAGCGCGTTCATGATCCGCCAGCGGCGCGCGTCCGGCAGGAGGCGGAAGTGCTCGACGCTGCCGGGATAGTAGAGCATCCGCATCAGGGAATGGCGCTCGAGGTCGGCGTGGCGGCAGAACATGTGCACGCGGGCCGCGCCGTGCTCGAGCGCCACCGCCGCCGCGTCGAAGGCGGAGGAGGCCGCCCCGAAGATCGCCAGGCGCCGCCCGCGCAGCGCGGCGAAGTCGATGGGCGCCTCGGCATGGGCGTGGAGATGCGCCGGCAGCGCCTCGCGGACGAAGGCCGGCACCGCGCCGCCGCCGCTGCCGGCGAAGCCGGTGGCGAGGACGAGCTTGCGGCAGACCTCGTTCGCCGGCCGCCCCTCGATGCCGAGCCGCAGCCGCAGGCCCTGGGCGACCGGCTCGATGCCCTCGAGCCGCGTGCCGAACCGCACCGTCACGCCGACGGTCTCGCGGAACCAGTCGAGATAGGCCGCCCAGTCGAGCCGCGGGATCGCCGGCAGCGCGTCCCACGCGGCCTCCCCATGACGAGCCTCGTACCAGGACCGGAAGGCGAGTTCCGGGATGCCGAGCTCGGGGCCCGGCAGCGCCTTGGGCGAGCGCAGGGCGTTCATCCGCGCGGTCCCGCGCCAGATCCCCTCCTCGCCCTCGGCAGCCGCGTCGATCACCGAGATGCGTGCGATCCCGGCCCGGCGCAGGGCGAAGGCGATGGCGACGCCCGACTGGCCGCCGCCCACGACGACGACGTCGTGATCCGTGCCCGCGCGTGGCGGCACCCAGCTCTCGGGATAGCCGCCATGGGCGGCGATGGCGCGCGCCGCGGCGCGCTGGTGCGCCGCGATCGCGTCGGGCGCGCCGTCGTGGGCGTCGGGGCGGGCATCGGCGCGGCCCTGGAGTTGGGCGGTCGTTCCACTCGCGCTTTCCGGCTTCATCGTCGCGATCCCGCCTTCTCGCATGCACCCGAGGTGAACACCCGAGCGTGGTCACATTCGCCCTGCAGTCGTTGTTACTCTAGTATAACAGTGTCGATCAAGCTAGGATCGTGCACTCCGAGCAACCGGCGCAGGGAGCGCGCAGATGACGGACGCAGGGGCTTCGGCGGTTGGCGAGGTGGAGGAGACCTTCATCCTGGAGGGCATCCAGCAGGCCTACTGGGTCGGGCAGAGCGCGGCCCTCGATCTGAGCGTGCCGGCGACCTACTACGCCGAGGTGGATCTCCCGGCCGACGCCGCCGACGGCCTGTGTGCCGCGTACGACCGGCTGGTGCGCCGCCACCCGATGCTGCGGGCCGTCGTGCTGCCGTCGGGCGAGCAGCGCGTGCTCGACGACCCCGGCCCGGCCGCCGTCGAGGTCCTCGACCTGCGCGGCCTGCCGGAGGACGCGCGCACCGCCCGCCGCGAGGCGCTGCGCGCCGCGATGCGTGCGCGGACCTTCGCGCCCGAGGCCTGGCCGCAGGTCGACCTGCGCGCCGTGCGCGGAGAGACCGGGCTTCGCCTGCACGCGTGCTTCGCCCTGTGGATGATGGACGGCTGGAGCTTCCATCTCCTCCTCGACGAGCTCGTCGCGCTCGCCCGCGATCCCGGCGCCGCCCTCGCGTCCCCCGGCATGGGATTCGCCGCCTACGTCGCGGCGCAGCAACGGCGGCGCGCGGGGCCCGCGGCCGAGGCCGCCTGGGCGTACTGGCGCCCGCGCCTGGCGGACTTCCCCGGCCCGCCTACCCTGCCGCTCGTCCCGCGGCACGCGGACGCCGGGCCGCCGCGCTTCCGGCACCTGACCCGCACGCTCCCCGCACAGGCGTGGGCGCGCCTCGTCGCCCGCTGCACGGCTCTGCGCATCACGCCGAGCCTCCTCGCCTGCGCCGCCTACGGGGAGACACTCGCGCGCCATTCCGGCAGCACGCGCTTCGCGATCACCGTGCTGCACTCGGGCCGCTTCCGGCATCTGCCCGACGCGGCCCGCACGATCGGCAATTTCGGCACGACGATCCTGCTCGCGGTCGACGCCACCCGCGATCGGCCTTTCGTCGAGCGCGTGCGCGACCTCCAGCGGCGGTTCTGGCGCGACGCCGAGCGCGACGCCGTCAGCGGCCTCGACGTGACCCGCGCCCTCCAGCAGCGCGCGGGCAGCGGTCCCGGCGCGCACGTGCCGGTCACCTTCACCGCCGTGACGGCGCCGCCGCACGCGGGCGACGCACCCGCCCCCTGGCTCGATCTCGAGACCGCACGGCTCGCCGTGCCGCAGGTCCACCTCGACCACCAGCTCCACTTCGCGCCGGACGGATCGGCGGTGCTCGCCTTCGATCACGTGGTCGATCTCTACCCGACCGGCTTCGTCGAGGCGCTCTGCGACGCCCAACTCGCGCTGCTGGAGGCCCTCGCCGACGACGAGGCGACGTGGCAACGGCGCGATCCCTGGCCGGCGCCACGGAGCGCGCCCGCCCCCGCGCCGATGCCGACGGACGCGCCCGAGCGGCTCGAGGCCCTGTTCGAGCACGCCGCGCTGCGCGACCCCGATCATGCCGCGGTCGTCGCCACGAACGGCACCCTCACCTATGGCGCGCTGCGGCGGCGCGCGCGCGCCGTCGCCCGGGCGCTGCAGGCGCGGGGCGTGGGGCGCGGCGACCTCGTCGCCGTCTCGCTGGAGAAGGGCTGGGAGCAGGTGGCCGCCGTGCTCGGCACGCTCCTCGCGGGCGCCGCCTACGTCCCCGTCGACCCCGACCTGCCGGCGCAGCGACGCGCGCTGCTGCTCGAAGGAAGCGGCGCGCGCGCGGTCCTGACCAAGGCCGCGCACGCGTGGCCGGTCGACCGGTGGCCGGACCTCCCGCTCATCCGCCTCGACGACCTCGCCGCCGACGACGAGGCCCCCGACGAGGCCCCCGCTCCGCACGGCGGCGGCGCGGCCGACCTCGCCTACGTGATCTACACGTCCGGCTCCACCGGTACGCCGAAGGGCGTGATGATCGACCATCGCGGCGCCTGGAATACCATCGCCGACCTCGACCGGCGCTTCGCGCTCGGCCCCCGCGACCGCGTGCTCGCGCTCTCCTCGCTGAGCTTCGATCTCTCCGTCTGGGACCTCTTCGGCACGCTGGCCGCGGGCGGGACCATCATCATGCCCGATCCCGTGCTGGCGAAGGACGCGTCGCACTGGCGCGATCTCGTGAGCGCACACGGGGTCACGATCTGGAATTCGGTGCCGGCCCTGATGCGGCTCGCGCTCGAGGGCACGCGCGGCGCGGTCATGCCCTCGTTGCGCCTCGTCATGCTCAGCGGCGACTGGATCCCGCTCACGCTCCCCGACGCCGTGCGCACGGGCGCGCCGTCGGCGCGGATCTGGAGCCTGGGGGGCGCGACGGAGGCCTCGATCTGGTCGGTCCTCTACCCCATACGCGCGATCGACCCGCACTGGCGCTCCATCCCCTACGGCTTCGCCATGGAGCACCAGTCGATCCACGTGCTCGACGCGGATTTGCGCCCCTGCCCGGCCTGGGTCCCCGGCGACATCCACATCGGCGGCGTCGGCGTCGCGCTCGGCTATCTCGGCGACGAGGCACGCACCGCGGCGAGCTTCCTCTCCCATCCGGCGACCGGCGAGCGGCTCTACCGCACCGGCGATCGCGGCCGCCTCCTTCCCGACGGCGCGATCGAGTTCCTGGGGCGCGAGGACTTCCAGGTGAAGATCCAGGGCTACCGCGTCGAGTGCGCGGAGGTCGAGGCCGCGCTGCTGCGTGCGCCGGAAGTCGCCGCCGCGCTCGTCGCGGCCGCCGACGATCCGGCCGGCACGCGCCATCTCGTCGGCTGGGTCGTCGCGAAGGATTCCGGCCGCCCGCTCGACCTCGCGGCGCTGCGCGCGCGCCTCGTCGCGGACCTGCCGGCGTACATGGTGCCCACCGCCCTGATGCCGCTCGACGCGCTGCCGCTGAGCGACAACGGCAAGGTGATCCGCTCGGCGCTGCCGGCGCCGGACTTCGGCGCGCGCACCCCGGGTCGCGGCCGGAGCACGCCGCCGCGGGACCGGCTGGAGGAGACGATCGCGGGGCTGTGGCGCGAGGTGCTCGGCGTCGTCGACGTCGACCGCGACGACGACTTCTTTCGCCTGGGGGGCTCGTCCTTCGCCGGCATGCGCCTCGCGGCGCGGCTCGAATCGCGGTTCGGGTGCCGTTTCGCCTTCGCGAGCCTGCTCGCGCGGCCGACGATCGCAGGCATCGCCGAGGCGCTGCGCGAAGGCCGCGACGCGGCCGCCGGCGGCATCCTCGCTCGGCTGCGCCCGGGCGACGCGCGCCCGCCTCTCGTCTGCGTGCATCCGATCGGCGGCAACGTCGCCTGTTACGCCGCCCTCGCCCGGGCGCTGCCGGAGGGACGCGCGGTCTGGGGGCTGCGCGCGCCCGGCCCGGGGACCGGCGAGAGCCCGCTTTCGTCCATCGGAGAGATGGCGGACCGCTACCTGGCGGAGATCCGCAACCGTACGCGGGGGCCGATCCATCTCCTGGGCTGGTCGCTCGGCGGCCTCGTCGTGCAGGAGATGGCGCGCAAGCTCGTGGGCGCGGGCGAGGCGATCGGGCTCGTCGCGATGATCGACAGCCCGGTGCCGGCGCGCCGCGCGCGAGACGGGCGCGGGGACGATCGCTTCGCCCGCTTCGTCGGCGACGTCGCAGCCATGGCCGAGGTGCCTCCGCCGGATTTCGCTGATCTCGCGTCGCGTCCCCTGCCGGATCGGCTCGCCCTTCTTTGCGAGCACCTCGCCGCGCACGGCATCCCCATGCGCGAAACCGATCTCGCGGACGTCTTCGCGGTCTTCCGCGCCGGTGCCGCGGCGCTCGAAGAGCACGTGCCGAGGCGCCTGGACGGGGAGCTGCTGCACGTCGTCGCGCGCCGCGGCCGCGACGACGCCGAGACCGGCGATCGATGGCGCGAACTCGCCGCGCCGCTCGACGTGGTCGTGCTCGACGCCGACCACTACACGATCATACGCCCGCCGGCGATCGAGACGATCGCCGCACGGGTGGAAGAGGCCATGCTGCGCCGGGAGAGCCGCGCCTGACCACACGCGGCCGGGTCAACCGGGAACGTCGCGCGACGCACGGGCCGCCCGCCCCGCTCGATAGCCGAGCGTCACCGCGGCCAACAGACCGTTCCCGGAGAGATAGCCCGAATCGCCCGAGCCCGAGACGCCGCAGGCCGCGCCGCCCACCGCGTGGAGGTTCGGGAAGGTGCCGCCGGCGGCGCGGCGCACCCGGGCGTTCCCGTCGACCGCGAGGCCGCCCTGGGTGTGGAACAGCGCGCCCGTCACCCGCACGCCGCAGAAGGGCGGCGCGAGCGGGGTCGCGTCGACGAAGGGGCGGCCGAAGGGGTCGTCCACCCGCCCCGCCTTCGCCGCGTCGACGGCGGCGCAGGTCTCGGCGAAGGCGTCCGTCGGCAGTCCGAGGGCGGCGGCGAGGGCGGCGAGCGTGTCCGCGGACTTCACGGCGCCCTGCGCCTCCGCCTCGCGGAAATCGGCGAACTGGCGCGCGATGCCGGCGATGCGCGCGTCGAAGATCGCGAACGCCTCCCCGCCGGGCCGCGCGAGCACGGCGCGGGCGGCCTCCGAATAGCCCTGCGCCTCGTTCCAGAAGCGCCGGCCGGTGCGGTCGACCTGGAAACCGCCCTCGCCGATCACCGCCCAGGTGATCAGGATGCCGTGCGGGTGCGCGACGTTGCCGTGGCCCTGATAGGCGCCGAGATGGCGGATCTCGGCGCCGAGCGCCTCGCCCCAGGCGAGCGCGGTGCCGTCGTTGCCGGAATGGCCGAACCAGAGCGCGCCGACGATCTCCGGCATGTGGCGCGCGACCCGCGCGGCGTTGCCGCCGTAGCCGTTCGAGGCCAGAATCAGCCGCTCGCAACCGATCCGCTCGCGCGATCCGTCCGGGCGCACGAGGCCGATGCCGTGTACGTGGCCGTCGGCGTCGGCGTAGAGCGTGTCGGCGCGGGCCTCGCACAGGATCGGCACGCCGACGCCCTCGCAGGCGACGCGCAGCGCGTCGACGAGCTCACGGCCCGAGCGCGTCGGCAGGCCGTGCATGCGGCGCCGGCCGTGGCCGGGATAGTCGAAATCGTGGACGAGGGAGAAGGCGAGGCCGAAGCGATCGGCGAGCCATTCGATCGCTTCCGCGGCGGTGCTCGCCATGGTCTCGACGAGCGCCGGCTCGTTTTCGCCCTTCGCCTTGCGCTGGATGTCGGCCGCGAACGTCGCGGCGTCGTCCGAGATGCCGTGCTCGGCCTGGAAGCGCGTGCCGGCGGCGGGGATCAGGCCGGCGGAGAGCGCCGTCGAGCCGGAGGGCACCGCGTCGCGTTCGACGACGACCACCTCTTCGCCCGCGTCGGACGCCGCGAGCGCCACGACCATGCCGCCGGCGCCGGCGCCGACGATCAGGGTGTCGACTTGCGCGGGAAAGCCTTCGCGGGGCGGCGGCGCGACACGCACGGGCTCAGCCTTTCGGGTCGAAGCTCTCGAAACGCTTGCCCTCGTCGAGCATGGCGCGGGTGCCGATACGCTCGTTGAGGCCGCCGAAGTCGAACATGCGGTTCGCGAAGGGCGCGTTCGAGCCGGCGGTCTTCAGGCTGCGGAAATAGTCCTCCGCCGTCTTTGCCAGCGCGCGGACGATGCCGCCGGGGAAGATCACGATGTCGAAGCCCATCGCCTCGAGATCGGCCGCGGTGCGGATCGGGGTCGCGCCGCCCTCGACCATGTTGGCCATCAGCGGCGCACGGCCTCGGAAGGTCTCGGCGACGGCGCGCAGCTCGTCGAGCGAGCGCGGCGCCTCGACGAAGAGCGCATCCGCCCCCGCTTCGAGATAGAGCGACGCGCGCTCGACGGCGGCCTCGAAGCCCTCCACCGCGATGGCGTCGGTGCGGGCGATGATCAGCGTGTCGGCCGAGCGGCGCGCATCCGCCATGGCGGCGACCTTGCCGGCCATTTCCCGCAAGGGAACGAGCGATTTCTCGGCCAGGTGCCCGCAGCGTTTCGGATAGACCTGATCCTCGACCTGGAGCGCGGAGGCGCCGGCGCGCTCGTAGGTGATCATCGTGCGCCGCGCGTTCAGCGCGTTGCCGAAGCCGTTGTCGGCGTCGACCACGATCGGCAGGCCGATGCGGTCACGGACGAGAGCGAGCGTGTCCGCCATCTCGGAGACGGAGGCGAGACCGATGTCGGGGCGGCCGAGGCGGGTGTAGGAGACCGCGGCGCCGGAGAGGTACACCGCCTCGAAGCCCGCCTGCTCGGCGAGGGCGGCGGTGAGGCCGTCGTAGACGCCCGGAGCGACGAGGATCTCGGGCCGGCGCAGGCGTTCGGCGAGGCTGGTCATGGGGCGGCTCCCGTGACGAGGACCTGTGCCTCGGCGCATGTGGCGACGCGCGTGACCGTGCCCAGCGACAGGAGCGTCGCCTCGTGCACGTCGGACCGGAACGCGGCCGAGCCGTCGGAGAGGAGAACGGTCGGGATGTCGCGCAGATGCGCGTCCCGGATCGTCGAGGCGACGCCGCCATTGGTGACGATGCCGCCGACGACGAGGGTGCGGATGCCGAGGAAGCGCAGCACGAACTCGAGGCGCGTCTGGTAGAAGGCCGAATACGCCACCTTCTCGATCGTATAGTCCGCCGGCGCCAGCGTCTCGACGAGGGCGTGGCCGAAGGAGCCCGGCGCGAAATCGCCCTTGCCGAGGAAGGGCCGCAGCTCCTTCAGATGCGGCGAGATCAACGGCTCGCCGTCCGGGCCCGGCACCAGGGTGAACTGCGCCGACACGTAGGTCCCGCCCGCCGCGCGCAGTGCGTCCGAGAGCGGGCGGATGCGCGCGGGGAGCGCGGCGATCGCCTCCGCACTCTGGCCGGCGCGGCCGTAGGCACCATCCGGGTGGAGGAAGTCGTTCTGCAGGTCGATCGTGAGGAGCGCGGTCGTCCTCGGGTCGATGGCGTCGATCACGGCGTCTCCTCCCGGGTGAGAACGATGTTGCCGAAGCAGTCGACACGGCCCACGAGGCCGGGATCGACGACGATCGTCGTGTCCGGCTGCGACAGGATCGCGGGCCCGGCGATCTCGGCGCCGACGGGCAGCGCGAGGCGATCGTAGAGCGCCGTCTCGCGCCATTCGCCGGCGAAGCGCACCAGCCGTGACCCGCGCCGCGCCGCGGCGAGCGAGGCGTCCGCGGCGGGGGCGAGGGTGGCGAGGTCGAATTTCGGGCGGATGCCGACGACGGCCGAGCGCAGGTTCAACACCCGCGTCGGCGCGCCGTCGAGAAGCCGCCCGTAGGCCTTGCGATACGCCTCCGCGAAGGCGGCGGCGACGTCCTCCCGGCTCGGCGCCTCGACGCGGCCGTCGGTGATGCGCACCGAGAGCGGCACGGCCACCGTATGGGTCTGGCCGATATAGGCCATGTCGAGCTCGAACGACGTCTCGCGCCCGGCGAAGGCGACGCCGGCGACGTCGAGGAGCCGGTGGCCCTCGTCGCGGTGCGCCTGCATCAGCTCGCCGAGCGCGGCGACGTCGAGCGCGTCCGTCGCGGCGTTGAACGTCTGGACGAAGTCCTGGCGCATGTCGGCGATGACGCAGCCCATGGCGGAGGTGACGCCGGGATAGCGCGGCACCAGCGCCGAGCCGAGGCCGACTTCCGCCACGAGTGCGCCCGCGTGCAGCGCCCCGCCGCCACCGAAGGGCATGTAGGCGAAATGCTTCGGATCGTGCCCGCGCTCGATAGAGACGAGGCGGATCGCACCCGCCATGCGGGAATTCGCGACCCGCAGGATCGCCTCCGCCGCATCTTCCACGTCGAGCCCGAGCGGCTCGCCGACGTGGCGGGCGACGGCCGCGCGGGCGGCCCCGACGTCGAGGCGCGCCAGCGAGCCGCCGATCGGGCGCTCGGCGTCGATGCGGCCGAGCACGATGTTGGCGTCGGTCACCGTCGGTCGATCGTTGCCGCGACCGTAGGCGACGGGGCCGGGGTCGGAGCCGGCGCTCTCGGGGCCGATCTCGAGCAGACCGCCCGCATCGACCCGCGCGATCGAGCCGCCGCCGGCACCGATCGTGGTGATCTCGATCATCGGCGTGCGCACCACCATGCCGAAATCGATGCTGGTCTGCGCGGTGAGCCGCGAGCGCCCGCCTTCGATGAGCGCGACGTCGAAGGAGGTGCCGCCGACATCGCCCGTGATCACGTTCGGGAAGCCCGCGCTCTCGGCGATCCAGGCGGCGGCGATGACGCCCGCCGCGGGGCCGGAGAGCGCCGTGCGCACCGGGCGCGCGCAGGCGGTGTCGACGGTCATGACGCCGCCGTTCGACTGCACGATCAGGAACTCGCCCGGGAAGCCGCCCTCGCGCAGAGCCGTCTCTAGCCGGGCGAGATAGCCCGAGACTTCCGGCTGGAGATAGGCGTTGAGCGCCGTCGTCGAGAAGCGCTCGAACTCGCGGATCTCGGGGAGGATCTCGGACGACGCGCAGACGTGCGGGTTCGGCCAGACGGCACGCACCGCCTCGGCCGCCGCGGCCTCGTTGGCGGCGTTGGCGTAGGCGTTGACGAAGAGGATCGCGACCGCCTGCGCGCCCGCCGCCCGCAGCCGGGTGGCCGCGTCGCGCACCGCGTCGAGATCGACGGGCGTCTCGATGGTGCCGTCCGCGAGCGTGCGCTCCGGCACTTCGAGACGCAGGTCGCGGGGGACGACCGGCTCGAAGTCGCCGCGCAGGCCCCAGGTGCGGGGGCGGTCGCGTCGGCGCATCTCGAGCACGTCGCGGAAGCCCGCGGTCGTGATCACGCCGATGCGGGCGCCCTTGCGCTCGAGGAGCGCGTTGGTGCCCGCGGTGGTGCCGTGGACGACGGTGGTAAGGCGCGTCGGGTCCGCGGCCTCGCGCACCCCGGCCAAGAACCCGCCGGACTGATCCGGGCGTGTCGTCGGGACCTTGGCGACGCGGGCCTCGCCCGTTTCCTCGTCGAGGACGAACACGTCCGTGAAGGTGCCGCCGACGTCGACACCGACGATGCTGGAGCGCGTCATCGCCCGCCCTCCACCGCGGTCGCCCGCCAGGCGGTGCCGTAGGCGGCGTCCGCCTCGGCCGCGCTCTGGTAGCCGAGCGCGACGTCGCGGGCGACGTCCGACGGATCGCGCCGCGCCGGATCGCCCCAGCCGCCTCCCCCGGGCGTCTCGAGCCGGACCCGCTCCCCGCGGGCGAGGCGGATCCCGAGTGCCTTCGACGCGAGGGCCGGCGTCTCCATCGCGTTACCCTGCTGATAGGCGAAGGCGTTGAGCGCCGCGTCGCCGCCGCCGGCGACACCCTTGGGCGCGAAGCGCCCGCGCTCGCCGAACAGGAAGGCCTCCGCGCTCTCCTCCAGAAGCTCGATCTCGTAGACCGCGCCGAGCCCGCCGCGATGCGCGCCCGCGCCCGCACTGTCGGGCCGCAGCGCCCATTGCCGGAAGGCGATCGGATAGGCCGCCTCCAGGATCTCGACGGGCGGGATCGTCGCCGTCGAGATCGGGGCGTTGCCGTGGTTGAGCCCGTCGCTCTCGGGCGAGCCGCCGTGGCCGCCGCCGTAGAAGGAGAACATCACCCAGCGACGTCCGTCGCCGCGCGTCCCCGCGATCGAGAGCGCGTTGATGGTGCCGTAGGCGTTGGCGACGACCCGCTCGGGCGCGGCCTGCGCGGCGGCGGAGAAGATCACGTCGATCATGCGCAGGATGGTCTCGGTGTAGCCGCCGGTCGGCGCGGGGAATTGCGCGGCGAGCAACGAGGGCTCCGGCACCACCACGTCGATCGGGCGCATCACGCCGGCATTGGCGGGCAGCGCCGGGAAGACGTGCTTGATCGCGACGTAGACGCAGGCGATCGCGGTGCCCTTCGAGATGTTGACGGGCCCCTTCGCCGGCCCGGCGGTGCCGGTGAAGTCGAGGCTCAGCCGATCGCCGCTAATTTCGAGCGCGACCCTGATCGGCAGCGGCACGTCGTCGATGCCGTCGTTGTCGAGGAAGTCCTCGGCCTCCCAGCGCCCGTCGGGGAGTGCCGCGATCTCGGCGCGCGCGAGCGCTTCCGCGCGGTCCCCGAGGGCGTCGAGGGCGGCGCGGACGGTGTCGGCGCCGTATTCGGCGAGGAGCGCGTCCATGCGCTTCACGCCGAGGTCGAGCGCGTTCATCTGCGCCGCGAGATCGCCCTTGGCCGATTGCGGCAGGCGCGTGTTGCGCATGACGATGTCGACGATGTCGGTCTGGAGCACGCCGGCACGCACCAGCTTCACGGGCGGCAGCACGAAGGCCTCCTGGAAGACCTCCGTCGCACGCGGATTGTAGTTCCCCGGCACGGCGCCGCCGACGTCGTGCCAATGGCCCACCGATGCGAGATGGCAGAACACGGCGCCGTCGTGGAAGTAGGGCCGCACGAGGCGCATGTCGGACAGGTGCGTGCCGCCGATATGGGCGTCGTTGAAGACGTAGACGTCGCCCTCGACGAGATCGCCGTCGCGCGCCGCCTTGTCGATCACGGCGCGGGCAGCGACCGCCATGACGCCGACGAAGATCGGCAGGCCGGACTTGCCCTGCACCATCGTCTCGCCGGTGGTGGCGTGGTAGATGCCGTGGCTCGCGTCGTGGGCCTCCGCGATGATCGGATTGAAGGCCGAGCGGAACAGCGTCGCGTCCATCTCGTCGGCGATCTGCTCGAGCCGGCCCGCGAGGACCGCGAGCGTGATCGGGTCGATGCTCATGCCGACGCCCCAGTCGTCGATACCGTCGCCTTCACCTCGGCGATGTCGTTCCACACGTCCTGGCGCACGATCTTGCCGCCCGAGAGCGCGAAGCGGTCGATGAAGCGGATGCCGGAGAAGGCCGTACCGTCCGGCCATTCGCCGGCGAGCGTCCCGAAGCAATAGACCAGCGTCTCGGTCTCGGCGGGCGCCGTGTCGAAGCGCTCGTAGGTCTTGCGCACGAAGCGGTAGCGCGGGCGGGCCCAGGCGACGAGCTCGTCGAGCGTGCGCATGCGCACGCCGCCGGGAAAGGTCATCTCGAAGCCCTCGGCCAGGCGCGCGCGGGCGGCGTCGAGTTCGCGCGCTTCCATCTCTCCGAGGAAGGCGCGCACGGTCTCGGCGGCGTCCGGCAGGACCGGGCCGGGCTGCCGACGGGTGCGGCCGCGCATGTAGCCGTCACGCGGGAGATCCTGCACGATGACCGTGACCACCTCGGGCGGAGCGTCGATCACGCTGCGCACGGCGTCGGTGAACGCACGGCCGAGGCGGCCTTTCGCGCTCTCGTCGTAGCCTTCGAGGAGCTGCACGGTGACGATGGGCATGACGACTCCCGCCTGCGATCTGTCTCATCAGTAATACAGATAGCGCGGCACGGGAAAAGACATTTTCTTGCGTTTCGTCCAGACAATTCGCTTGCATCCGGTCATCGGGCGGCTACGATCCCGGGGTTTCGCATCGTGAGGGGACGGGGTGAGCGACGCGTCTCGCAAACGGCCGGAAGGGGGAAAGGCGCAGCGCGTCTATTTGCTCCTGCGCGACGAGATCCTCCGCGGCGACCTCGCCGTCGGCTCGCTCCTGCCCGGCGAGCACCGCCTCGCCGAGCTCCACGACGTCTCCCGCGTCACCGTCCGCCGCGCGCTC
The DNA here is from genome assembly GCF_041514305.1 of Salinarimonas chemoclinalis. Taxonomy (NCBI): domain Bacteria; kingdom Pseudomonadati; phylum Pseudomonadota; class Alphaproteobacteria; order Hyphomicrobiales; family Salinarimonadaceae; genus Salinarimonas; species Salinarimonas chemoclinalis. Next base: position 118,095 of record NZ_JBGMWH010000004.1, read on the forward strand.
GACGCGCTCGAGTCCGACGGGCTCGTCGCCCGCCGCGCCGGCTCGGGCACCGTGGTCCGCCGGGCGGACGGACCGTTGCAGGCGATCTCCGCCGACCTCGCGACGCTGATGCCGCAACTCGTCTCGATGGGCCTCTCCACCACCGCGCGGCTCGTCGATTACGGCTACGGCCCGGCCGGGCCCGCCGTCGCGGAAGCGCTGCGGCTCGCGCCGGACGCGCGGGTGCAGCGTGCGGTGCGCGTGCGCCTGCTCGAGGGCGCGCCCTTCTCCCATCTGACGACCCACGTGCCGGAGGCGATCGCCCGGTCCTATTCCGAGGCCGACCTCGCGACGACGCCGCTCCTGCGGCTTCTCGAGCGCTCCGGCGTCGCCATAGAGCGCGCGACGCAGGCGATCTCGGCCACGCTCGCAACGCCGGAGATCGCGGACGCGCTCGACGTCGCCGTCGGGGCGGCGCTGGTGACGCTGGTGCGCGTCGTCTACGACCGCGACGGACACGGCGTCGAGCACCTGACCGCGCTCTATCGGCCCGACCGCTTCCGCCTGGAGATGACGCTCGAGCGCATCGAGCGCGACGGCGCGCGTCTCTGGGCGCCGACGACCGGTCCGCGCGTCGCGGAGGCGGCGCAATGACCACCCCGCGCACCCTCCTCGACAAGGTCTGGGCCGCGCACGAGATCGCCGTTCGCGACGACGGAACGTCGCTCCTCTTCATCGACCGCCACTTCGTGCACGAGGGCTCGCACCACGCCTTCCGCAAGCTCGCCGAGCGTGGGATGTCCCTGGCCGAACCGGGCCTCACCTTCGGCGTCGCGGACCACTACGTCCCGACCCGCGGTCGCGGCGCGCCGATCGCGGATGCGAGCATCGCGCGCATGGTGCGCACGCTCGACGAGAACGCCGCGCGCCACGGCTTCCGGCTATACGGCCTCGACGATTCGCGCCAGGGCATCGTCCACGTGGTGGGACCCGAGCAGGGCCTGACCCTGCCGGGCACGACGATCGTCTGCGGCGACAGCCACACCTCGACCCACGGCGCGCTCGGCGCCATCGCCTTCGGCATCGGCGCGACGGAAGTCGCGCACGTGCTCGCGACGCAGACGATCTGGCAGAAGAAACCCGCGCGGATGCGGATCGTGGTGGACGGGCGGCTCGGACCGGGCGTCGGCGCGAAGGACGTGGCGCTCGCCTGGATCGGCGAACTCGGTGCGGACGGGGCGCGCGGGCACGCGATCGAATATGCGGGCTCGGTGGTGCGCGACCTCTCGGTCGAGGGGCGGCTCACGCTCTGCAACCTCTCGATCGAAGGCGGCGGGCGCCTCGGCATGGTGGCGCCCGACGGGACGACCCTCGCCTGGCTCGCCGGCCGTCCCGAGGCTCCGACGGGGAGCGCGTTCGATCGGGCCTGCGAGGAATGGCTCGCCCTCGCGAGCGATCCGGACGCCGCGTTCGACCGCGACATCACGTTGTCGGCCGACGCCATCGCCCCGATCGTGACCTGGGGAACGAGCCCGGAAGACGCGCTGCCGATCACCGCTAGGATTCCGGATCCCTCGCTGGCCGACGATCCCGCGCGAGCCGAGCGCATCCGCGCGGCACTCGACTACATGGGCCTCGCGCCCGGCCGTCCTCTGGAGGGGACGCCGGTCGACCGGGTCTTCATCGGCTCGTGCACCAATTCCCGCATCGAGGATCTGCGCGCCGCCGCCGCGGTTCTCGCCGGGCGCAGAGCGAAGGTGCCGGGCATGGTCTCGCCGGGTTCGAGCCTCGTGAAAGTGCAGGCCGAAGAGGAGGGTCTCGACCGGATCTTCGTCGAGGCCGGGCTCGACTGGGTGGCGTCGGGCTGCTCGATGTGCGTCGGCATGAACGGCGACATCGTCGCCCCGGGCGAGCGCTGCGCCTCGACAACGAACCGGAATTTCCGCGGACGCCAGGGGCCCGGCGCGCGCACCCATCTGATGTCGCCGGCCATGGTCGCCGCAGCCGCGGTCGCGGGCACCCTCGCCGACGTGCGCCCGATGCTCGACGGGAGGCCCGTGCCGTGACGCCCTTCACGCGCCACGAGGGCACGGCCGTCGGCCTGCCGTTCGAAAACGTCGACACCGACCAGATCATTCCCGCGCGCTTCATGGCGACGCCGCGCTCGGAAGGCTACGGCCGCTTCCTGCTGCACGACCTGCGCCACGACGAGGCCGGCGCGGCGCGCCCCGACTTCCCGCTGAACCGCGCGGATGCCGCGGGCGCGAGCGTGCTCGTCGCGCGGCGCAATTTCGGCGGCGGCTCCTCGCGCGAGGCGGCGGTCTACGCGCTCGTCGACGCCGGTATCCGCGCGGTGCTGGCGCCGAGCTTCGGCGACATCTTCTGCGGCAACGCCGTCGCCAACGGCCTCCTGCCTGCGCGGCTCGACCCGGATGCGATCGAGGCGCTCCTCGCCATGGCCCCCTGCCCCGTCGTCGTCGATCTCGACGCGACGACGGTGGAGGCCGGGGGGCGGCGTTTCGGCTTCGAGATCGACCCGGTCTTCCGCGTGAAGCTGTCGAACGGCTGGGACGACATCGACCTCACCGCCTCCTGGGGCGAGCGCATCGCGGCTTTCACCGCCGAGCGTCGCGCGCGGGCGCCCTGGCTGTGGCGTACGTGAGGCCTACGCATTCCCGGGCGGCGGGAGCCGCACCGCTCGGGCACGACGGGGGCGCTCGACGTCCCGCACCGAAAGAAGAGGGGAACCCGCCATGAAGTCCATTCTCGCCACCGTCTCCATCGCGGCGCTGGCCGCATCGACCCTCGCGGCGCAGGCCGAGGACCGGCTCACCGCCGTCCACGCCTTCCCGACCACGCTGATCTACACCCAGAGCTTCCTCGAGTTCGTGGAGAAGGTGAACGAGCGCGGCGAAGGCGTGATCCACATCGACGTCCGCGGCGGTCCCGAGGCGATCGGCATGTTCCAGCAGGCCGACGCCGTGCGCGACGGCATCGTCGACATGGCCTACACGCCGGGCTCGTTCTACGGCGGCGCGCTGCCGGAGAAGGACGCGCTGGTGGCCTCCAACATCACGGCCATCGAGGCGCGCGAGAACGGCGGCATCGATCTCATCAACGAGATCCACCAGGAGAAGATGGGCGTCTACTATCTCGGCTGGTTCGACTCGGGCGTGAGCTATAATCTCTGGATGGTCGACGAGCCCGAGTTCACCGCCGACGGCAAGCTCGACCTCACCGACGTGCGCCTGCGCGGCAATGCCGTCTACAACGCCTTCTTCACCAACTACCTCGGCGCGCAGGTCATCGACCTGCCGACGACGGAAGTCTATTCCGCGCTCGAGCGCGGCGTCGTCAATGCGTCCGGTTGGACGCAGATCGGCCTCGTCGACCTCAAGTGGGACGAGTTCGTGAAGTATCGCGTCGCGCCCTCGTTCTTCTCGACCGACCTCGGCGTGATCGTGAACCTCGAATCCTGGAACGCTCTCTCGGAGGAGTCCAAGGCGCTCCTCCAGGAAGTGGCGATCGAGCACGAGCGCGCGTCCGTCGAGGCGCTGCGCCAGCGCCGCGACGAGGAGTTCGCGACGCTCGCCGAGCGCGGCATGACGGAAGTCTCGCTCGAAGGCGAGGCCGCGGCCGAGTACCTGGAGGCGGCGCGCGAGGAGACCTGGGGGCGCATGCGCACCCAGATGGAAGGGCACCCGATGGGCCTCCAGCACTACGACGCGCTGATCGGCCTGTTCTACGATCTCGAGAAGGCCGCCGCGCAGTGACGCCTCCCCGCCCCCGCGCCGCGAGCCGGCGTGGGGGCACCCGCTCGCCGCGCCCGCCCGAGGGACCTCGATGCGCCTCCTCATCCGCCTCTACGACGGCATCGTCGACCTGATGGCGCTCGTCGCCGCGATCATGCTCGTCTGGCTGATGGTGGCGATCGTCGTCTCGGTCGGCATGCGCAATGCCGGCATTCAGCCCTTCGCCTGGCTGTTCACCTCGACCGAATACGCGCTCCTCTACATGACGATGCTGGGCGCGCCCTGGCTGGTGCGCCGGCGCGGCCACGTCCACATCGAGCTCCTCACCGCCGCGCTTCCCGAGGGCGTGCGCCGCATCGTCAGCCGCGGCATCGCCGCCGCCTGCGTCGCGATTTGCGCCTACCTGGCGCTGAAGGGGTTCGAGCTCGTCCAGACCAACCTCGCGCGCAACGATTTCGACGTGCGCGCCTATTTCTTCCCCCGCTGGCTCCTGACGATCGCCTTCCCCGTCGGCTTCGGGCTGATGGCGATCGAGTTCTCGCGCTTCGTCTTCGGGCGCGAATTGATGCATTCGGGCGAGGCGGGGATCCACGAATGAGCGAATGGTACGAGGCGCTGGCGCTCCTGCTCGGCACCATCATGGTGCTGATGGCGCTCGGCATGCCGGTCGCGATCGCCTTCCTGGCGGCGAACATCCTGGGCGCCTTCGTCTTCATGGGCGGCGAGCGCGGCGTGACGCAGCTTCTCAACAACGGGCTCGGCGCGCTCACGAGCTACGCGCTGGTACCGATCCCGCTCTTCCTCCTGATGGGCGAGATCTTCTTCCATACCGGGCTCGGCGCGCGCATGTTCAACGCGATCGACCGCCTGCTCGGCCGCCTGCCGGGCCGCTTGTCCTACGTCACCGTCCTCGGCGGCACCGGCTTCGCGACGCTGTCGGGCTCCTCGATGGGATCGACGGCGCTCCTCGGCTCGCTGATGGTCCCGGAGATGAACGAGCGGGGCTACAAGAAGCACATGTCGCTCGGGCCGATCCTCGGCACCGGCGGCCTCGCCATCATCATCCCGCCCTCGGCGCTCGCCGTTCTGCTGGCGACGCTCGCCAAGGTCGATATCACGGCGCTCCTCATCGCGGGGATCATCCCCGGGCTGATCCTGGCGGCGTTCTATCTGGCGACGATCTGGCTGCAGACCCGCATCGACCCCACGGCCGCCCCCGCCTATTCGGTCGAGGAGATCCCATTCCCGAAGAAGTTGAAGCTTCTGGTCCGCGACGTCGTGCCCATGGTCGGGCTCATGGCGGTCATCATCATGATGATGCTCGGCGGCATCGCCACGCCCTCCGAGGCCGCGGCGTTCGGCGCGCTCGGCGTGCTCGTCCTCGCCGCGATCTTCCGCTCGCTGTCGATCCGCGCGATGATCAAGTCCGTCACCGGTGCGCTGAAGGTGACGCTGATGGCTTATCTGATCGTCTTCGGCTCCGCGACCTTCAGCCAGCTCCTCGCCTTCTCGGGCGCCTCCAGCGGGCTGATCCGCTGGGCGACGGGCTTCGAGCTCGAGCCGATCGTCATGCTGCTCGTGATGTTCGGCGTGCTGCTCGTCCTGGGCATGTTCATGGAGCAGATCTCGATCATCCTGCTCACCGTGCCGGTGTTCTTCCCCCTCGCCCAGGAGCTCGGCTTCGACCTCGTCTGGTTCGCGCTGATCGTGCTCTTGTCGCTCGAGATCAGCTTCACGACACCACCTTTCGGGCTGCTGCTCTTCGTGATGAAGGGCGTCGCGCCGCCCGGGACCACGATGCGCGACATCTATCTCGCGGCGATCCCGTTCATCCTCTGCTCCCTCCTGCTCGTCGCGCTGCTGGTGATGTTTCCACCTCTCGCGCTGTGGCTTCCGGGCTCGTGAGGCGCCACGCGCGCTACAACTTCCGCGCGCGCCGCGCCGATCGATGGGCTCTCGCCCCGGAAGGCGAAACGCCGGACGGTGGCGGCGCCGTGGCGGGGCGGGACAGGCCCACCCCGGAAGCTCGGGATGCTCGACGGCTCGACGCCTAGCGAAGGCTATCGGCTCGAGCCGAATGTCGTCGGTGCGATCCGATCGCCCGCCCCACTCCGAGTCGTTGCCGGACATGACGGCGAGCCTGTCGGCCCGCGCGCGTCGCGAGGCCTCGCGCGGTCGCCGCGTCCGTCACGGTCCTCCGGCGCGCCCGGCGATCGCCCCTGGAGGCGGGGGCGCCGTGACGATCGCGGTCAGGTCCGGGCGCGGGATCGCGAGCACGGCGGGGTCCGGCCGCGGGCGCCCGAGGTCCTCCATCGTGGCGAGCGTCTCCTCCAGCGCCTGCGCCGCGTCGAGGAGTGCCAGGTCCCCGCGCACGCGGCCGACGAGCTGGAGGCCGAAGGGCATGCCGCGAGGGTCGCGACCGCAGGGGATCGCGACGGCGGGATTGGTGACGAGCGTGACATAGTAGGTCGGCGCAAGCCAGTGGTAGTAATTTCGCAGGCGCGTGCCCTCGAGCTCCTCGAGGTAGAGCCGCGTCCACGGGAAGGGCGAGACCGGCGTGACCGGGGCGATCAGGAGGTCGTAGTCGCGATAGACCTCCTGGAAGCGGCGGAACAGCCGCGTCTGGTCGGCGTGGGCGCGCGCGACGTCGGCGAGGCCGAGCCCGGCGCCCATCTCGTAGTTCGCGCGTACGTTGGGGCCGAGGCTGTCGGGATCGGCGCGATGGGCCTCCGCGTGACGGGCGACGAAGGAAAGCGCGCGCATCACGTCGAAGACCGCGTCGGCGCCGGAGAAATCGAGCGCGATCTCGTCGCAGGCGGCGAAGAGCGGCGCGAGCCGCGCCATGCGCGCGCGCAGCGTCTCGGCGATCTCCCGGCTCATGGGAACCCGGCCGGCATCGGGAACGCGCCCGGCATCGGCCGCCCCGCCGAAATCGGTCGTCCAGGCGACGCGCAGGCGCGCGAGGTCGACGGGGCGGGCGCGCCGCGCCGCGTCGGCATCGAGCGGGAAGGCAAGCGGATCGCGCGGGTCGACACCGACCTGCGCGGCGAGGAGGAGCCGCGTGTCCTCCACCGTGCGGGCCATCGGCCCGACCACGGAGAGCGGCGACCAGCCGAGCTGGCGCGTCTCCATCGACACGAGGCCCGGCGAGGGCCTGAAGCCGACGACGCCGCACAGGGCCGCGGGGATGCGCAGGGAGCCACCCATGTCCGAGCCCGTGCACAGGGGCAGCATGTCGGTCGCCAGCGCCGCCGCCGAGCCGCCGGAGGAGCCGCCGGCGTTGAGGCTCGGATCGAACGGGTTGCCGGTCGCGCCGAACACGGCGTTGCGAGTGTTGGCGCCGGCTCCGAACTCGGGTGTGTTCGTCTTGGCGACGACGATGCCGCCGGCGGCGCGCACGTTGGCGACGCTGCCGTCGTCCGCCTCGGGGATACGGTCGCGGTGGAGCGGCGAGCCGTGGGTCGTCAGCAGGCCGGCCGTCTCCTCCAGGTCCTTGATGCCGACGGGCAGCCCGTGCAACGGGCCCAGCGGCTCGCCCCTCAGGACCGCCGCCTCCGCGGCACGCGCCTCGGCGCGGGCGCGCTCGTAGCCCCGGGCCGCGATGGCGTTGACTGCCGGGTTCACCGCCTCGATGCGCGCGATCACGTCCTCGAGCAGCGCGACGGGAGAGATCTCCTTGCGCCCGATCAGACGCCGCAGCGCGACGGCGGAAAGCGCGGTGAGCGAAGATGTCGGCATGATGTCCCTCGGCGTCCCTCGGCGGCGGAGATCCCGGCGGATCGTCGCGCGGATCGCGCCGCCGGCCAAGCCGGGGCGCGGACGCATCGTGCCCGAACCCGATGGGCGGGTGGCCCGCGGGCGAGGCGGACGCGCGCCGGACGCCGCCTGCGAGCCCCGGGGAGCCAGCCGGCGCTCCCCCGGCTCGAGGGTCTTCGCGGATACGACACGCGCGCCCAGCGCGGGAAGGCTTCCTCGGATTCCGGTCCGGCACACGAGGTCGCACGGATGGCCATCCCGGCGCGGGGCACCCTCGGGGTTCCGGTGCCGGGTCGGGTGGGCGTGAGCAGCCGCGCTGCACGTCGCCGCACCACGAGCACAGCGGAGATGGGGTGACGGCCGAACGGATGCATGAGTCGGTGGCGACCGTGGCGCCCTCTCGATGGGGCCGCCCGGGCGGCATCACGCCAGGGGACGCGATCGGGGATGCTCGCTCGCCTCGGACAAGGGTGCCCTGCGACGAGGTCCGTCACACAAGCTTCACGTGCGTTGCTTTACACAAGCAGAAATAGCCTGCGGAGCGCCCCGACGATGACCGAGGAAAAGGCCTGCAAAGCGCTCGCCGCCCTGTCCCAGGAGACGCGGTTGCGCATCGTTCGCCGCCTCGTGATCGCCGGCGAGGCCGGGATGCCCGCCGGTGAACTCGGGACCGCGGTGGGGACCGGCTCCTCCTCGTTGTCCTTCCATCTGCGCCGGCTGGAGGAGGCGTCGCTCGTTCGTTCCCGCCGCAGTGCGCGCAACATCGTCTACACGGCCCGCCTCGAGTCTATGGAGGCGTTGGTGCACTACCTTCTCGACGATTGCTGCGCGGGCGCCCGCGGCAGCGCCGGCTGCATCGACGCCGGCCTCCCGTGCCGCGACGCGGAGATCGGCGGCGTCGATCCCGCCGTAGCCCAGGCGCCGATCCTCAGGACGTGAGGAACCGGCGGAAACGCCGCGCCACGTCCGCCGGTGCGATGGTCGGACGTGCGAGGTCCGCGATCGAGCCGGGGGCGATCCGCATGTGCAGGAAGTGGGGACCCGGCGAGGCGATCGCATCGCCCATCGCGTCCGCGAGCCCCTGCGGATCGTCGCAGGACTGAGCCGTCGCATAGCCGCAGCCCGTCGCGATCCGAGGGAAGTCGACCGCCCCCGAGACCGTCGCCTGACCCCCGGTCGAGTCGTGAACGCCGTTGTCGAGCAAGACGTGCACGAGGCGCTCGGGCCGCATCGCGCCGATCGTCGCCATGTTGCCGAGCTTCATCAGCGCGGCACCGTCGCCATCGACGACGACGATCCTGCGGCGCCCGAAATGCGCGGCGCCGAGACCGACCGCGGAGGCGAGCCCCATCGCGCCGACGAGATACAGATGCTGCTCGCGGTCCCGGAGCGTGAACAGCTCCCGGCCGGTCTTTCCCGTCGTGGCGACGACACCCGCGTCGTCCGGCAGGGCGTCGAGGAGCGTGTGCAGCGCCGCGATCCGTGCCTGCGGACCGGCATGCCGCCGACGGTCGACCGTTCGTCCGAGCCCCGGCTTCGTCGGGCTCGCCGTCGCCGTCCCGGCGCCGTCGACGACGCCCTTGCGGATGACGAGCGCCGACGGCGACCCGCGGCGCTCGGCTTCCGCGACCGCCTCGGCGACCGTCGCGTCGAGGGTCGCGGCGACAGGCTCCAGACGCCGCTGCGGAACGTGCATCAGCTCGAGGAGATCGGGCGTGATCGCCCCCATCAGGCGGTGCTGCGGCTCGTCCTTCTTGCCCGGCTCGCCGCGCCAGGTGACGAGCAGCAGGAGCGGTATGCGGAACGGGTCGTTGAGCGAGGTGATCGGGTTCACCGTATTGCCGAGGCCGGAATTCTGCAGGATCACCGCGGGGCGCCGCCCCGCGAGCCAGGCGCCGGCCGCGATGCCGACGGCCTCTCCCTCGCTCGTCGCCGGCAGGTAGCGTAGATCGGGATCGGCGATCGCGAGGTCGATGAGCGGCGTCAGGAGCGAGCAGGGCACGCCCGACATCGCGTCGATCCCCGCACGCACGAGAGCGTCGCGGACGTGGCCCGGAGCGAGAACCCGGGGCGTGGTGGCGAGCAATTCGTCCAAGGCATCGGCTCCAGTATCGAGAGGGGTCAGGCGATCTCGACGAGCGAGCTCGCCATGTAGGACGGCGCGGGCACGCCGAGCGTGGCGAGCACGGTCGCCGCGAGGTTCGCCAGGCTGCCCTCGCGCGCCCGCCAGCGAACGACGCCACCGTCGGCGGGAAGAACGGCCAGGGGGGTGGGCGCCGTCGTATGGGAGCCGAACGGACGGCCCGCATCGTCGACCAGCCGGTCCGCGTTCCCGTGGTCGGACGTGACGAGAAGCGTCCAGCCGCAGGCCCGGCATGCGTCGGCGATGCGCGCCAAGGCGCGGTCGACGTGGACCGCGGCGTCGCGGGCCACGTCCAGGCGACCGAGGTGGCCGATCTGGTCCATGTTCGCGATGTTGCCGACCACGAGGTCGTGGCGACCCGCATGCACGAGACCGACCACGGCGTCCGCGATCTCGGCCGCGCGCATCTGCGGCGTCGTGGCGAGCGCCGCCTCCGGCAGGGACGGGAGGCACACGCGCGTGCCGTCCGTGAACTCGTTGCGCCCGTCGAGAAAGTACGTCACGTGCGGATACTTGCAGGTCTCGGCGACGCGCGCCGTGACGAGGCCGCGCTCGCCGAGGGCGAACGCCAGTCCGCGGTCCAGGGGACGCGTCGGAAACAGCACGTGTGGCTCGGGCACGACGTCTCCGAGCGCGACGAAGGCGTAGACGGGTCCGCCCGCCGCGAGCAGCCGGGCGACCTGGACCGCGCGATCCGCTCTGTTCGCCGTGAGGAGTACCGGCTCGCCGGGTCCCCGAGGCATCGCCTCTCCGCGATGGGCCGGGAACGACGCCTCGCCGTCTCGCGAGAGATGAGCCGCCAAGGCGGCGTCCGACCAGGCCGGCACCGCGCCTCGTCCCTCCACGGCATCGACCACGACGCGGGTGATCGCGAGATCTCCCGATCGATCGCACATCCAGCGGCGACCGATCACGCTGCCCACCCGAACGCGACCGGCCGACGACAGCGGGTCGAAGAGCGCGCGGAGCAGGTCCGGTGCCGATCCCGCCGGGGAATCGACGCCGTCCAGTCCGAGATGCAGGACGACCTCCCCGACGCCGTTCTCGAGCGCCGCGACGGCCGCCCGCTCGATCGTGCGCACGTGCCCGTGCGTGCCGGCGCCGGAGACGAGCCCGACGAGATGCAGCCGCGGCGCGGCCCCTATACGCGCGAAGACCGGGTTCGCCGCGAGCGCGCCGGCCTCGAACGCCGCGTCGATCCGCGCCAGGGCGGACGGGGTGACGAAGCCGGCGCCGATCGTGACATGACCGACCTCGGAGTTGCCCGCCTGGCCGGGATCGAGACCGACCGCCGGCCCGGACGCCTCCAGCGTCGCGAAGCCCCGTTCGGACATGGCCCCGAACAGGATCGGCAGGGTCTGCGGCGTCACGGCGTTGCCGGCGGCGGCGGGATCGGCGAGGCCGATCCCGTCGACCACGACCAGGACGGTGGGCATGGCGGCGCTCCGCTCTCGAGGATCACGCCGCGCGGGAGACGCGATGGGCGAGGAAGCGACCGAGCTCGTCCCAGTAGCCCGGGAACGACTTCGCGACGCAGGCGGGATCGGCGAAGCCGATGCCGGGCTCGGCGAGCGTGAGGAGGCTGAAGGCCATAGCCACGCGATGGTCGTCGTAGGTCTCGATCGTCGCCGGCGCGATCCGTCCGCCGGGCCGGATCACGAGCCAGTCGGGCCCCTCCTCGACGCATACGCCGACCCGCCCGAGTTCGGCGGCGGCGGCGTGGATCCGATCGCATTCCTTCACGCGCAGGTTCGCGATGTTGGTGATCCGGGTCTCGCCCTCGGCGTACGCCGCGACGGCCGCGAGCGTCAGGACCGTGTCCGGCATCGTCTCCATGTCCGCCTCGATGCCCACGAGCCGGGCGCCGCGCGTGATCGTCAACCCGCGCGCGTCGACCGCGAGGCCGCAGCCCATCCGCTCGAGCAGGCGCGCGAAGCCGACGTCGCCCTGGGCCGAGCCCGGGCCGATTCCGGGAACGGTCACCGGCACGCCCGAGATCGCGGCGAGCCCGAGGAAGTACGACATCGCCGATGCGTCCGGCTCGATCGTCAGCGTGTCCGCGGACGGGACGCCCGGCTGGACGACGAAGGTCTGCGCATCCGGGCAGGTCACCGCGACGCCGACGCCGCGCAGCATCTCCAACGTCATCATCACGTAGGGGCGCGAGACGAGGTGGCCGGGCACGCGCACGGTCACCGGGCCCTGCGGCTGCTGCGCGGCGAGCAGGACGAGCGCGCTGAGGAATTGCGAGGACACCTCCCCCGAGACCGTCCAGGCATCGGCGGAGATCGGCCCGCCGTGGATGCGCAGCGGCAGGAGATCCGGCTTCTCGAGCGCCTCGTAGCGCACGCCCATCCCGTCGAAGGCGCGCAGGATGTCGGCCATCGGCCGCTCGCTGAGCCGCGCATTGCCGGTCACGGTGGTGGCGCCGTCGGCCATGGCCGCGAAGGCGAGCAGAAAGCGCGCCGGGGTGCCGGCGCCCGCGATGTAGACCGGCTCCGACGGGGCGCCGAGGCGGCGGTCCTCGCGCACCACCCGGTAGCCCTTCTCGGTGCGCGTCACGGAGAGGCCGTCGAAGGCGTCGAGGCACGCGGCGAGCCGATCCGTGTCGACGGCGTGAAGCGCGTTCTCGATCGTGGTCTCGCCGGGCTTCTGCGCGGCGATCACGAGCGCACGATTGGTGTAGGACTTCGACCCGGGAACGCGGGCGACGAAAGGAGCGTGGTTCGCGCTCGGCGGAACGATCTGAGCCATGGCGGCCTCCTCGGGAGCCTCCGATCTCCGCAATCAACACGTGTTGAAACCGGCGGTCGAAGTCCCCGGCACGCTGGCCGAGACGACGACCCCGCTCAAACGACTTCGCCGCCCAGGGACGTGAGCGAAATTCCTTCGCCGGCATACGAGCGCGTCGCGCAGGCGAGCCGAGGGGTATCGACGGCGGCCTCGGTCTGCTCGGCGGCGGCGAGGATCCACTTGCGGAAGGTCCGGACGCAGGAATGCCGTAGCCGGCTCGCAGGGTAGACGAGGAAGTAGCGCCCGAGCGTGACGGGCGGCTCGGATCCCACCCGCACGAGGCGCCCGCCGGCCAGCTCGCTCCCGATCAGGCGGCCGTCGAACAGGCCTGTGCCGAAGCCGGCGATCGCCGCCTGGATCGCCAGCTCGTCGGTGTCGAACACGCTCGCGAGCGGGGCTTCCGGCATTTCGCGACCCTGGACGCCGAACCATTGCCGCCACTCGCGGGCCTCGGGCGTGTTGAGCAGAAGCCGCACGCGCCCGCCGCCGACCTCGCATGCGGCATCCGCCAGGAGGTCCGGTGCGCAATAGGGAGCGACCCGCTCCGTCATCAGGAAATCGCCCTCCGACTGCGGCGGCGGCGAAAATCCGTAGACGATCCCGACGTCGAAATTCTCGCCCCGGAAATCGACCGGGCTGGATTCGATGGCGAGATGGATCTTGCACTTCGGGTTCTGGGCCTCGAAGCCGCCGATCCGTGGCAGCAGCCAGCGCAGCCCGAACGTCGGGAGGGTCTTCACGCGCAGCGTGGCGACGTCACGTCCCAGCTCGGCGAGGACATGCTGGAGCCGCTCGAAGCTCTCACGCAACTCGTCCGCGAGCAGTTCCCCCGCCTCCGTGAGCGCGACGGCGCGGTGGTTGCGCGTGAAGAGCAGCCGCCCGATGTCGTCCTCCAGGCTCCGGATCTGCCGGCTCACGGCGCTCTCGGTCACGCACAGCTCCAGCGCGGCGCGCTTGAAGCTGCGCAACCGCGCGGCGACCTCGAAGGTGCGCAACGCGTTCAGGGACGGCAGCCGTCTGGAGGGGACGTGCGCTTCGCGGGACATGGCCTTCCTCCGGACCTGAGCCGACACATGAGTTTTTTGGGCGACCCTCGGTAGCATGCTCACGTGACAGCATCGCGACCGCCCCTTACGTCGAAAGGCGTCGGCAACGACCATCGTCAGCGACGCCGAGTGTTCCCAGCCATCGCGAAGAGGGAGGCGGCCGTGAGCCACCTAAGCAGATATACGGATACGATCCGGTACCCGCACCTGATCGAAGCGGCGCCGAACCTCGTCCTGGCCCAGTTCGAGGTCATGAAGCTGATCCCGGCCGAATACATCATCGACCGCGCCCTGGAGCGCGGAGAGCTTCAGCCGGGCGGAACGGTGCTCGAGGTCAGCTCCGGAACCTTCGCGCTGGCGCTCGCCCTGGTCACACGGAGCCGCGGCCTGCGCTTGAAGCTCGTGACGATCGACATCGACGCCTGCCTGCTCTGGCGCCTGCGGAGCCTGGGCGCCGAGGTGCACGTGGTGCGCGAGCCGGACGCGAGCGGCTCCATCCAGAAGACGCAGCTCGCGATCCTGCAGCGTCTCCAGGAGGAGACGCCGGGCGCCTATTGGTGCGCCCAGTACCGCAACCCGGACAATCCGCGCTCCTACCGCGGCCTCGCGGACGACCTGCGCGCGCGGCTCGGCCGTATCGACGTGCTCGTCGGGACCGTGGGGACCGGCGGCTCCGTCTCCGGGACGTCGGCGGCCCTGCGACCGCACCTGCCCGCGCTCACCACGGTCGGCGTCGACAGCCCCTACAGCGTGACCTTCGTCGGCTGCGGCGAGGCCGCCGATCCGGCCTGCAAGTTCTACATGGACAACATGCTCGGGCTCGGCAGCCGGGTCGACATACCGGTCATGGACCACACCGAGTTCGACGAGGTCCATTGGGTGCCGTTCCGGGCGATGGTCGCGGCGGCTCACGACCTGCACATGCGCACGGGTCTCCTCATCGGCCCGACCGGCGGCGCGGCTTACCTCGTCGCGCGCGCGATCGCCGCCCAGCGCCCGGAGGCGCGCGTTCTCGCGATGCTGCCGGACACCGGCCTGCGCTACGTCGGCAGCGTGTACGAGCCCGGCTTCGTCGAGCGGCTCGGGATCACCCCGGCCCATGCCGAGGGCCGGCCGCGCGTGATCGGCGACATCGCCGAGATCGGGCCGGGCTGGTGCTCTTTCCCCTGGGCGCGCGCCGAGAAGCGCACCCTCGCCGCCCTCGCCGCCTGATCGCCCGCGAGGCGAGGGGAGCCGCTCCATGAACCTCCACGATCCGCACCCCGCGTCGCCCCTGGCCGCCGGCCTGGTGTTCCCGCCGCTCGTGCATCCGACCGTCATGCGCTTCCTCGACGATGCGCGCGAATGCCTCCTCGCGGTCTCGGACCGCGAGGAACGGTCCGTCCACGTGACCTTTCCGGAGATCTTCACGGCGACGATGCAGCGCTTCGCGCACCGCTTGGCGCACCGGGGCGTGCGGCACGAGGTTCTCTATGCGACCAAGGTCTGCCGCGCCGACAGCTTCCTCGACGCTTGCGGTGCGGAAGGCTTCGGCGTCGACGTGGCGAGCCGCGAGGAGATGCGCGAAGCGCTGGCCTGCGGGGTGCCCGGCCCGCGCATCTGCCTCTCGGGTCCCTTCAAGCGGCCCGACTTCGTCGAGCTCGCCGCCCGCACCGGCGCGCTCGTGACGATCGACGCGCCCGAGGAGCTCTCCGCCATCGCAGCGGCCCTGTCCGGCGGCGGGAGGCGCGTCGACGTGCTGCTGCGCTGGGAGGGGCGCGGCGCGCGACCGAGCCGCTTCGGCTTCTCGACGGCCGAGCTCGAGGCCGCCGTCACGCTGCTGTCCCGGGAGGGCGCGGCGCTGCGCCTGCGTGGCCTCGCCTTCCACCTGCGCGGCTACGATCTCGCGGAGCGCGCGCGCAGCCTCGACGGCGCCCTCGACATTCTCGCCGGGATCGGCCGACCGGAGGTCGACACGGTCAACATCGGCGGCGGCTTCCCGATCCGCTACGTCTCCGAGGAGACCTGGGCGCTGGCCCGGGAGGAGATCGCCCTGGCGGCGACGAAGGGCGCCTATCCGGCCTGGTCGCCGATCACCGGCGACGCCTGTCTCGGCGCAATCCTCGACGCTCCGTCCGCACGGGGCGGGACGCTCGCCGCGCGCGCCGTGGCCCAGGACGTGCGTCTCCTGCTGGAGCCGGGGCGCGCCGCGCTCGACCAGGCTGCGATCTCGGGCTTCCGCGTCATCGGCGTGCGCGATCGGGGGCAAGAGCCGGCGACGGTCTATCTCGGAGCCAACTGCCTGAGCCTGAGCGAACGCGTGTTCGATTGCGAGGTCTGGTACGACCCGCTCCTGGTGAAGGCGTCGGTATCCCGTCGGCGAACGCGATTCCCCGTGCGGCTCGCCGGCAACAGCTGCCTCGAGGACGACGTCTTCACGGATCGGATCGTCTCGCTGCCCGCGCGGCCGGAGCCCGGCGACCTCGTCGTCTTCGTCAACACCGGCCCCTACCAGATGGATTTCGCGGAGAGCGCGATCCATCGCATGCCGCCGCCGCTCAAGCTCACCGCCGCCAGCAAGGCCGATTGCTGCGGGTTTCGCCTGCGCTGACGCCGACGAAACGTCAGGAGACCCAGATGGACACGTCGATCTTCGAGCGCCGCGAATCCAGCGTACGCTCCTATTGCCGCAAGTATCCGGCCGTGTTCTCGGCCGCCAAGGGTTCGTATCTCGTCGACGAGGACGGCCGACGATACGTCGACTTCCTCTGCGGCGCAGGAGCGGTGAACTACGGCCACAACCCGCCGCGATTGAAGGAGCGCCTGATCGGGCATCTCGCGGGGGACGGTCTCGTCCAGGCGCTCGATCTCCACACGGTCGAGAAGCGGCGCTTCCTCGAGCGCTTCGAGGCGGAGGTCCTCGCCCCGCGGGGCCTGCCGCATCGCGTCCAGTTCACGGGGCCCACGGGCGCCAACGCGGTCGAGGCGGCGCTCAAGATCGCGCGCAAGGCGACCGGCCGGACGACGATCGCGGCCTTCACCGGCGGCTATCACGGCATGTCGCTCGGCGCATTGGCCGCGACCGGCAACGCCATGAAGCGGCGCGGGGCCGGCGTCCCGCTCGGCGACGTCGTTCGCCTCCCCTACGACGGCTATTTCGGCCCCGGGATCGACACGGCGGCGCTGGCCCGGGAGATGATCCTCGATCCCGCGAGCGGCGTCGACGCGCCGGCGGCCTTCCTGGTCGAGCCGATCCAGGGCGAGGGGGGCGTCAACGTCGCGAGCGGGTCGTGGCTGCGCGCGATCGCGGCGCTCGCCCGCGAGGTCGGTGCCCTGCTGATCGTGGACGACATCCAGAGCGGCTGCGGTCGATCCGGCCGGTTCTTCGGCTTCGACGGGCTCGACGTGGCGCCGGACGTGATCTGCCTCTCGAAGTCCCTGAGCGGCTACGGGCTTCCCATGTCGGTGGTCCTGGTCGCCCCGGAATTCGACGGCTGGAAGCCGGGCGAGCACAACGGCACATTCCGCGGGTCGACCCCCGCCTTCGTCACCGCGGCGGCGGCGCTCGACTACTGGGCGGATGCCGCGTTCCTCGCGCGCGTCGCGGCCAACGCCGCCACGCTCGACGCCCGGCTTCCTGCGATCGTGGCCGCGTTGCCGCCGGGCGCCTGCCATGCGCGCGGACGCGGGCTGCTGCGCGGCCTCGCCTTCGAGGGACCCGACGACGCCGAGGCCGTGTCGCGCGAGGCCTTCGCGTGCGGCCTCGTCGTCGAGACCTGCGGGGGGCACGGCGAGGTCGTGAAGCTCATGCCGCAGATCGACGCCGAGGCCGCCGTGCTGGAGGAGGGTCTCGACATCCTGGCGAGGGCCGTCCGGAAGGCGCCCGCCGCCTCCGGTCACCTCCGCGCCGCCTGACGAAGGAACGATCATGAACCGCGCGGGCGACACCCCGCACGCGATCTGGGCGGCGCTCTGCGAGGAGACGGATGCGCTGGCGTGCGCCGATCGACCTTTCGCCGGTCGCTTGGTGGAGGCGATCGGCCGGCGGGCGTCGTTCGGCGACGCCCTAGCGGCGCGGATCGGCGGCGCCCTCGGTGACCCCGAGATCGCGCAGGTCGCCGCCGAGATGCTCGCGCGCGACCCGGCCCTGCTGGCCGCGGCGGCGGAGGATCTCGCGTCGGTGCGCCGCGCCGATCCCGCATGCCGGCGGCTGTCGGACGCATTCCTCTTCTTCAAGGGCTACGCCGCGCTCCAGGCCGCGCGCCTCGCCGGACGCCTCTGGCGCGCTGGCGAGGAGATCGCGGCGCTGACGCTGCAGGGCGCGAGCGCGACGGCGCTGGGCGTCGACATCCACCCCGCCGCCGACCTCGGCCGGCGCATCGTTCTCGACCACGCGGACGGGCTCGTCGTCGGAGAGACGGCTCGCATCGGGGACGACTGCGTGCTGCTGCACGGCGTGACGCTCGGCGCCACCGGCCGCGAGCGCGGCCCGCGCCACCCGATCCTCGAGCGAGGCGTCTTCGTCGGGGCCCGCGCCACCATCATCGGCCGGATCGTCGTCGGCGAGCGCGCGCTGGTGGGCGCCGGCGCGGTCGTCGTGCGCGACGTCGCGCCCTTCGCCACCGTCATCGGCTGCGCCGCCGCGCCGCCGTCATCCGACACCCGGCGGGAGGGCGACGCCCCCCGCGCCATCGGCACCAGCGAAAGGAACGCGTCATGTCCAGTCTCGAGATCGCCGTCACCGGAGGCGGTCGCATCGGCCATTTCTACGCCGCTCATCTGAGCAGCCTGCCGGGGGTGCGTGTGCGCTTCCACTCCCGCAAGGCCGAGGCGATGGCCGCGGCGATGCCGACCGAGGGGATCACCGCCGTCTACCCCGACGGCGCGACCGTCGTCGGGCGCCCCGCGCTGATCTCGCCCGACGTCGGCGAGGTCGTCGCGGGCGCGGACCTCGTGCTCGTCGCGCAGACGGCGAACGGTCGGCCCGACGTGCTCGCGGCGGCGGCCCCGCATCTTTCGACCGACAAGCCCGTCGCGATCGGCGGCATGCCGGGCTGCGCCTGCTTCGACTGGCTCGCCGAGCGCGCGCTGGGGCTGCGCGACAACCTGGCGATCTTCGGATTCCTCGACGTGCCGCACGTCGCCGCGCGGGCGGAGCCGGGCGTGCGGGTGGAACTCGGCGGCATCAAGGCGAAGGCGCACGTCGGCTTCCACGAGGCCACCTCGGCCGTGCTGAAGGCGCAGACGACCGCGCTCCTGCGCCGCCTGCTGCCGATGCCCGTCGAGCCGCTGGGTCACTATCTCGAGGTGACGCTGACCCCGCTCGGATACATGCATCCGACGGTCCTCTACGCCCTCTTCGGACCCTACTCGCAGTGGGACGGGCGCCCGGTGCGCGAGAGCCGCCGCTGGTTCACGGATCTCACGGAACTCGGCGGCTACTTCATCAAGCGCTGCGACGAGGAACAGGTCCGCCTCACCCGGGCCATCGAGAGCGCATTCGGCGTCTCCCTGCCCATGGCCGAGCCGCTCTACGACAACCTGATCTCCGCCTACGGGGACCAGATCGGCGATCACAGCACGCTCTACACCGTTCTTCGGACGTGCAAGGCGTATCGCAGCTTCATCCCGATGGTGGAGGCCCCGGAGGGTGGGCTCGTCTTCAAGACGGACCACCCGATCCTCGTCGAGGACGTCTTCTACGGCATGGCCTTCCTCGTCGAGATGGGGCGCCGCATGGGGGTGAGCATGCCGATGATGAGCGAGATCCACGGCTGGGCCGTCGGCTTCCTCGGCGGCCCGCAGGCGTCGGCCGTCGACTACATGCCGGCGGACTGGCCCTCCCGCGTGCTCGCGCGGTCCGCTCGGGCGAGTGTCGCATGAGCGGGCCCGACCGCTCGCCGGGCTTTGGATCGCCGCAGGTCGAAGTCCGCCTGCGGCTCGTCCGCGACCGCCTCGGCCTCTGGTGGTGGACGCTCGAAGACGAGGCGGGGGCACCGGCCGCCGCGGCGCGCGAGGGGTTCACCGACGTGCGAGCCTCGTGCCGGACGCTGGCGGAGCACATTCGGGCCCTCGGGTCCGAGCCGCCGGGAACCGTCACGAAGCTGTTGCGGATCGAGCGATAACGACGTGCGCCGCCATTGTGAGTCCGATAGGAAAGCCACTCATGCCCCGTGCCACGCCTCCCGCATCGTCGGTATCGGACCGTCTCGCCCATTTCGCCCCGGTCGTGGGCCTGGGCGTCACGCAGATCGTCGCGTACGGCACGCTCTACTACGCGTTCGCCGTGCTCGAGCCGCTGATCTCCAGCGAGTTCGGCTGGTCGTCGGCATGGAGCTTCGGCTGCTTCTCGCTCGCACTGCTCGTCGGCGGCCTCGCCGGACCGTTCTCCGGGCGACTGATAGACCGTCGCGGCGCGCGGCTCGCGCTGGCGCTCGGCTCGATCGCCAGCGCGGCGTCCCTGGCCGCGCTCTCGCAATCGGCGGGCCTCGCGGGCTTCCTGCTCGCGCTCGTGGCGGTCGAGGTCGCCTCGACCCTGACGCAGTACGACGCGGCCTTCGCCGCGATCTCGCAGACGCGCGGCGCGAAGGAGGCGCGCGCCGCGATCACGCAGGTGACGATCTTCGGCGGATTCGCCTCGACCGTGTTCTGGCCGCTCACGCACTGGCTCACGATGGAGCTCACCTGGCGGGAGATCTATCTCGCGTTCGCGGCTGTGCACCTCGTCCTCTGCCTGCCCCTCCATCTGCTCGTCCTGCGCGCCGCACGGCCCGTCGCGACGAGCGCGACCGAGTCGGCCGGCCGCGCCGTCCCGCACGAGGAGGGCGTGCTGGCGCCCGAGCACCGGGTGCGCGGCATGGTCCTCGTCGTCGTCTCCTTCTGCCTCACCGGCTTCGCCTTCTCCGCCGTCAACGTGCATTGGGTCGGCGCGCTGTCGGAGCTGGGGTTGCCGGCGGCTCTGGCCGTCGCGGCCGGCGCGCTCATGGGACCCGCGCAGGTGGGCGTACGGGTGCTGGATCTCGTCTTCGGACGGCGCCTCGACCCGGTCGTCACCGCCGGTCTCGCCGTGTGCTTCCTGGTCGGGGCGATGGCGCTCCTGCTCGCGGCGGGCACGACCTACGCCGGGGTCGCGGCCTTCGCGATCCTCTTCGGGCTCTCGCAGGGCCTCACCTCGATCGTCCGCGGCACGGTGCCGCTCGCCTTGTTCGGACGTGCCGGATACGGCGCCCGGCTCGGCCGGATCACCGCGATCCGGCTCGTGGTGACGGCCGGGGCGCCTTTCGCCTTCGCCTTGATCGTCTCCTCCTTCGGACCCGCGGCCGCGTTCGCGACGGTCGCGTTCCTCGCCCTGACGGCACTGGGCACGCTCGCCGCGATCCCGAGGCCGTCGGCCAGGCCGGCCTGACTCCGGCGCGGTGTTCGTGGCTGTCGGCCCCCCCAACCAGGCCGTCGGCCTGGACAGGCCGACCGACTGGGCCGTCCTCGACGAGGATGGAATACAAACCATGCGCTACAGGGCTTTCGCGCATTCTCTGCCGGAGGCCTCCAACGCCGAGGAATCGGCGGCGAGTTGCTCGGATGGGTGGAAGACACTGAGACGCCCTGGTCCTCCTGGATCACCCAGGTCAGCGCCTTCTCGGCCAAGCGGCGCGGCTCCAGGAAGCCGGGGAAGGAGTTGCCGTTGCGCAGCGTCGGAATGCGCAGCTCGACGGTGCCCGCCCGCGTTTCCCGGTCTCGCTCGCGGTAGTCGTTGCGCTACGCGACGCGCTCGGTGATCGACGGTGACGCTTCGCCGCATCCTCGCTGGCCACGCTGCAGAGGCCGCGGGACAGACACGCCGCGCGTTTCGAACGTCGTGACGCGCTGCGGCTGATTTCGCCGCTCGTGCTTTCCGCTCGGACGCGCAGACCTCGCGTAGCCGAACGCGGCCATAACCTCCGACTGCAATTCAACAGATCAAAAATGTGCAATGACAGATCTTGACCCCAGACCGACGCACGTGCATTAGTCACAGAGCCGTCATGGAGTGGGCAAACGACTTCAGGTCGTTCTCACCTTCTGCGGATGAACGATTCTTCTGCGAAGGGGGTGTGGTGTGCGAAACCTCAGAATGCGTTCGGTCAAGGCGTCGGTGTTCGACATCATCGTGGAGCGCGGCGCTCTGAAGGGTGATAGCGCCTGCCGGATTCTCGATTTCGAGGGGCGGAAGTGCCTCCTCGTATCGACCCCCAGCGTGTACAGATTGTATGGCGAGACGGTGCGGCGGCACCTGGCGGAGAGGGATTGCCTCCTCGACGTCCTGATCCTCGAGATGGGTGAAGGGCGCAAGTTCATGCCGGCGGTTCTGGAAGTCGCGGAGCGCGCGCAGCGCGTCGGGCTCGATCGTCGCGGCATCGTCGTGGCGCTCGGCGGCGGCGTCGTCGGCGACGTCGTGAGCTTCGCGGCGTCCATGATCCGCAGGGGCATCGGTCATGTGCGTATCCCCACCACGCTGATGGCGCAGATCGATGCCGCGATCGGGATCAAGGGGGGCGTCAACTTCAATCGTCACAAGAACTTCCTCGGCTGCTTCCACCCGCCCGAGGCCGTGCTCGTCGATCCCAACCTGCTGCGGAGCCTGCCGGTCGACGCGATCCGCCAGGGCATGGCGGAGATCGTCAAGATCGCGATGATTCGTGACGTGCGC
This sequence comes from Salinarimonas chemoclinalis, assembly GCF_041514305.1. NCBI lineage: Bacteria > Pseudomonadati > Pseudomonadota > Alphaproteobacteria > Hyphomicrobiales > Salinarimonadaceae > Salinarimonas > Salinarimonas chemoclinalis. Next base: position 140,229 of record NZ_JBGMWH010000004.1, read on the forward strand.
CTGTTCGAGCTGCTGGAGCAGCACGGCGAGACGCTGATCGGAACCAGGTTCGGGCAGCCCGCGGGCATCGCCGAAGAAGTCGTGGTGCGAGCGATCGACGGAATGGTCGCCGAGCTGTCGTCGAATCCCTACGAGGACGCCACGCTCGAACGCCATGTCGATCTCGGCCACATGATCTCTCCATTGCTCGAGGTACGCAGCAACTACCAGCTCCATCACGGCGAGGCCGTCGCCGTCGACCTCGCCTACACGAGCTGCATCGCCAACGACATCGGCCACCTCGACGACACGGGACTGCTGCGCGTCCTGGCTCTGCTGCGCAGGCTGGGCCTGCCGACCGACCACGAGTTCCTCGACGAAGAGCTGGCGCTCACCGCATTCACGGCCACGGAGCGGCATCGCGGCGGGACGCTCAATCTCCCCGTCCCAACGGGGATCGGAACCTGCGGCTTCGTGCGCCGCCGCGACGAGCTGCCGGAGGGGATCGTCACCCGTACGCTGGCGCGGCTCGCCGCGAGCGCGGACCTGCTCGCCGACGCCGACCGGCTGGTCGTCGTCTGACCCCTCCCCGAACATCGGTCCCCAAGGATTCACATGTTCAAGCTCGCTCCGTTCGCGACCCTCCAGGTCGCGAACCTCTTCTCCGGCGCCGGATCGGCGATCGCGCTGCTGGCGATCCCGTGGGTCATCGTCGATACCACGGGCGCCTCCAGCCTGATTGCCGGCTACTTTCTCGTATCGCAGGTCTGCCTGCTTCTGCTGCTCCCCGTCTTCGGGCCGATCGTGGACAGCATCGATCGGAAGACGACGGCGATCTTGCTGCAGAGCCTGGGCCTCGCGGTGCAGCTCCTCGCGGCCTACGCCTACTTCGTGTGGGCATCATACTGGGTACTGCTCGTGTCCGCGACGACGATACTCGTCCTGCGCGGGCTGGATCAGGTCGTGCGTCAGAGCATCGCGCAGGCGCTCGTCGAAAAGGCGCAGCACCGCTCGGCGAATCGGAAGATCGAGTTCGTTCGCCAGGGAGTGACGTTCCTCAGCGGCATTCTCGCGATTCCGCTCTACCATTACGGCGGCGTTGTCCTGGTGCTGGTGTTCGACGCATTCACCTTCTTGTTCGCCGCGCTGTGTCTCGCCACGCTTCCGCGCGCGTCGAAGACGACGCCGCTCGCGGGGCGAACGCGGCTGCAGGAGCTGGCCCGCGACACCGTCGCGCTGATGAGCTCGCGGCCGCGTGCGGCGGCCCTTCTCGTCTTGAGCACGATCCCGACGAGTTCCGTGGTGGCCATGAACGTGATCTACCCGGATCACTTCCTCAGCTTCCTCGGCTCGGGATCGGAGGCGTACTATCTCCACGACAGCGTCTACGCGGCGGCGGCGCTCGCCATGGCGGTGCTCTGGACCGATAGCCGGCGAGGCGTGGTGGATCTGCGCGCCGGTCTGCAGCTGTCGATGATCGCATTCCTTGCAAGCGTCGTCCTGATCGCGACGCTGCCGCGGCTCGAGGCGACGTACGTCGCCATCGCGGGCTTCGCGATGATCGCCGCCTATGTCCGGATGAGCCGCTCGACCTACATCATGGGGTCATTCGCACAGGAGGCCCAGGGACGCGCCAACGCCACGGTCGAGTTCGCGGCCACGTTCGTCTCGATCTGCCTCACCGCGTCCCTCGGATACCTCAGCGCGTTCCTGCAGGTGCAGTATCTCTGGTTCGTGTTCCTCGTGGTCGGCGCGGCAGGCACGCTCGTCCTGGCCGCCATGCCCGCGGCACGAAGGGACGCCGACCTACCCGCGGAAGAGACACGGCCGTGAAGCGGGCCGGCCGCGGAGACGACACGATGCTGATCGTTCACGAGACTGTCGAGGCCGCCGTGTCGCGGGTCGTGGCCGACCTGCGCAGGACGCTCGCATCCGCCGAGCGGGAGGCACGGATCGCGCTCGGCGGCGGTTCGACCCTCGCACCCGTGGCCCGGGCGCTCGCGCGCGCACTGGCCGAGGACGTAGGCGTCTCGCCCCCGGGCGGTGCCCGCCGCCTCCGGGTCGTCGTGAGCGACGATTTCGTCGATCCGGCGCACGGCTCGAACCACGCGATGTTGCGCGAGGCTTTCGCCGGCCTCCACGCGGTGACCCTCCAGCACACGCAGGAGGTCGAAACGCTCATCGACGGGGCGGGAGACGCCGGGCTCGATCACGTCGTGCTCGGACTGGGGACCGACGCGCACACCGCAGCGATCTTCACGCCCGAAGACATCGCCGATCAACGCCCGCTCCTGGCGACCACCTGCCCGGCAGGCACCCCGCGTCGGTCGCTCGGGTTGCCCGTGATCGCCCGCGCGCGGCACATCGTCATTCTCGCCACGGGGGCGGCCAAGGCGGACGCGGTCGCCGGCATCTTCAGGGGAAGCCCCGCCTCGGCGGGCGTGCTCGCCCGCTCGCCCCAGACCGAAATCCACGCGGATGCAGACGCCGCGCGCAGTCTTCGGAGCCCGCGATGAACGTCCAACGATACGATTACGCCGCGCAGTTCGCCGGCATCGGTCCCGCGGTGCGTGTCGCGCTCGAGGCGGCGCTGCTCGGAGGAAACTACATCCTCGGCCCCGAGGTCGCGACGTTCGAGGGCGCTTTCGCCGACTTCTGCGGCGTTCGTCACTGCGTCGGTGTGAATTCAGGCACCGACGCGCTCATCCTGGCGCTCCGGGCCTGCGGCATTGGTCCCGGCGACCGCGTCGCCGTGCAGGCGAACACGTTCTTCGCGACCGTGGCGGCCATAAGCCTCGTCGGGGCCACGCCGGTGCTCGTCGACGCCTGTCCGCAGACGTACCTGATCGATCTCGAGCGCCTCGCCGCGTCCGGACCGGTCGACGCGATCCTGCCCGTGCATCTCTACGGCCTCGCGACGGACATGGATCGGCTGAACGCAATCGCCCGATCGCACGAAGCGATCGTCATCGAGGATTGCGCGCAGGCCCACGGCGCCCGGCACGGCGCCCGCCCCGTGGGCGGTTTCGGGCGGGTGGGCTGCTTCAGCTTCCATCCGAGCAAGAACCTCGCCGCGGCCGGAGACGCAGGCGGCTGCGTGACCGACGACCCGGCGATCGACGAGCGCCTGCGCCTCTTGCGGCATCTGGGCCAATCGGAACAGAACACCCACAATGTGGTGGCGAGCAACTCGCGCCTCGACGTGCTGCAGTCCATCGTCCTGCGCGCGAAGCTGCCGGCTCTCGAGGCCTGGAATCGCCGCCGGGCCGCGATCGCCGAGATCTACAGGCGGGAGCTGTCCGACCTGCCGATCGGATTCCAGTCGCCGGGCTCGACCGGCGCGCACGTCTACCATCTCTTCCAGCTGGAAACGTCCGAGCGGGATGCCTTGGTCGACAGCCTGACGGCACGCGGCGTCGACGCGACCGTGCGTTATCCGACGCCGATCCACCTGCAGCCGGCCTTCGCCGACCTGGGCCATGCGCCGGGCGACTTCCCGGTGGCGGAGCGTCTGGCGCGGACGCTGCTCTGCCTGCCGATTCGCCCGGACATGAGCGATGTCGAGGTCGACTGCGTGATCGATGCCGTGCGCCGACATTTCCATGAGGGGCGGTCCCATGTCGCTCGAGACTGAGACCACGCCGACCGCCTTCCGCGTCGTCGAGCCGAACGGCGGCCGCCCGTCTTGGACGTGGACGACGTGGCGGGGCCCCGCGCCGAATCTCACCGCGCGTGTGCGCATCGCCGGCCTCTGCCGTTCCGATCTGAAGGAGGCCTTCGGCAATCGCGACGTCCGACGAGACTTCGGTCACGAGCTCGTCGCGGAGATCGTCGGCGTCCCGTTGGAGAGCGGCCTCGCACCCGGGCAGCGGGTCGTGCTCGATCCGCACGTGGAGATCCGTCGCAGCACGGGTTTCGCTCGCGTGATGCACGCGTACGCGGAGCCTGCCACGCTCGCCCGGGCGTTCCTGCCCGTTTCGGACGAGATGCCCGACCGGATCGCCGTCTTCGCCGAGCCGCTGGCCTGCGCGGTCCATTCCGTGCGGCAAGCGCTGGGTCACTATCGCGAGACGGGAAACGAGACGCCGCCCCGCCGTGTGGCGTTCACCGCCGCCGGTCTCGCGTCCCTCCTGCAGGCGTTCGTGCTCGCGCGGAGCGGCATCGCGTGCGAGATCTTCAACCGTTCGCCGGAGCGGCTCGCCGTCCTGCGATCCCGTGCGGCGCTCGCGCGCACGGGCATCTCCCTCCGTGAAGCGGAGCCGGAGAGCGCCTACGACATCGTCGTGGTCTCCGGCGCGTTTTCCGACGAGGTCTCCATCGAGCGAGCCTGGCGCATGGTCCGTCCCGACGGGGTCCTCCTGCTCTTCGGCGGCACCAAGTCGGGCGAATACTCGGCCGTGCTCGGCCTCCCGACGGATGCCTTGCGCCGGAATCAAGCTCGCGCGGCGATCGCGCGCGGGGGCAAGCGGGCCGTGGTGGCGGGCACGCACGGTGCGCGGAGGGAGGACTTCACGGAAGCGCTGCGCCTCCTCGCCCTGCCGGACGCCGGCTCCTTCTTCACCGCGCTCGTCGATCGGATCGTTCGCGTCGAGGAGCTGCCGGCGCTGCTGCTGGGCCTGCATCACGGCGAGATCGCGAGTTGGTCGAAGACCCTGGTCGAGACCCGCGCGGACGGAAGCGACGACACGCGCGGTGGCGTCGCCGGCGCGCCGACGGAGGACGCTCACGGATGAACACGAGGGAAGCGCTCTTCGATTTCGCGCCCGGCGCGACCCCGCCGACAACGTTGGCGCCGGCCCTGCTGGGGGCACCGTTCACGGACATCCGCGCCACCGCCGAGGCCTGCCTCTCGGCGGGGGCGGACGTGCTGCATCTCGATGTCATGGACGGGCACTTCGTCCCCGAGATCACCTTCGGCGCCAAGCTGATCGCGGAGCTGCGCGACCGGCTGCCGCAGACAGCAATCCTCGACGTGCATCTGCTCTGCATCGAGGCGGACCGACAGATCGAGCGCTTCATCGAAGCGGGGGCCGACGTCTTGAGCTTTCCACTGGAGACCTCCCGCAATCCGTTCAGATCGCTCGAGAAGATCCGTGCACAGGGACGTCGCGCCGGGGTCGCGCTCCTGCCGGCGACGCCGCTCTCGGCCATCGAAGAGATGCTGCCCCTGCTCGATCTCGTCATCGTCATGACGGTGCATCCGGGGGAGAGCCGCCTCCTGGAGCCGATGCTGGGCAAGCTGGCGCGACTGCGGGAGATGGTCGCCCGCTCCCGTCGTGCGGTTCGGATCTGCGCCGACGGCGGGGTGAAGAGAGAGACGGCCGGGACGATCGCGGGGCACGGAGCCGATTGGCTCGTCGCCGCCTCCGCCGTCTTCGCCGATGGCGACGTCGCAGGCAACATCGCGGCGCTGCGCGCGCGCGCGGCGGAGGCGCGGCCGTGATCGTGCCCACTGGGCTTCCCCGGCCCGCCTCCGGGCCCGTCCTCGCCTTGGACATCGGCGGGACCTGGTTCCGCTCCGCCCTCGTCGGCCCGCAACGATGCATCCGGGACCGTCGCGCCGTGCCCGCGATCAGCCGGCGCAATCATCCAGGCGCGACGCCGGCCGAATTGAAGGAACGGCTGGTCGATCATCTCGTCGCCGAGGCCCGCGCGCGCGCCGCCACCGAGCCGGGGCTCGCGCGCGTCGGGATCTCCATGGGAGCCGCGCTGCACCAACACACGGGCGTCATCTGGAATTCCGGCCCACTCTGGGGCGACGATGCGACACCGTTCGACCTTCCGACAAAACTGCGGCAGCGCGCGCCGGACCTCGTCTGGCACGTCGTGAACGACGTCAGCGCCGCTCTCCTGGCACTCGTCCTGGGTGCGGCCGAGCCGCCGACCCACGACGTGTGCTACATCACGGTCTCCACCGGCATCGCCGCCCGGATCTGGTCCCATCGCGCCGGGGGCATCGTCGTGGACGAAATTTCTGGCCTCCAGGGCGAGATCGGGCACCTGCCGGTCATGGCGGAGTTCCTCGGCCGCGTGCTGCCGACGGTCTGCGACTGCGGCGGCGCGCAGCACCTGAACTCCGTGTCTTCCGGACGGGGCATCGCGACCGTGCTCGCGCACATCGCCAACGAGTACCCCGTCGTCGCGGCCGCGCTCGGGATCGTCCCGGGCGCGGATCCGGTCGAGGCCTTCACGCGGGCACTGGAGCGCGACGCACCCTTCGCGCGCGACGTCCTGTCGACGTGCCTGCGTCCCCTGGCGACCTGTGTGCTCTCGATGATCGCCTGCAATCCCGCCGTGACGAAGATTCACTTCGGCGGTGGCGTGACGGCGGGGTTGGGAAAGGCGCGCTGGAAGGACGCGCTGGTGACAGAGCTCGATCGGTACGGCGCGTACCAGATCTCCAGCCGCAAGCCCGGCTTCTTTCACGACCTGATCGACGTCGTCGACGCAACCGATCTCGGCCTCGTCGGCGCGGGCCTCGTCGCCCTGCGCGCCGCGCCGGCCAACCTCGTTCCGTTGGAGGCCATCTGATGCGCCGCTCGATGGTCCTGTCGCACCGCAATCGAATAGCTTATGCGTCCGATCCGGTCATGCCGCTGCCGCCGGGCGCGATGCGCGTAGCGCCGGTGTTCGCGGGCGTTTGCGGAACCGATCTCGACATCGTCCGCCGGATGCGCGACGACGTGCCGAGCGTGCTGGGGCACGAGGTCGTCGCTCGCGTCGTCGAGACCGCCGACACCGGCCTGCGCGGGCGCCACGTCGCGGTCAACCCGGTCTCCGGTGCCGACCCGACCAGGAATTTCGGCCATTCCATTCCCGGTGTCTGGACGACGCAGAGGATCGTGACCAGGCGAGAGCTGGACGACGGGCACGTCGTCCCCTGGTCCTCGGACGAGATCGGCCCGGAGCACGCCCTCGCCGAGCCCGTGGCCGCCGCCGTCTACGCCGCCGCCCTGATGCACCTGGACCGGACACCCGTACGCGACGTCCTGATCGTGGGATCGGGCGCGATCGCGCTGACCTTGGCGCTGGTGCTGATCGAAAGCGACCATTCGGTCACGGTGGCGGCCGGCGACGTCTCTCATGCCGAGGAGCTCGCCGAGCGGTTCTCGAACCTGCCCGGATTGCGAATCGCGCCGCGCGCTGCGATCGCGGGCGCGGACCAGCGCTTCGCGGCCGCCGCTGTCGCCGTCTCACGCGGCAGCTGCCGTGAGGCGATCGGGCTCGCGCTGCAGACGCTGGAGCCCGGAGGCGTCCTGGATCTCGTCTCCGCCGTGAAGCCCGGGTCGATGCGGGCATGCGCGCTCACGAGCTTCGACGATCTCGCGCAGGTGCGCTGGCGCAATTGCCGCGGCTCGCCACCCGAGGGGCATCGGCTTCCGGGCCGGGGACCGAACGGGGTCTATGTCGCCGTCGGCCAGCGCGGAGCCTCGACGGGTCATCTCGCGACCGCCATGAGGCTGATCGAGGAGCGCCGCCCGCGCTTTCGCCAGCTCGTGTCGCACGTCGTCCCGTTCGAGGAAGCGGCAGACCTCGTCGAAGCGCTCGCCCGCGATCGCGCGACGCGGGTCGACGGACGCCGCGTGGCGAAAGCGGTCATTTCGTTCGCTCGATAGTCGCGTGCGCCTGTGCCGGACCTGGGCGACGCGGAGCCGGCGCCGGTTGTCGAGATGCTCGCACAGCGCAGCCAGAGCCTCTCTCGATCGCCGGTTGGTGCGTGCACTCGTGCTTCGGCGACCTCCAATGGCGCTCGATGAAGACGTTGTCCTGCAGCGACCACGCCCGTCCACGGCGACGCGCACACCGGCGGCGAGTGCCACGACGACCGTGACGAGCCCAGTGCCGAGCGCCCCCGCCACGACGAGCGCCACTGCGAACGCCGGCGCGTCGCGCATGCCGGCGACGAGGCGCGTCGCCTCTCGCACCGCCTCGGCGTCGCTCCCCGACCGACGAGGCGCGGGGCTCGCCCTGCTCGGCGGCTCGCGAATTCGGGGCGCATGCGCCTTTCGATCCCATGCGCAGAGATCCGGATCACGTCGCCTTCGAATCTCGTATATCAGAACGTTCATATATTCGAACACAAAGGAGAGAAGTCATGATCGCGAACGCCATGAAGGGCCTCCTCGCCGCCACCGCACTCGGACTCGCGATTCCGGCGCTGGCTCAGGACGCGAAGGCCCCGCTCGTCACCGTCGTGACGGCGGAGAACCCGCAGACGCAGCTGATGGCGATGGTCCTCACGACGCAGGCCCTGCAGCAGGGCCATGCGGTCGACGTCCTGCTCTGCGGGCCCGCGGGCGACATCGCGCGCGTCGACGCGCCCGAGAGCGCGACGGCCGGGCAGCCGCCGCGCGGTGCGAGCCCGCAGGGGCTGATGCGTGCGGCCATGGATGCGGGCGCCGCGGTGCGGGTCTGCGCGATCTACCTTCCCGGCGCGCAGCTCGGCCCCGACGCACTCGTCGAGGGTGTCGGCGTCGCGAGCCCGCCGGAGCAGGCGGCGCTCATGCTGCGGCCCGACGCCGTCGTCTGGTCCTTCTGAGCCGTCGGGAGACACGCCATGGATCGCCGCCAATTCCTCGCCCTCGCCGGCCTCGGCGCGGGCGCCGCCGCTCTCGGGACCGCACCCGCCCGCGCCGCGCGGGTCGCGACCGCCGCCCGCATCGTGATCATCGGCGCCGGCGCTGCGGGGACGGCGCTCGCCAACCGCCTCGTCGAGCGGCTCGACGGTGCGCGCATCACCCTCGTCGACCCGCGCCGGGAGCACGTCTACCAGCCCGGCCTCTCCCTCGTCGCCGCGGGCCTGAAGCCGGCGAGCTACGTCGTGTCGCAGACCGCGCACTGGCTGCCGTCGGGGGTCGAGTGGATGTCCGACGCCGTCGAGGCGGTGGATGCGCAGGCGAAGACGGTGACGACCCGCGGCGGCGAGACGCTCGCCTACGATTGGCTCGTCGTGGCGCCGGGCCTCGTCCTCGACCACGACGCCATCGAGGGCTTCAGCCTCGAGATGGTCGGCGAGAACGGCATCGGCGCGCTCTATGCCGGGCCGGACTACGCGGCGAAGACCTGGGCCGCGGTCGAGCGCTTCACGCGATCGGGTGGTCGGGGCCTGTTCACGCGCCCCGCCACCGAGATGAAGTGCGCCGGCGCGCCCCTGAAGCACACCTTCCTCGTGGACGATCTGGCGCGGCGCGCGGGCAATCGCGGGCGCAGCGAGATCGTCTACGCCGCGCAGAACGACACGCTGTTCGGCGTGCCGATCGTCTCGGAGAAGGTGCGCATGCTCTTCCAGGACCGCGGCATCGAGACGGTCTATTCCCACGTCCTGCGCACCGTCGACGCGGGTGCCAAGCGCGCCACCTTCACGACGCCGAACGGCGACGTCGTGCTCGACTACGACTATCTCCACGTCGTCCCGCCCCAGCGCGCGCCGGACTTCGTGCGCCGCTCCGGTCTCTCCTGGGCCGACAAGTGGACCGATCAGGGCTGGGTCGAGGTCGACCAGAAGACCCTGCGCCACCTGCGCTTCCCCGAGATCTTCGCGCTCGGCGACGTCGCCGGCGTGCCCAAGGGCAAGACGGCGGCGAGCGTGAAGTGGCAGGTGCCGGTCGTCGAGGACCACCTCGTTTCCGCGATCGAAGGCCGCGAGGGCACGCAGGCCTACGACGGCTACACCTCCTGCCCGCTGATCACCCGGATCGGGCGGGCGATGCTCGTCGAGTTCGACTACCGCAACAATCTCGTGCCGAGCTTCCCCGGGCTGATCGCGCCCCTGGAAGAGCTCTGGATCAGCTGGCTGATGAAGGAGATCGCCTTGAAGGCGACCTACAACGCCATGCTGCGCGGCGAAGCCTGAGGAGAGGACCATGAAGGAACTCACGCTCGAGACCCTGATCGCCGTCTTCGAGGAGATCTTCGGACGCGGCCCGTTCTGGGCGCTGGTCTTGGCGGCGCTCGTCGTCACGGCGGCCTATGTCTACGTCCTCGTGCGCGACCGCTCGGTGAGCTGGAGGAAGTTCCTCCTCGCCCAGCTCGCGATGCCGATCGGCGCCGTGGCGGCGGTCTGGCTCGTGATGGCCGTGACGAATTCGCGCCTCGCCGACATCGGCGGGCCGATCGACGTCGTCGTCCTCCTCGGCGTCGCCGCCATGGGCGCGATCGGGATCGCGATCCTGGTCTACACCGCGGAGGCGCTGATCGGAACTCGACGCACCGCGACCTCGAAGTAATCCCACGCGAGACGTCGTCGCGCGCGCGTGACGCTCGACGATGCCGGATCGCGGAGGAGGCGTTGCGCCGCGCGCGCGAACCGGTGGGCGCCCTCCCTCGCGGCGCTCTGGCCCGTGACTTGCTCCATACGCTCTCGTCGAAGCAGCCGCCGGTGTGCGGCTTAACACGGAGCGCCCCATCGTGACCGAAAAGAACGCCGCGAGAGATGCGAGCGGCGGGAGGAAACCCCGCGTCGACCGGATCACCCTCGTCTTCGTCGCGATCGCCGTCGCCGCCGGCATCGCCGTGTGGCTGCGCGACGGCCCCGACGTCGTGCTGGAGACGATGGGCTCGTCCCTCGCGCTCCTGGCGTATCTCGCGCCCCAGGTCCTGGCCGGGCTGGTGATCGGCGGCTTCGTGCAGCAGTTGGTGCCCAGGGAGAAGGTGGCGCGGCGGCTCGGCGGCGAATCCGGCATGCGCGGCCTCGCGCTGGCGTGCGGGCTCGGTCTCGTCACGCCCGGCGGACCGTTCACGTCCTTTCCGCTGGTCTACGCCCTCTACGTAGCCGGCGCCGACATCGGGGCGCTCGTCGCCTACGTCACCGCCTGGTCGCTGGTGGGCGTCCATCGCGTGCTCGTGTTCGAGCTGCCGTTTCTCGGGCCCGACCTCGCCGCCCTGCGCTTCCTCGCCAGCCTGCCGCTTCCGATCCTCGCCGGCCTCATCGCCCGCGGGATCGGGCGCCATCCCGCGATCGCCCTGCCGAGGACACCGTCGTGATCGCCGGCGTCCTCGCCCTCCTCTCCCTGGCCGCGCTCACGGCGCTCGTGACCGGCTGGACGCGTCCCGGCAGCGTCCGGCCCGCCACCCGGTTCGTCGTGGAGCAGGGCTCGGCGCTGGCCCTGCGGCTCCCGGTCGCGCTCGTGGCGGCGGGTTTCCTCGGGCTCCTCGTCCCGCAGGCGCTCGTCGCCGGAAGCCTCGGGGCTGAGACGGGCCTGCGCGGCATTCTCCTCGCGTCCCTCGTCGGCTGCTTCCTGCCCGGAGGGCCCACGGTGACCTTCCCGCTGGCGCTGGTGTTCTGGACCGCCGGCGCGGGCGCGCCGCAGATGGTGGCGCTCCTCACGGCGTGGTCGGTCTTCGCGTTCCACAGGCTGATGGCGTTCGAGCTGCCGATCATGGGCTGGCGGTTCACGGCGATCAGGCTGCTCGCGTCGGTCGCGCTGCCGGCGCTCGCGGGAGTCCTGGCCGGCGCGGCCATTACGCTGACGGGCGTCTCGATCGCGCGCTGAGGGGCGACCGCGGCGGGACGGCACGGCCATCGCGCGGCTGGCACGGCCATTGCGCAAGGGAAGGGCCCGTCCCTCCGCTCGTTAAGCGAGACCCCCCTTTGCTCCAGGTCGCCCCCGAGACGCCCCGATCGCCCCTGCGCCGCGCGCAGATCGGGCCGATCCTCGTGCTCATCGTCCTCGTCATGGCCGGCAACGGCATGGTCGTCCCGATGATGTCGCTCTACGCGCAGCAGTTCAACGTCAGCGGAACCCTCGTCGGGATGATGATCACGCTCTTCGGCGTGGGACGCCTCGTCGCGAACATCCCGGCGGGCATCGCCTCCGAGCGGTTCGGACGACGGCCGTTCCTGTGCCTGGGCCCCGCGATCATCGCCGTCGGCGCCTTCGGCGCGGCGCTCGCCGAGACGTTCGAGCCGCTGCTGTTCTGGCGCTTCGTCCAGGGGGTGGGCTCGGGCGTCTACATGACGGTTTCCGCGACCGTGCTGGTGCAGATCTCGCGGGTCGGCGAACGCGGCCGGATCATGGCGCTCTACCAGGGCGGCCTGCTCTTCGGCGCGGGGATCGGACCGGGCATCGGCGGCCTGCTGGTGGCCTGGATGGGTTTCGCCGCCCCGTTCTGGGCCTTCGGCGTGGTGGCGCTCGCCGCGCTCGTCGTGGCGCTCGTCGCCTTCGAGGAGCCGGCGGCCGAGCCCGCGGGCAGCGCGCCCGAGGCGACCGGAAACCGGGTCGCCGCGCCGGCCCCGAGCCTGCGGGGCCTCCTCACGGAACCGACGTTCCTGTACCTCAGCCTGATCAACTTCGGGGTCTTCTTCACCCGCACCGCCTCGCAATGGGTGACGATCCCCCTCATCGCCGCCGACACCTTCGCGATGCCGGTGGCGGTGATCGGCGGCGCGCTGACGCTGATCGCCGCCTCCAACTTCGTGATGCTGCCGATGGTCGGGGCGGTGATCGATCGCGTGGGTTCGCGCCCGGTGACGATCTGGTCGACCGTCGCGACCGCCGTCTCGCTCGTCATGATCGCCTTCGCCGGGCACGTCTGGGTGTTCTGGGCGGCGATGGTGCTGATGGGGATCGCGGGAGCCTTCAGCGGGCCGTCCGTCGCCGCCGCGCTGGCGGACCGGATGCCGCGGGGCCTGCAGGGGCCGGCGATGGGCGTCCAGAGGGTCGTCGGGGACGCCGGCTTCGTCGTCGCGCCGCTCTTCGTGGGCCTCGTCTACGACGCGACGACGCTCGGCAACGAGGGCGCGGTGTGGATCAACGCGATCCTGATGGGTGCCGCCGCCGCCCTCTTCGCCTTCGGCGCTCGGCCGGAGCCGGCGCCGAAGGCCTGAGCCGGGCGCCTCAGAAGGCGGGGGAAAGCGGCCGCGGGCCGTCCGGGAACAGGCCGTGGCGCATCAGGAACTCGATCATGAAGCGGTTGAACAGCCAGGGCTGCTCGATTTGGCAGGCGTGACCGGCACCGTGGAGGACGCGCAGTTCGCATCCCGGCACCCGATCCTGCAGATCGAAGGCGCGCTGATGCGAGTTGTCCTCGCTCCCGGTGAGGACGATCATGGGGCAGGCGATCCGCTCGTGGTGGTCCTCCGCATCCGGCTGCGCCAGGGCCTCGAACTGATGCAGGATCGTCGTCACGTCGGCGAAGGCGTTGCGCTCGGCGAAGAGGTTGGCGAAATAGTGCGCCATGGGCGTCTGGCGGAAGGCCGGGCTGAAGTCCTGGAACGTGTAGTCCCAGCGGAAGTCGATGCCATACTTGGAGTATTGCTTGATCCGCCGAGCGGCGAACTCCTTGCCGGGATTGTAGCCCGTGCCGCAGACCACGAGCGCCTTCGTCCGCTCGGGCTCCAGGTGGTGCATGTAGGGCACGATCGAGGAGCCGACCGAGCAGCCGACGAGGATCGCGTCCTCCTCTCCCGGGAACGCGTCGTCGATCGCCTCCCAGCACGCCTGCGCCATGTCGTCCATGGTGAGGCCGCGCTCGGCCGTCGGCGAGCGTCCGTAGCCGGGAATGTCGATCGCGATGCAGCGGAACCAGGTCGAGAGGTGCGTCGTCTGGAAGATCCAGCAGGACTGGTCCATCGGGTTCGGGTGCACGAAGGCGATGACGGGGCCCGATCGCCCCATGCGCTCGTAGTAGAGCGGTCCGTTCACGTTGCGAGCCATCTGGATCTCCCCTGTTCGCCGGCCGGGCGCACACCGCGCCGGAGAGCGCCGCCGACGGCGACCGATGCAGCAAGGCACATGCCAGCAGCCGTCGAGATCGGCCAAAGGCGGACGTATTCGGCGCTGCCCGCATAAGCCTTCGGTGCGGCATGCTCGGCTACTCGCACGGCGTGGTGGAACGCCGAGACTGTGGAAGCGTGGTGTTCGGCCGGGTTAAGCACTCGCTTAACCTCGTCGTGACGCTTTGTGCACCGTGCTGCAAGTCCGTTGTCAGCCACTCACGCGGCCATGGTGACCGAGCCGTCGGATTCTTCTGACCTCCCTCTGCGTCAGCATGTGGCACGCGGCTTGCGGCCGCGGTTCGAGGCGTCGCCCGGCTGGGCGGCGCGGCGAACGAGCGGGGAGATCCGATATGGACAGACGCACCTTCCTCAAGACCGGCGTTGCCGCCGGCGTCCTCGCCGGCGTTCGGCCGGCGCCCGCCCGGGCGCAGGGCGAGACGGTCCTGCGGCTCGCGATGACGCTGAGCGACATCCCGCAGACGACCGGCATGGCCACGCAGGGCGCCGAGGGCATCCGCTTCATAACCAACACGATCTACGACGGTCTCCTGCGCTGGGACCTCTCGCAGGGCGAGACGACCGCCGAGATGGTTCCCTCGCTCGCGGAGAGCTACGAGGTCGACGAGAGCGGCACGGTCTGGACCTTCCGCCTGCGCCGCGGCGTCAGCTTCCACGACGGCGCCGCCTTCGGCGCCGACGACGTGATCTGGAACCTCGAGAAGCTGATGAACCGCGACGCGCCGCAGTTCGACCAGGCCCAGGCGAACCAGGCGGGCAGCGCGCTCGCGACGGTCGCCGGCTACGAGAAGATCGACGACTTCACGGTCGCGATCACCACCAAGGCGCCGGACTCGATGTTCTTCTACAAGGTCGACCGGATCGGCATCTCGTCGCGGGCGCATTGGGAGGCGCTCGGCGGAGACTGGGCGAAGTTCGCAGCGCAGCCGTCGGGCACGGGGCCGTTCCAGCTCGTCGAGCTCGTCCCGCGCGAGCGCGCCGAGCTCGTCAAGAACGCGGACTACTGGGACCCGAACCGCGTGCCCAAGGTCGACCGGCTCACGCTGTTCGCCATGCCCGACCCGACGACCCGCGTCGCCGCGCTCCTGTCCGGCCAGGTCGACTGGGTCGAGGCACCGCCGCCGGACACGATCCCGCGCATCGAGCAGTCCGGTGCCCGGATCGTCATGAACGTCTACCCGCACGTCTGGCCCTACTGGCTGAGCTTCCACGAGACCTCGCCCTTCCGGGACCTCGACGTGCGCCGCGCGGCCAACCTCGCCATCGACCGCGAGGGCATCGCGCAGTTCCTCGGCGGCGTCGCGCGCCCGGCGAAGGGCCTCGTCGCCGATACGAGCCCCTGGTTCGGCAGCCCGAGCTTCGACGTGCGCTACGACCCCGAGGAGGCGAAGCGGCTGATGGCGGAGGCGGGCTACGGGCCGGAGAACCGGTGCCGCATCAAGCTGCTGACCTCGCAGGCGGGATCGGGTCAGATGCAGCCGATGCCGATGTCCGAGATCTGCCAGGAGAATCTCGAGCAGGTCTGGTTCGACGTCGAGGTGGAGGTCGTCGACTGGGAGGCCCTGCGGGCCCGACGCGCGGCGCGCGCCGACGGCGCCGCGAACGAGGGCACGTTCGGTCTCAACAACTCCTGGTCATTCCAGGACCCGGATTTCGGTTTCATGAGCGCCTTCATGAGCGAGCGGGCACCTCCCAACGGCAACAATTGGGGCCTGTATTCCGATCCCGAGGCGGACGCGCTCGGCAAGGCGGCGCAGATGGCTTTCGAACCGGCGGAGCGCGATGCCGCGCTCGCACGCCTGCACGCGTATCTCGTCGACCAGTCGGTGTGGATCATGGTCGTCCACGACATGAACCCGCGAGCGCTCGCGGCGAACGTGAAGGGGTTCGTGGCGCCGCAGAACTGGTACATCGACCTGACCTCGGTCTCGGTCGAGGCCTGAGCCGATGCTGCGCTTCGTCCTCCAGCGGCTCGCCTACGCGGTGCCGATCGTCATCGGCGTCTCGCTGATCTGCTTTCTCCTGGTGCACCTCGCACCGGGAGATCCGGCCGGCGCGCTGATCCCGGACGACACCCCGCCGGAGATCGCCGCGCAGATCCGGGCCGCCTACGGCTTCGACCGCCCCCTGCCGATCCAGTACCTGACCTGGCTCGGCAACGTGGCCACAGGCGATCTCGGGCTCGCGCTCTCCACGCGCCGGCCCGTGATCGAGGAGGTGCTTCCCGCGGTGGCGAACACGCTTCGCCTCGCGTTCGGCGCCATCGTGCTCGCCTGCGTCGCGGGCGTGCTGCTCGGCACGCTCGCGGCCTACCGGGCCGGCCGCCTTTCCGACCGCGCGATCAGCGCGGTGGGGATCTCGGGGATGTCGGTGCCGCAATACTGGCTCGGCATCGTCCTCGTCATCGTCTTCTCGGTCGAGCTCGGGCTCCTCCCCGCGACCGGGATGGGCGACCCCGACGCCGGCATCGCCGGGCAGTGGCCCCACATGCTCCTGCCGACGATCACGCTCGCGACCGTCCCGGCGGGCGTGATCGCGCGCTCGGTGCGCTCGGCGGTCTCCGAGGTGCTCCAGCAGGAATACGTGCAGGCGCTCGAGGCCAAGGGCCTGCCGCCGTCCTGGATCGTCGCGCACGTCGCCAAGAACGCGGCTCCGGCGCTCCTGGCCATCATGGGCCTGCAATTCGCCAACCTGCTCGGCGGCTCGATCCTCGTCGAGACGATCTTCGCGTGGCCCGGCTCGGGCTACCTGCTCAACTCGGCGATCTTCCTGCGCGACCTGCCCCTGATGCAGGGGACGGTGCTCGTGCTCGCCCTCTTCTTCGTCCTCACCAACCTCGCGGTCGATCTCCTCCAGATGGCGCTCGACCCGCGCATGAACAGCGCCCGGCGCGGGAGCGGTTGAGACATGATCCACGACCAGAAGACCCTCGCGGCGGCCGGCGCGCCCACCGTCTCCCGCGGCCTCCTCGGCGACATGGGGCGGCGGCTCGCGCGCGACCCGATCACCCTCGTCGCGGGCGCCGTCCTCGTCGCGATCGCGGTCGCGGCGCTGCTCGCGCCGTGGATCGCTCCCGCCGATCCGAACCAGACGAGCATCGTGAACCGGCTGCGCCCGCCGGGCACGCCCGGGCACCCGCTCGGCACCGACGAGCTCGGCCGCGACCTCTTGAGCCGCGTGATCTGGGGCGGGCGCCTGACCCTGTTCATGGGCTTCACGCCGGTCGTCGTGGCGACGCTGGTCGGCGGCTTCCTCGGCATCCTCGCGGGCTATGCCGGGGGCTGGGTGAACTCGGCGATCATGCGCACCATGGACGTGTTCTACGCCTTCCCGTCGGTGCTCCTCGCGGTGGCGATCT
This sequence comes from Salinarimonas chemoclinalis, assembly GCF_041514305.1. NCBI lineage: Bacteria > Pseudomonadati > Pseudomonadota > Alphaproteobacteria > Hyphomicrobiales > Salinarimonadaceae > Salinarimonas > Salinarimonas chemoclinalis. The sequence continues at coordinate 157,301 of NZ_JBGMWH010000004.1, forward strand.
CGGGGGCTCTCGGCGGCGGCCTGATGAACGGCCTCCTCGCCCTCACCCTCGTCTTCATCCCGCCCATCGCGCGGGTGGCGGAGAGCGTCGCGCTCCAGGTGCGCACGCAGCCCTATGTCGAGGCGGCCGCGGCGACCGGCGCGTCGGCGACCCGGATCGTCACGGGCCACGTGCTCAAGAACGTGGCCGGCCCGATCCTGGTCTACGCCTCGAGCCTGATCAGCATCTCCATCGTCATCGCCTCCGGCCTGAGCTTCCTCGGGCTCGGCGTCAGCCCGCCCGACGCGGAATGGGGGCTCATGCTCTCGAGCCTGCGCCAGAGCGTGTACGTCGCGCCGCTCAACGCCGTGATCCCCGGGGCGATGATCTTCCTCACCTCGCTGTGCTTCAACACCATGACGGACGGGTTGCGGCACGCGTTGAACGTGAAGGAGTGAGCCCGTGCTCCAGAGAACGCTCTCCGCGCGTAGCCGCACGCCCGCCGAGGAGGCGCTGCTCGCGCCGATGCCGGACGTCGGCGGGCCGCGCCAACCGCTCCTCATCGTCGAGGGGCTCGTCAAGCACTTCGCGCTCCAGGGCCGCGCCGCGTCGGGGGCGCGCGCGGTGGTGCGCGCCGTCGACGGCGTCGGGTTCGCCGTCGCCAAGGGCGAGACGCTCGGCGTGGTCGGCGAATCCGGCTGCGGCAAGTCCACGATGGCACGCCTGCTCATGCAGCTGGCGCGCCAGGACGCGGGCACGCTGGTCTTCGACGGGCTCGAGGTCGGCACGCGCGGCGGCATGAGCGTGCGCGAGCTCCAGCGCGCCGCGCAGATGGTGTTCCAGGACAGCCACGCCTCGCTCAACCCGCGCCTGACGCTCGAGCAGACGATCGCCTTCGGCCCGAGGGCGGCGGGCGCCGGCCGCGCCACGGCGCGCGAGCTCGCGCACGAGACGCTCGGCCTCGTCGGGCTGGCGCCGCTCGGCTTCGCGGGCCGCTATCCGCACGAGCTCTCGGGCGGGCAACGCCAGCGGGTCAACATCGCACGCGCGCTCGCCATGTCCCCGCGCCTCCTGATCCTCGACGAGTCCGTCTCCGCGCTCGACAAGTCGATCGAGGCGCAGATCCTCAATCTCCTCCAGGACCTGCGCGAGCGGCTGGCGCTGACCTACGTGTTCATCTCGCACGATCTCAACGTGGTGCGCTACGTCAGTGACCGGGTGCTGGTGATGTATCTCGGCAAGGTCGTCGAGATCGGGCCGGTGCGGGACATCTACGAGACGCCGCGCCACCCTTACACGCAGGCGCTGCTGGCGTCGCGGCCGAGCATGGACCCGAAGCGGCGACGCGAGCGCGCGCCCTTGTCGGGCGATCCGCCGAGCCCGATCGACCCGCCCAGCGGCTGCCGCTTCCGCACCCGCTGCGCCATCGCCGACGAGGTCTGCGCGCGCGTCGAGCCCGTGCTCGGCGCGGGACCGCACCCCGTCGCCTGCCATGCCGCCGATCCGGGCTCGGGGCACCGCCTCGCCGGCGGGCCGGCGGCCCCGACCGCCCTCGCCGGAGCCGCGCCGTGAGCGAAGCCTCTCCCCACCTCCACGCCGGCGTCCAGGCCGGCGACCAGCCCCTCGTGCAGGTCTCCGACCTGCGCGTCGTCGTGCGCGGCGCGGACGGTCCCGTCACGATCCTGCACGGCATCGATTTCTCCCTCCACGCGGGGCGGGTGCTGTGCGTGCTCGGGGAATCGGGTTCGGGCAAGAGCATGACCATGCGCGCGCTGATGCGGCTCGTGCCCCGAAGCGCGACGATCGAAGGACGTGTCGTGATCGACGGCGTCGACGTGCTCACGCTCCCCGAGCGCGCGCTGACGGACATCCGCGGTTCGCTCGTCTCGATGATCTTCCAGGAACCCGCCACCGCGCTCGACCCGACCTTCACGATCGGGCATCAGATCGCCGAGACCGTGCGCGCCCACGACGGTGCGAGCTGGGCGGACGCGCGGCGCAGGGCGCTGGATCTGCTCGAGCTGGTGCAGGTGCCCTCCGCCGCGCGTCGGCTGCAGGCCTATCCGCACGAGCTGTCGGGCGGGCTGCGGCAGCGCGCGATGATCGCACTCGCCCTGTCCTGCCGGCCGAAGGTGCTCATCGCCGACGAGCCGACGACGGCGCTCGACGCCACGGTGCAGATCCAGGTCCTGCTCCTGCTGCGCGAACTCCAGCGCGAGCTCGGCATGGCGACGCTGTTCGTCACCCACGACGTCGGCGTCGCCTGCGAGATCGCCGACGAGGTCGCCGTCATGTACGCGGGACGCATCGTCGAGCACGGCACGACGGAGGAGGTGCTCGGCCGCCCCGGCCACCCCTACGCCCGCGGGCTCCTGCGCTCGGTGGTGACCTCGGAGCTCGTCGGAACCCGGCTCGAGCCCATCAAGGGAAGCCCGCCCGACCTCTCGGCGCTGCCGCCCGGCTGCAGCTTCGCCCCGCGCTGCGGGCACGCGCTCGAGCGCTGCGCGGTCGCCACGCCCGGGCTCGCGCCGCTGTCCCCCACGCACCTCGTCCGCTGCGTGCGCAGCGGCGAGCTGGAACCGATCCCCGATCACGCGCAGGAGGTCACGTCATGACCGAAGAGGACATCTGCTATCTCGGTGTCGCCGAGGCCCGCCGGGCCTTCGCCGACGGCCGGCTCACGCCGGTGGACCTGGTCGAGGCGACGCTCGCGCGGATCGAGGCGGTGGATCCCCTGATCGGCGCCTATCTCCACGTCGACGGCGACGGCGCCCGAGAGGCGGCGCGGGCGTCGTCCAAGCGGGCCGGCGCGGCGCCGCTCGCCGGCATCCCCTTCGCCGTGAAGGACAACTACGCCACCGCGGACCTCCCGACGACCGCCAACGCGCGCCTCCTCGCGGACCACGTGACGGGCTTCGACGCGGCGGCCGTCGCGCGCCTGCGCGCCGCCGGCGGCGTTCTGACGGGCAAGCTGAACACCTGGGAATACGGCACCGGGCTCGGCGTCCAGTTCCACGATTCCGCACGGCCGCACGCCCGCAATCCGTGGGCACCCGACCACTTCCCCGGGGGCTCCTCCACCGGCTCCGCGGCGGCGGTCGCGGCGGGCCTCGCCACCTATGCGCTCGGCTCGGACACCGGCGGCTCGATCCGGGTCCCCGCCGCCGCCTGCGGGCTGCACGGCCTCAAGCCGACCTATGGCCTCGTGAGCCGGCACGGCGTCCTGCCCAACAGCTGGTCGCTGGACGTGATCGGCCCCCTCGCCCGCTCGGCGCGGGACTGCGCCCTGGTGCTGCAGGCGCTCGTCGGCGCGGACGCACGCGACCCGGCGACCATGGACATCCCCACGCCGGACTACGACGGAGCCCTGTCCGAGGGCGTCGCGGGCCTGCGGATCGGCGTCGTGCGGGAGATCCCCGGCGCCGTCCTCGCGCCCGCCGTCGCCGCCGGGCTCGAGGAGCTCGTGTCCGCGCTCGCCGACGCCGGTGCGCGCGTCGTCGACGCCGCACTGCCCGAGCCCCTGCACAGCTATCGCGAAGCGACGGTCCTCATCAGCGGCTCGGAGCGGGCCTGCGCCCACGAGGCCGACTTCCACGCCGGCGCGGCCACGATCGGCCGCGAGGTGCGAGAGGCTCTGACGATGGGCATGACGATCCGGGCGGTCGACTACGTCGCCGCCCTGCGGCGCCGGGCGGAGCTCGCCCGCGGCATCGACGCGCTCTTCGAGACCTGCGACGCGCTCGTCCTCCCGTCCACGTTCGGCACGGCGCCGAGCTACCGGGACGCGCCGTCCGTGCGCGCCTACATGGCGGGCTCCACCACCGCGGTGTTCAGCCTCTCCGGTCACCCGGCACACGCGTTGCCGACGGGGTTCGACGCGGCGGGGCTCCCGACGAGCGCGCAGATCGTGGGTCCCTACTTCGGCGAGGCGCTCGTGCTCCGGATCGCCCAGGCCTACGAGGTCGCGGTGGCGCGGACCCGACGTCGACCGACGATCGCGGCCGGCGGCGATCCCGCGCTCTATCCGCCCATCGTCCTCGACCCGGAGCCGCCGAGCGCCGACGACGAGGCGCTCGCCGCGGGGTTCGCGGGGCTCCACGGTCTGCCGCTGGACGCCGTCGACGCGCCCGCCTGGGCGCGCGGCCTGCGGCGCAGCGCCGCCGCGGGCGCCGCCGTGCCGCGTCCGGCGACGCGGTTCGAGGGCGCGATCGCCACGTTCCGCGCGCCGCTGCGGCGTCAGTAGACGCGAACGGCGGCGAGCGCCGCATCCGCTCGGGCCGCCCGGAGGCGCTCGTTATGCTCGCGCAGAGCCCGGCGGCAGGCGTCGGCGACCAGCCTGGGGACCTCGAGGTAGCGATCGCGGTCGGCCGCGAGCGCCACCGTCTGCACCGGCGGCCGACCCGGCAGAGTCCGGATCGAGACGAGGTCCAGGCGGTCGCGCAGCGCCGCCACGACGAGCGGCGGAAGCAGCGCCCAGCCGCGCCCGGCGCAGACGATCTCGAGCGTCGCCGAGAGCGATCGGCAGCTGAACTCGCGGAGCGGCGAGACGCCCTCGACGGCGAGATAGGTCGCGATCGCCGCGTGCATGCGCGTATTGTCCGGCGCACGCACCAGGGGAAGCGTCGCGGCGAGCTCGCTCAGCGCATGCGCCGCGCCCGACGGCGGCGCGGCGAGGCAGAGGTCCTGGCTGCACAGAGGGTGCACGTCGACGGTGCCCGGCATGTCCGCGAACAGCTCCGTGGAGACGAGGAGATCGATCTCCCCTCGCAGGAACTCGGGCACGCACGTCTCGCCGCGCCCGGATTCGACCGAGATCGCTCCGACCTTGTCGGCGAGCGCCGCGTAGAGGGCGGTGATGACGAGCGGCGACACGCTCTCCATGACGTAGATGCGAAGCCGGGGGATCGCGTGCTCGCGGAAACGGCGCATCTCCGCGAGCGTGTCCCGCTCGTCGGCGAGCATCGTCTGCGCGAGGTCCAGGAGCCGCCGTCCCGCGGGCAGGAGCCGCATGCCCGTGCGGCCGCGCTCGAAGAGGGCGACGCCGAGCTCGCCCTCCAGCCGGGTGATGATCTGCGACACCGCCGGCTTGCTCACGCCGAGCGCCGCCGCCGCCGCCGCGAGGGTCGGCTGGCGGCAGATGGCGACGTATTGATGAAGCAAGCGCAGATCAAGGTTCCTCTTGCCCGCCTGGGCGCAATCGATCCCCATGCTCGTGCTCCACGAAGAGAGGAAGCTCGCCATGCAAGCCGCGTGCCGGGAGCGCGGGGCGGAGAGGGGCAGGCCGCGGCCCGGCTCCCGGCCGCACGCGTCGCCGGGGCGACGTGGAGACTCCGTAAGGGTGACCTAGCCCCCGGCCGCTCGGTAGCGCCGCAGGCCGAGGCGCCAGAGCGCGGAGCCCGCGGCCGCGCACGGGAGCCCCACCGCGAGGGCGCTCGCCGCGAGAGCCGCCATGCCGGCGCTCTCCGTCGAGCCGGCGAGGCCGAGCACCGGATAGTAGTTCACGAACGCGTACGGGACGACCACCGTCAGGACGAGCTGGACGGGCGCGGGATAGATCGAGATCGGCACGTCGACCGTGCGGCGCACGCCGTAGATCAGCAGCTCTACGAGGTCCCGCGAGCCCGAGACCCAGAAGCCGATGCTCGAGAAGGCGAGCATGATGCCGCCTTGGATCAGAGTCCCGCCGACGATCGTCGCGAGGAGCCAGATCGAGGTCGCCGGGCTCGCGCCGATGTCGTGCAGCGTCAGGGCGTAGAGGCAGAGCGCGAAGGCGCCCGCCGCCTTGACCGGCATCGACGGCTCGAAGCTGCGCGCCATGAGGAAGACGAGCGGACCCACCGGCTTCAGCAGGACGAGGTCGAACGCGCCCGAGCGGATGGAGCCCTCGAGCGTCCGGGCGACACCCCAGAGATAGGTCCCGGCGATGAAGTAGCTCACGAGATTCAAGCCGTAGACGAGCATCATTTCCGCGAGCCCGAAGCCGCCGATCCGCCCGAACCGCATGACGATGATCGCCAGGGCGACGGTGGCGCAGAGATAGAACACGACATTGCTCACCTGCTCGATGACGAAGTTGAAGCGGTCGTGCATCCTGGCCTGCAGGGCGAGGCCGGTCTGAGCGAGGAGGAAACGCAGGCCGCCCATGTCAGCCCCCGTGCACGACCATCTCGGCGCGCGACCAATGCCAGGCGGCCACCGCCACCGGGACGAGGACGCACAGCCAGAGCGCAAGCACGGCGAAGAATCGCACGATCTCCGCCCACCCGGCGAGCCCCAGCCAGACCGAGAGCGGTGCGTGGAAGAGAAGGTGGAACGGCAGCGCTTCCGCGATGGCTCGCAGCGGTTCCGGGAAGAACCACAGCGGCACGAGCGCCCCGGAGAACAGGGCCGTCACGCCTTGGAAGGCGTACTTCACCTGCGTCGTGTCCAGGAGCCGCAACGCGGCGATGGCGATGCACCAGCCGACGAGCGTCGCGAGCAGCCAGCCGCCTACGACGAGGAGGAGCGCCGCCGCGACGCGGTCGGGGCCGGGCGTGACGAACCCGAGCACCGCGCCCAGGACGACGAGCGCGGGCAGAGCCTGCGTGACGAGCCCGACCACGAACCGGGCGAGCTCACCGGCGAGGACCAGCATCGGGAACCCCGGGGGGCGCAGCACGTCGACGGCCGCCTGCCCACGCGCCACCCGATCGTTGATCGTGTCCACCACCGGAAACTCGGCGAGGCTCGCGAGGGCCGTCGCCAGGAGGACGTACGTGACCACGTCCGCATGCGACAGGTGGCCGCCGTCGATCGTCGTTCCTTCGGGCCCGACGAGGGACGACCAGAGCAGGACCTGCGCCCCCGCGAGGAGCAGCTTGTGCATCGCCCCGAGAACCGCGAGCCTGCGGTCGGCGAGGGACGCCGCCGCCTCGATCCGGAGGAGCGCGAGAAGGCTCCTCACGCCGCCACCGCCCGCGCCGCGCCGTAGAGATCGAGCAGGAGATCACCGGTGGACACCTCCCCCGGCGCCTCCGCCAGGATCTCGCAACCCGCGCCGAGCCAGGCCAGCGCGTCCTCCCGAGTCGCGCGCGCGCGGTCTATCGTGAGCACGACGCGTACGCCCTCGCGCACCATCTCGATGCCGGGGGGAGCGGTCCGCGGCGGGGGCGTGTCGGCGCTTCGCCGCACCGTGCACACGAGCCGCGTGCGCCGCGCGTGACTCGCCTTCGCCGCGCCGACCGACCCCGAATAGGCGACGCGCCCGCCGCAAATCACGACGATGCGCTCGCAGAGAGCGTCGATGTCGGCGACGTCGTGCGTCGTCAGCAGCACGCCGGTGCCCCAACCCCGGCTCGCCGTGCGCAGGACGCGATGGAACGCGGCGCGCGCTTCGAGGTCGAGCCCCAGCGTCGGCTCGTCGAGGAAGAGCAGCCGCGGCCGGTGGAGCATCGCCGCGCACAGCTCCGCCCGCATCTTCTGCCCCAGGCTCAGCTGGCGCACCGGCACATGGAGAAAGGACCCGATCTCCAGTTCCGCGACGAGCGCCGCGCGCGTCCGCGCGAAGGTCGCGTCCGGAATCTCGTAGAGCGCCTTCGCGGCCGCGAGCGAATCCCGCAGCGGCAGTTCCCACCAGAGCTGCGTACGCTGCCCGAAGACCGCACCGATGCGTCGGGTGAACCAGCGGCGGTCGGCACGCGGGGAACGTCCCTCGAAATCGACACGTCCCGACGTCGGATCGAGCACTCCCGTGAGCATCTTGAGGGTGGTCGACTTGCCCGCGCCGTTGGGGCCGAGCAGGCCGACGATCTCGCTCCCCGACAGCGCGAGGCTCACGCCGTCGACGGCGCGCAGCGTCGTCTCGCGCGGCCGGAGGAGTCCGCGCAGAGCACCGGCCAGCCCCGGCTCGCGTCGCGCGACACGGAACTCCTTCACGAGATCGCGCGCGTTCAGCATACACGCCTCGCCCGATCTCGTTCCGTACGCCGCAGCGCCGCGCCGATCGCGTCGAGCACGAAGGCCGCGCGCTCCTCGACGCCGGCCAGCGGAAGCGGCACCAGCCGATATCCGGCTTGCCCGTAGACGCGCACCATCGCGTCGTGGGTCGCCCCGGCCAGGTCGAAGCTCTGCTGGCGTTCCGCGTCGCGCGCGTAGATCTCCTCCCAGGGCGGAGCGATGAACACCGTCGTGTTGTACCGGTAGGTGCGTGCCGCCTCGTGGAAATGCGCGGGCACCTCGAGGCCACAGACCGTGAGGTACCCGATGGGATCGACGAGGCCGCGGTCGAAGATCGTCGTGCGGGACGCGTCCGCCTCGCAGAAGGAGACGAGTCCGATACCGAGCTCCATCTCCGCGAAGCGAGAGGGGTCCGCCGACGGCAGGGCACGACCGCCGACCCGCCGCTGCGTCTGGATGATCCGTCGGCCCGCCTCCGGCACGCATGCGAGGCCACGTCCCCGCAGCGCCTCGATCAGGGTGGTCTTGCCTGCGCCGGGTCCACCGGTCAGGACGAAGAAGTCGTCTCGTTCGATGATCATGAGTGGCCTCGTGCTGCGGGACGCGTCCCTCGGGATCGCGTCAGTACAATCCTTCGGTGTCGGGCTGGTAGGTGTCGTGCAGGATCCGCTCGAGGAACTCCGAGAAGCGGGACTGCAACACCAGTCCTCGCCCCGGCTCGTAGCGGAACAATCCCGGGCAGATGCTCTCGTCGAGGCTGCTGTCGACGAACAGCGCGTAGGAGAAGCGGTCGCGCCCCGAGGCGGGGCGCGCGGTTTGCTCGCGCACGCGGTGGGCGACCGCGGCGACGGAGATCTCCGTATCGCGGGTCAGTATCTCCATGGCGCATCCGAAATTCACGATGAAGGACCCGGGGCGTGGGTCGACCGGGCGCCATTCGCCGCCCGAATGGGCCTCGAGCCCGGGCTCCAGCGATCGAAGCACGGTCACCCAGCCCGAATCCTTGTGCACGTTGAGCCCACGCGCTCGGACCTCCGGTCGGAAGTGGTTGAAGGTCAGATGATAGGTGCCTCGCCCCGAGAGGCAGCGCCCGCAGGCCTCGTCCCAGAGCTCCGGCGGTATCGCCAGGCGGGCCAGCACCGATCGCAGGACGGCGAGGGCGAAGTCCTGCATCGCCCGGGCCTGGCGCGCGAGCGCCGGCGGGTAGACGTCGTCCCACCAGCGACGCTCGAGGAAGAACTGCTCGACCTGATCGTCCGCGCGACGGAAATAGCCCTCGTGCTCGCCGAGCCGGTCGGCGGTGAAGCGCGAGAAGCCACGATAGGCGTCCTCGGCCCCGCCGTCCGGCTCCAGGAAGAAGCGCTGCGCGAACAGGTCGCCCGCCGCCGTATCGAGGTCGGGCGGGGCGTCCACGAAGAAGAAGCCGTCGGTCAGCGCGCGGTCGAGGTCGCCGGTCCCGCGGAAGACCAGCTCGGCGCCCTCGAGGCGCGCGTGCGCCCATTGGTAGGGAGCGTTCGTGCTCATCGCCGCTCGCTCCCTCACAAAGTCGCATCGTCGCCGTCGTAGGTGCGCTGCACCTCCTGGACGGCGAAGTCGACGACGCTCTGGAGAGGAACGGGCCGGCCATCCTCCCAACGATGGATGGTGCCGTCGAGCGCGCTGTCCAGGAAGGTCACGAACGACACGCGGTCCTCGGCGTCCTCGTCGCGCTCCGTGCGCACGACGCCGTGCACGTTGGCCCGCACCGGCTGCGGCGAGCGCTCGGTGAACACCTCGATCGAGCTGCCGAAGTTGACGATGAGGAAGCCCGGCTGCGGGTCGACGGCGCGCAGGCGCCCGTCGATGTAGGCGAGGAGGCCGCGGTCCGTGGACCGCAGGACGGTGACCCAGCCCGAATCGCGATGGAATTTCGAACCACGCACCGGACGGTCGGAGCGGAAATGATTGAAGGCCAGCATCTGATGACCGGCGAAGTCGCTCAGCCCGCCCGTCACCGCGGGCCAACAATCCTGGGGAATGGCGAGTTCGCTCAGGACGGCGCGCAGGACACGGATGCCGATCGCGCTCATGGCCGCGCCCATGCGCGCGACGTCCGGCGGCAGGACGTTCCAATTGCCCCGCTCGATGTAGAAGTTCTCCCATTGATCGTGCGGGCGGTCGAAATAGCCCTGATAGTCGCCCGGAACCGCCACGGAGCGATAGCCGCGGTAGACGTCGTTTGCGTCGCCGCGGGGCTCCTCGAAGAAGTGTCGCGCGAAACGGTCGCCCGGTCCGGGATCGAAACCCTCCGGCACGGCGAGCAGGAAGAAGCCCTCGGAGATCGCGCGGGCGAACCCGTGCGGCTCGGAGAAGACCAGGCGCTCGCCGTCGAGCGCGGCGCGCGCCATGCGGATGGGCTCGTGCACCGCCGCCGCCTCGCGTTCGCTCGGCATGGGCGGCAGCGTGACCGGCGCACGGGCCGTGGGGGACGCAATCGTCATCGTTCGTCTCCATCGGTGAGCGGGTGGGCCAGGAGGTGCGGCGGGCGCACGCTCAGGTGTGGGATGCCTCGACCTTCGGGTGGAATTCGTAGTTCATCTCCGCCGCCTTGGCCTTCTGGAAGGCCAGGAACGACTGGAAGACGGTCAGCCGACCGGCGTCGTCGTATTGGAGGAGGTCCTGATCCCAGCGCGGGCCGACGTAGCTGCCGAAGCTGTAGCGCTCGTGGCGCGTGCTCGCGCGCGGCCCGGTGGCCCTCACACGGTGATGGCTGGCCGCGACCGGACGGGGGAGCTTCTCCGTCAGGATCTCGAGCGAGTGGCCGAGCACGACGGTGAGGTGGCCCGGCTGCGGGTCGACACGGACCCAGTCGTCCCCGCGCAACGTCTCGAGCCCGCCCTCGGACGAATGGAGGACCGTGACGAAGCCGCTGTCCTTGTGGGGCGTCAGCCCGTGGGGCTGCGCCACCCTAGACCGATAATGATTGAAGATGCAATACTGGAGAGCCGCATCTCGATCCATCCCGCCCGTGATGCGGTCGATGTCGGCGGGATCCACCCCGACGCGCCGCATCACGCCGCGCACGACGCTGCGGCCGATCGCATCGAAGCCCCGCAGCATGGCGGCGACCTCCGGCGGGAGCAGCTCGCTCCAGAGCCACGATTCGATCTGTAGCAGTTCCGACTGGTCGGCTCCCGTGTCCGAATAGCCGAGCATCGAGCACCCGTAGTCGCGATCGCGGAAGCCGCGGAACGCGTCGTCCGGGCCACCGTCCCGTTCCATGTAGAAGGCCTGCGCGAAGCGGATGCCCGCGGCGAGGTCGAGGTCGCGGGGCGTTTCCAGATAGAAGACGCCGTAGTCGCACAGGATGTCGAAGGCCGGCCCCTCGGGAATCTGGAGGGCACCATCGACGATGCGGGTTCGGGGTAGCTCTGCGATCATGGTCATGCTCCCAGTCTGGAGGTCTCGAGGGCGGTGCGCGTCGTTTCCCGGGCGCTCTCGGCGCTGCGCGCCTGGTCCGGTCCGCGCCCGGTCTTCCAGGTTCCGGCATCGTGCGCCTGAAGCAGGGTGTCGACGTCGTGGACGGCCGCGGCCGATCCGTCGGGGGCGATCTCGTAGAGCACGCCGTGCGTCGGCGCGCTGGCGAAGGCGGCGATCGAGACCCGCGGGGGTCCGTCGAGGGTCGGCGTGGTGGTCGCCACCCGGTGCAGAGCGGCGCACGCGGGCGTGGACATGTGCCGCGAGAGCGTCTCCAGCGCGACCCCGAAATTGACCACGAAGCTGCGCGGGCGGCACTCCAGCGGCGTCCAGTGGCCGTCGATGCCCACCTCGAGCCCCGGACGGTCGGCGTAGAGCACGGTCACGAAGCCGGTGTCGGTGTGGGGCGCGCAGCCCAGGCCGCTCGCTTCGGGGTCGTAGCGGTTGGCGACGAACCAGTGCGTTCCGCGTCCGGAGGCGCACCCGCCGCTGACCTGGTCCCAGAGTGCCTCGTCGATGCCGTACCAGCGCAGCAGTCCACGCAGGATGGAGACCGCCATCTCGCTCATGCGCGTGGTCACGGCCAGGGCGTCCGGAGGCAGGAGGCGCTCGCGCTCTTCGCGGCCGATGATGAGCTGCTCCACCTGGTACTCGCTCCGATCGAAGCAGAACGGCCCGGCTTCCCGGAAGCCGCGATAGGCGTCGCGCCCGTCCCGGAATCGGCCGCGCGGCTCGTTGAAGTGGCGTGCGAGCGTGAGCGCGGGCTCGAGCGCCAGATCGTCCGGCGCACGGACGAGAAGGAAGCCCATCCGCAGGGCGCGCTCGAGCCCTCCCGGATGCTCGAAGACGAGGGTCTCCCCGTCGAGCGTCGCATGCTCCAGCCGGACCGTCGCCGGGTCCGTGAGCGGCTCCATCCCAAGCGTCGTGCTCATGCCGTATCTCCCTGATGTGAGCGATCGTCGAAGACCGCGCTCGTCGAGGTCGCGCGCGCGTCCGTCGCCGTGCGGGCCGAGAGGAGGAGCGTTCCGGCGGACCGCGGCCGGGGCATCGCCGAACGCCCCGCCAGGCGCGTGTCCGCGCCCGAGAGCGTGACGCGGTAGCTCCCGAACATCTCGCGCAGCACGAGCGCCTGCACGGCGACGGAGAAGACGCGTCCCGGGCATTTTCGGGGGTTGCGGACCGTGTTCACCATGCTGAACGAGTTGATCTCGTAGCGCCCGCGCGAGATCAGCGCCGTGAAGGGCTCCGTCGCCGTCCGGGCGAACGCGTCGATGTGGGCCGTGTCGAACGTGTCCGGGGCCGCGAGCAGCGTCGGGTCGCGGTTCGCCGCCCGCCGATCGAGCCAGAGCATCGCACCCTCCGGCACCGTCGCCTCGCCCCCCGAGACGACGATCCGGGTGGGACGCGCCACCCGCCGCCAGAGGGCCGTCGGGTTGCTGCCCCCGAGCCGGAGCGCCTCCAGTACCACGCGCTCGGCGAGGGGCCGGGGATCGCCCGCGATCTCGCGGCGATGCAGCTCTTGCGCGACGGCCGGAGCCCCCGCCAGATAGGCGAGCGTCCAGGTGAGGCCGAGCGCGGTCGTGTCGTAGGCGGCGACGATCACCGTCCCGATCTCCTTGCACACGTCCGGCTCCAGGCGCTCGATGCTCTCGCGGGTGAACGGGATCCCGATCGCGGCGAGCTGCGCACGCACGAGGTTCGTGTCCGGCGCGGCCGCGATCGTTTCGAAATTGTCGCGCAGGCAGCGGCGGGTGAACGCGACGATGTGATCGGCGTCCGCGATGGCGCGGGGATCGACGTTGCTCAGTGCCGCCGAGGCGATCTCGAAGAAATCGCGCGCGACGGCGCCGAATTCGGGACAGACGAGGAATTCGGACAGGGGCCGCCGGCGCATGTCGAGCACGCCCGGAACGACGCTCTCGACATGCGCGACGAGATCGAGGGCGAAGGCGTCGACGGGGACTTCCCGTCCCACCGAGCGGCGCAGGCGCGCGCGGATAGCGGCGGCGAGCGACGCCTCGAGCGCGTGCACGAACCGCGCGCTGCCGAGCGAGCGCTCCACCGCGGCGCGCTTGGACGGCCTGCGCGGATCGCCCGCGGGCAACGCGCCCATGAACGCGCCGAAGAGACCGGCGTTCGCTTCGATGGACGGGCCGAGGTCCTCGTCCGAGACGAGGGGCACGTTGGTCGCCTGGTAGAGCGCGAGACGGCCGTCGAAATCGAACGTGCAGAGCCCGCCGTTGGCCCGCGCGAAGGCCGTGACGCCGGCGGCCTCGAAATAGGAGGAGGCGTCCTCGCCACGCTCGTGCGTGGCGCGGCGAAACGCTGCGCCGTGGTCCCCGGTCGCGTCGACGGGGCGGTGGTGGGCGATCACGCCGGGGAAGGGTGGGAGGCGTGCGAGGCTCATCTGCGCACCCCCCCGTCGTCGGGCCGAGCGTCGTGGGGGTCGACGATGCCGAAATCCGCGTAGGAGTCGCGCCAGGTCTCCTCGTTGAAGGATCGGAGGAAATCCTCCACCGATTGCACCGGTTGCGGGATCCGCCGCCCGTCCAGCTCGCAGAGCATGCCCGACGCCGCCGGGTTGACGAAGGCCGCGAAGGAGAAGCGATCCTCGGCTCCAGGGTCGGGCCGTCGCTCCGCCACCCTGTGCAGCAGGGCCTCGACGGGGCGCTCGAGGCGCCGGGTCAGGAGTTCCAGCGCGCCGCCGAAGTTCACGAGGAAGTAGCCCGGCTCCGGATCGATCCGCCGCCAGGCACCGTCGCGCCGGGCCTCCAGGCCCTCCTGGTCGAAGTAGAGCACGGTCACGTAGCCCGTGTCCTTGTGCGGCGGGCACCCGAGCTGCCGGCGCTCGGGCCTGTAGTGGCTGACCGCCATCCACTCGACCGCCCGCCCGTGCAGGCAGCCGACCACGGCTCGGTCTCGGACCTCGCGGGGCACGTCGAGGCGTGAGAGGACGGCGGCGAGAACGTCGCGGCCGATCGCGGCCAGCGCGTCGCAGAGCCCGACGACATCGGCGGGCAGATGGCGCAGGCGCTGGGGGCGATCGAGAAGCAGATGCTCGGTCTGGAAGTGTTCTCGGTCGAAGTAGATGTCGCTCGCCCGTCTGAACCCGCGGTAGGCATCGGCCGGGCCGCCGTCCGGCTCGCGCCAGAAGTTGCGCGCGAGGGCGAGCCCGGGGCCGAGATCGACCTCCGGCGGAATGCGCAGGCGCAGGCAGCCGTCCGCGAGCGCCTCGGAGAGATCCTCGCCGGTCTCCAGCGTGATCCGTCCGGCTTCCAGCCGGGCGCGGCGCGGGACGATCGGCGCGGGGCCGGCGAAGGACGTGGCGCTCGTCATGGTGCCTCCTCCGGGGGCCGCGTCCCCGCGTAGATCTCGTGGTCGTTGGCGTCGATCAGCTCGCGCGCGTCGCAGACGCGGTGGAGCCCGTCGTCGAGGTAGGTGAAGACGTCGACCGCACGGCCGGGGCCGCAAGCGCTCGACGTGAAGTGGCCGAAGCTCGAGCGGTCGACCGCCTGATGCGCGACGCGGTGCATGATCGCGGCGACGGGAACCGCGCAGCCCTTCGTCAGCATCTCCATGGAGAGGCCGAAGTTGACGATGAAGCAGCGCGGGTCGGGAGCGACCCGCTCCCAGGCGCCGGCGCGGTTCACCTCCAGGCCCTCCGAGGTCGTGCGCAGGATCGTGAGAAAGCCGTCGTCCTTGTGGGACGCGAGCCCGATCCCCTCGACGGCGGGCCGGTAGTGATTGAACGTCAGGTGATAGGAGCCCGCGAGCGCGGCGCAGCCTCCCGTCGCGCGCGTCCAGAGGGAGCGCGGCAGCCCGACGCGCGCGAGAACGCTGCGCAAGACGATGCCGGAGAGGCGGGTCAGCGCCTCTCCGAGGGCCGCGATCTCCGCCGGGTAGTGGCTCGCCCAGAACCGCCGCTCGAGCAGGAACTGCTCGATCTGATTGGTGCGCTCGTGAAAGCCGAGCAGGGGATCTCCGAACACGTCCGAGCGCACCGATCGAAAGCAGCCGTAGGGGCGTGCGCCGAATCCCTCGTGGAACTGCGCGGCGAAGCGGTCGCCGGGATCGAGGTCGAGCGCGGCCGGGATGGCGAGCGCGAACACGCCGTCGTGCAGGGCCCGGTCCGCCGAGTCCCCGTCGTCGAAGACGAGCGCGTCCCCTTCGATCCGAGCCCGCACGAGGTCGGCGCGCCCGGTGGCCGGGCGATCGTCGGCGCGACGCTCGTAGATGTCCCGATAGATGGCGCCGCGCTCGATGCGCGGGACGCCGGATGCCGGTGTCGTCGACATGTCTTCATCTCCGCTTGATCTGAAGGGACACGATCGTGAGACCGCGCAGCTCGGGGCAGGTGTCCGGATGCCGACCGCGCGCGATCTCCTCGAGGGTGCTGAAGGCGCCGGGGTACACCATCACGCCGAGACCCCGCCGGCGCAGGCAGGCGAACACGGCGAACTCCTCGAGGAAGTAGTCGCACGAGCGTTCCAGCCGGCGCGCACGCGTCTCCTCGTCGACGACGTCCCAGGTCCGGCGGTGATATCTCTGCGCGAAGCTCTGGACCGAGAGACGGAACGCCTCGTCGCTCGCGAACTGCGTCCGCAGCTCGGCGTGATACCGCGCATAGTCGGCCGATCGCTGGACGGCGCTACACGTCTCGTATCGGAACAGGATGCGGTTCCGGAAGGCACCCACCAGATCGTCGTTGTGCGTGATGAAGCGGTCGCCGAGCGCGAGCGCCTCGCGCAGCGCCGTCTGCGGTCCGTATCCACGGGTCGACTCGAGCGTGATGCGGTGGATGCTGTCGCCCACGAGGAGCGTGCAGCGGCGGAAGCGCTTCGCGACCCACTCGAGCATCGCCTCGAGCTTCGGCCTCGTGAAATGCGCGTTCTCCAAGCTGACGCCGAGGAAGCACGCGTCCTCGGTCTCGAACTGCGTGCGCATCGCCGGCGGCGAGACGGACGCGATCTTCGCCTTGTAGCGAGATCTGGCTCGCTGAAGCGACGGGGCCTCCGCGACGAGCTGCGCGCCGAGCGCGTGGTCCAGATCCATGGCTTACTCCTTGGGGCTCGCTGAGGGTTCGTGGCGGCCGCGCACGCCGCGCGCCTGCGGCGGCACGCGGTCCTCCGGCCAGTCGGGGGCGTAGTCGCGCGAGAGCGTGCGACGGCCTTCGTCGAGCGTCGCGAGCGACGCCATCGCCGCGGCGCCGAGAGCGAAATCGAGGCTGGCGAGGTTCTCGCGCAGCTGCTCGACGCTCGAGGCACCGGCGATGGCCACGACGCCCCTCTGCTCGAGGTGCCAGCGCAGAGCGATCTGATGCGCGCTTTGCCCCAACGTCCGAGCGAGCGTTCGGACCGGTTCCGGAGCGGCCGCGGCGCCCCGCGCCGTGGGCCTGTAGGCCATGAGTATTACGCCCGAGCGTCGCAGCGTGGCGACGAGGCGAGGCTGCTGGAGCAGCAGATGCCGCTCGACCTGATCGACCGCGATCTCGGGAAGCCGCGAGCGTGCCGCGGACAGGAAGGAGGCCGGCGCGTTGGCGAGCCCGACGGCTCTCGCGAGCCCCGACTCCCGCGCCGCCGCGAGCCGCTCCATCGCGCGCGGAAGGTCGGCGAGCGCGCACGGCCAGTGCATCAGGAAGAGATCGACGAAGGGCGCACGCAGCCGCTCGAGGCTACGCTCCAACGCCTCCGTGGGTGCGCCCGCCAGCAGGCGCTGCGGATGCGCCTTCGTGCACAGGACGATTTCCCCGCGCGGCACGCGAGAAGCCGCGATCGCCCGGCCCACCGCCGCCTCGTTGTCGTAGACCTCCGCCGTATCGATCAGGCGATAGCCGATCCGAAGGGCCTCCTCCACGAGGAGACGGCAGGCGTCGCCCCTGCGCCGGGAGGTGCCGTAGCCGAGGAGCGGCAGGCGGACTCCGTGGGCATGCGCGAAGCGGGCGCGGGGCTCGCGCGGGGCGCGATCAGCCGGCATGGCGGTCGCCCTCCGTCGTCCCGAGGACGAGCGGGATCAGGAGCCCCGCGCGCATGGCGTGAATCCGCTCGAACTCGCCGACGCCGACGAGGATCGGCAGCGGATCGGCGCGAAGCGCCGGATCCTGCCGCACGTCGAGATCGACACGCAGGACGTGCCGCGCCCCGTCGCGTCGCGAGGCGACGACGGGCGTTATCGGGCGGTCCGAGTGCTTCGTGGTGAGCGCCCCGGTCGGCACGTTCCAGTTGATCTCTAGCGCGAAGCCGCCGACGTCGAGTGCGACGCGCCGGTTCGGCGCCTCGGTGCGGGCCCGCGTCTCGAGCTCGACCGTCAGCGTCGTGGCGGTGCGGACGATCGTCCCGCGGGCGAGGTCGATCGCGGCGGGGTCACCGAGGACGTGGAGGGTGGCGCCGTCCGCCAGGAGGTCGCCGCCCTCCGAGCGCGGCGCGAGCCGAACGGCCGCACCGTGATCGCGCCGCAGGCGCGCGGCACCGAGGGCGTTCGCCACGGCCTCGGTCGAGGCGTGCCGGTCGAGCAGCGCCCGCGCATCGTAGGCCGGATCGATCCAGATGCCGCCCCAGACCGAGACCGGGAGCCGATCGGACCCGGAGCCGAGCGACGCGGCGAGCGCCGCCAGGCGATCGTCGTCGAGGACGGCGTCCACGAGCCCGCCCGCGAGCGCCAGGGTGCGCCCGGCGTCGAGAGCGCTCGCCAACGCGGCGAGGCGGTCCCGATCGAAGCCGGGGTGGTCGAGGAGATCGCGGATCTCGACCAGCTCGACGAGGCGCACGGGAGGCTTCTCGCGCACGCTGACCGACGAGCGCGAGACGGCGTTGCGGTACCCGTGTGCAGCGAGAACGAGGATGGAGGCGGCGGGATCGGGGACCCGGACGTACGGCGCTCCCAACGCCGGCACGGGGAGCGCGTCGGCGAGAAGGCGCGCGGGCTCCAGCGGCGAGACCGCGAGCCGGCCGGCGTGGCAGGCGACGAGGCCGTCCTCGACGGCGACCGTCCACGTCGGCCGCGATGGAGCGAAGTCCCAGATCGGATAGTGGGCGTGGAGATCGACGTCGCGTCCGAAGAACCGCGCATTCGCGAGTTCGTGCGGAGAGGGGTTGCGATAGGATTCCGCCTCGCCGCGGCGAACGGCCTGCAGCAACGGCTCCGGCCGGGCGCAGACGAGATCGATATCGAGCGTGCGCCGAAGCGATCGGCGCGTCCCGAGCGTGAGGTGCGCCGCATGGCCCTTGAGCAGAACGGCGGGCGCACGCGGATCCAGATGGGCCGCGCTCAAGCGGCGCAAGGCGGCGGCATCGGCGGCGAAGGCGCTCTCGATCTCGAGCTGCTCGACCTTCAGGGCCTCCAGCGTCTCCGCGCTCAGGTCCGGCCCGGCACCGATCGCCGCCGACGCCAGGACACGCCCGCCGACGCGATGCGCGATCAACTGCGCGGCGACGCCGGTGTCGTCCGTGCATGTCGAAACCATCGAGAGGAGCTTATGTGAGTTGTCTTTTATCTTTAGTTGTATATCGGCATGTGCGAGCGGCGTCATCGGTGCGGATCCTGTCGGGTCAGCGGGAGAGGCTCGTGTAGGTCGCGCCGCCGCCCGGCGCCCGCAGGGCGTCGAGCGGCAGGTCCAGGATGCGGTTGTTGATGCAATCGGCGACGAGGAGACGGCCGTCGCGAATGCTCGCCATGCGCGGATGCGCGAGATGCCCGAGCGCATGGCCGTAGCGACCGCCGTGCGAGAACCGCATCTCTCCGTGAGCGTCCAGAAGCACGATGCGATGGTTGTCGCTGTCGCAGACGAGGAGCAGGCCGTCCTGCGTCACCTCGACGGAGCGCGGAGCACGCAGGCCACAATCCGCCAGCACCCGCAGTACGGCGCTGCGCGGTGCCACGGGCTCCAGGACGGTGCGGGCGTCGACCAGGACGAGCCGATCGTGTCCGGTGTCGGCGATCCAGACCCCGCCGTGCGGGTCCGCGAACGCGTCGTGCACGTCCGAGAGGTCGACCGCCAGCCCGGGCACGCCCGGCGGCGGGTTCGGCCCCCACGCGAACAGGATGCGGCCGGACGGCGTCACGAGATACACGCTCGCATGGTCGGTATCGGTGACGAGCAGGTTGCCCGCGGCGGCCCGCACCGCGTGCGGGTCGCTCAACGGCCAGGGGACGCCGCCGGCGTCGAGCCGGAGCTCGCCGGCTCTCCCGTCCGCGTCGAACCGGAGGAGCCGGCGGTTGCGGCCGTCGGAGACGAACGACGCGCCGTTCACGTACGCCGTGCTTCGCGGCCAGAACATCCGGCGCCCGCAGGCCGTGCCGAGCGTCGAAACGAGCCGGCCGGCGCGCGCCAAGCGAACGACGCGGTCGTGGTAGCAATCGGCGACGAGCAGATCCCGGCCTATCGGCGTCGCCGACCGCGGATGGTGCAGCAGGGAGGAGGCGACCCGCGCCTCGCCCCAGATCTCGCGATCCGCACGGCCGAGGCGTCGCTCGACGAGCCGCCCGTTGCCCGAATCGGCGACGACGAGGCCCTGCGGTCCCGGGGCCGTGGCGACGGGCGCCCACAAGGCTCCATCGGTGCTGCCGATGTTCTCGGTGCTGCCGAGGATCGCGACGCAGGCCCCGTCGACGTCGAGGCAGACGATCCGGCTGTTGCGCATGTCGGCGATCGCGAAGTGCCGACCTCCGATGCGGCAGACGTGCTCGGGGTTGGCGAGGCGATCGGTGTCCGAGGACGGATCCTCGAACACGCCGAAGCGCCAGACGACCCGGCCGTCGCGGGCGATGCGCGCCGCGAGATGGGCGTCGCGATCGCACAGGAGGAACGTGTCGTCGCACATCGGCACGGCCGCCGACGGTGCGAGCAGCCGCTGCGCGACCGGTATCGGCCGATGCTCCCCGGTCGGTGCCACGAGGTGAAGACCCGCTCCGCCGCGGTCGACGACGAGCACCTCGTCCCCCCACCGCGCCGCGTGGACCGGCGCGAGGCCGGGGCAGCGGATGAGCAGGCTCGCCCCGTCCGCTGCAGAGAGGCGAACGATGTCCGCGGGGACGGGCCGCGCCGCCAGGATCTCGCCGGTGCCGTCCGACCAGAGCTTGGCCACGCCCGGGAGGTGCCAGGCCCGCAGCTCTCGGCCGGTGGCGGCATCGAGGAGCCGCACGAGCCCGCGCTCGGGCTGCGAGATCGCGAGCAGCCCGGGTGCGGGGGCGCAGCAACCTTCGATATGCTCGATCGGGTGTTCCGGGATGCGCGGAGCCTCGCGGTATCGGAGGCCGAGTTCGATCTCGCCACGAGGGCCGTAGGCGATCCACCCCGGAACGCCCGGCTCCTCGGACACGCGACCGACCGCGGACGTGGCTCGCGCGTCCCCGGCCGGGGACGGCGAAAACCGCTGGGCTCTCATCGGATTCGTCTCAACGATTAAGCCAGGCCGGCGCCGCATCGCGACGCCCCGACCGCTGTGGGCCTGCTCGTCCTGAAGAAGTGTGCGTCCGCCACGGCCAACGTAGCGCCGTCACGGGAACATCGCGAGATGATTTCACAACCCGAATGGGCTGTCAACTCAGGGTCGCTTCGACGCGTGCATCCTTCGCCGCGGCGACGTCTCGGGCCGTACGATCTGCGGCCCCCCGACGCCGCTCGCGCATCTCTTCGGGTCGAGCCGGCCGGGGGATGGCCCGCCCATGACGATCGCGAACCGAGCCCTTGATGCGAACATATGTTCGCTCGAACCACTCCCGCGTTAGTTCACTACGCGGCGGAAGCGCGTGCGCTTTGCGCGATAACGCCACCCGGCTGCGCATTTTTCAACGACTGGGGTCTTTACAGCGTCGCCATCGCTTGTACTCTTGTGCGACATGCGGACGCAAATTCGCATAGCGAACAAATAGGTGCGGTGATGCCGGTGCGGTCCGCTTCGGCTCGCCCGCCTCGCCCCGCGTGCGCGTCATGGGAGAGGGGACGATGAAGAGACTCACAAGTGCCGTGGTGCTGGCCGCCATGCTCGCATCCGCGTCGGTGGCGGCGCAGGAGGTGCTCACGATCGGGGTGCGCTCGGAGGCGAGCTCGCTCGATCCGCACTGGACCCAGCTGTCGGCCGACCTGCAGGTCCAGGAGCACATCTTCGAGAAGCTCGTGAACCTCGATTCGACCTCGCAGCCGACCCCCGGCCTCGCGGTCTCGTGGGAGGCGATCGACGACACGACCTGGGAGTTCAAGCTGCGCGAGGGCGTGACCTGGCACGACGGCGAGCCGTTCACCGCAGACGACGTGATCTTCTCCTTCGACCGCCTGCGCGGCGGCATCGAGGGGGCGCCGGCGAGCCCGGCCTTCACCCTCGACAAGGGGGGCAAGACCTGGGAGCGGGTCGACGACCTGACGGTGCGCGTGCGCACCGACGGCCCCTACCCGACCGTGGCGGAAGACCTCGCCATGGTCCCGATCGTCGCCGAGCACGTGGCGCGCGGCGTCACCGCCTCGGTCGACTTCAACTCCGGCGCGGCCGCCATCGGTACCGGACCGTTCCTCTACAACGAGTTCCGCTCCGGCGACCGGATCTCCGTCGTCAAGAATCCGGACTGGTGGGGCGGCGCGGTGCAGTGGGACGAGGTCGTGTTCCGGCCCGTCGGCCAGGACGCCTCGCGCCTCGCGGCGCTGCTCAACGGCGACGTCGACATGATCGACTACCCGCCCACCGCCGACCTGCCGTCGCTGCGCGAGAACCCCGCCTTCACCGTCTCCTCGATCCCCTCGGACCGGTTGATCTACATCATGCCGGCCTATCGCGACGTCGAGGACTACGTGCTCGACAACGACGGCAACGTCATGCGGCCGAGCCCTCTGCGGGACTGGCGTGTGCGCAAGGCGCTGTCGCTCGCCATCAACCGCGAGGCGATCCGCGACCGGATCATGGGCGGCGCCGCGCTGCCGACGCGCAACGTCGTGCCCCCGGGCTTCTTCGGCTACGACGAGAGCCTGGAGGCGGATCCGTTCGACGCCGAGCAGGCGCGGGCGCTGCTGGCCGAGGCCGGCTACGGCGACGGCTTCCAGATCACGCTGCATGGGCCGAACGACCGCTACGTCAACGACGCGCGCATCGTCGAGGCGGTCGCCCAGATGTGGACGCGCGTCGGCGTGAAGACCGCGGTCGACACGATGCCGCGCAACATCTTCTTCTCCGACCTGATCCGCGGCCACGCCGACAGCTTCCCCGGACACGACGTGCCGAAGTTCTCCATGTCGCTCACCGGCTGGGGCACGGTGGCGGGCGAGGCCACCTACACGGTCTCGGGCATCCTCGAGACCTACAACGCGGCGACCGGTGGCGGTAACGGCAATTTCGGCCGCTACTCCAACCCGCGCATCGACGCGCGCTCGATCCTCGCCAAGCGCACGATCGACCGCGACCAGCGGCTGAGGCTGCTCCAGGAGGCGATCAACATCGGGATGGAGGACTACGCGTTCATCCCGCTGCACTTCCAGGTGAACCATTGGGCCATGCGCCGCGGGCTGGAGCACGCGGCGCGCACCAACGAGCGCACGCTCGCAATCGAGGTGCGGCGGGTCGACTGACCCGTCGCCGGCCTGACTCTCGGAAGACGGAACGGGACGGAGTGGCTCCATGGTCGGCTTCATCGCACGGCGCCTCGTGCAGAGCCTCTTCGTCCTGTTCGTGATGACGCTGATCGTCTTCTTCGGCGTCAACGTCATCGGCAACCCGGTCTACATTTTCGCGTCCTCCGAGTGCAACCAGGCCTGCGTGAACGGCATCATCGCCGACCTCGGCCTCGATCGTCCGGTCTGGGAGCAGTACTTCGTCTTCGTCGGCAACGCGCTCTCGGGCGACCTCGGCAACTCCTTCACCTTCGGCGTGCCGGCGATGAGCCTGATCTGGGAGCGCCTGCCGGCGACCCTCGAGCTCGCCTTCGCGGCGCTCGTCATCGCGCTCGGGCTCGGGCTGCCGCTCGGCATCCTCGCCGGCCTGCGTCCGGAGGCGTTCACGAGCCGGCTGATCATGGGCCTCTCCACGCTCGGCTTCTCCGTTCCGGTCTTCTGGATCGGGCTCATCCTGATCATGGTGTTCTCCGTCCAGCTCGGCTGGCTGCCGGCGATCGGGCGCGGGGACACGGTCTCGATCCTCGGTCTCGAGCTGAGCTTCCTGACGCTCGACGGCCTGTCGCATCTCCTGATGCCGGCCTTCACGCTGTCGCTGTTCATGCTGGCGATGGTGATCCGCCTGACGCGGGCCGGCATGCGCGAGGTACTGCATGCGGACTACGTGAAGTTCGCCCGCGCCAACGGGGTCTCGGAGGCGCGCATCCTCTCCGTCCACGTGATGAAGAACATCCTCATCCCGATCGTCACCGTGCTCGGCATGGAATTCGGCGGCGTGATCGCCTTCGCCGTCGTGACGGAATCGATCTTCTCCTGGCCCGGCGTCGGCAAGATGCTGATCGACGCCATCGCGGTGCTCGATCGGCCGCTGATCGTCGGCTACCTCGTCTTCGTGGTGTTCATGTTCGTGATCATCAACCTGCTCGTCGACATCCTCTACTCGATCCTCGATCCGCGCGTGCGCCTCGGCGGAGGCCGTCGATGAGCGCCGGCGCCGTCACGAGTCCGGGCGACGCGGCGCCGCGCGAGCCCGGGGCCGCGCCGCGGCCCGCGAAGGCGAGCGCCGTCGCCGCGGTCGCGAGGGCCTACGTGCGCTCCGGCATCGCGACGATCGCCCTCGTCGTGTTCGCGCTCATCGTCGCCGCGGCGCTGCTGGCGCCCTGGATCGCGCCGCAGAACCCCTACGACCTCACCCAGGTCGACCTGCTCGACAACCTGCTGCCCCCGGGCTCGGAGAGCTTCTCGGGCCAGGTCTACTGGCTCGGCACCGACGGGCAGGGCCGCGACATCCTCTCGGCCATCCTCTACGGATTGCGCATCTCGCTCCTCGTCGGCCTCGCCTCGGGGGTGATCGCGCTGCTGATCGGCGCGGCGGTGGGCCTCGTCTCGGCCTATCGCGGCTCGTGGCTCGACGCGACCATCATGCGCATCGTCGATCTGCAGCTGTCCTTCCCGACGATCCTCGTCGCGCTGATCCTGCTCGTCATCCTCGGGCGCGGCGTCGACAAGATCATCTTCGCGCTCGTGGTCGTGCAATGGGCCTACTTCGCCCGCACGGTGCGTGGCGTCGCCCTGGTCGAGAACTCGCGGGAGTACATCGAGGCCGCGCGCGGGCTGAAGCTCGGGCACGTGCGCATCGTCCTCGGCCATCTCCTACCGAACTGCCTGCCCACCCTCCTCGTCGTCGCGACCGTGCAGGTGGCCTCCGCCATCTCGCTCGAGGCGACGCTCTCCTTCCTCGGGCTGGGGCTGCCGCCGACGCAGCCCTCGCTCGGGCTGCTCATCGCCAACGGCTTCGACTACATGCAGAGCGGGCGCTACTGGATCAGCCTGCTGCCGGGCGTCGTCCTCCTCGTCACCATCGTCTCCATCAATGTCGTCGGCGATCGCCTGCGCGACGTGCTCAATCCGAGGCTGGCGCGATGACGGGCGCCGTCGACACCGCGCCGGCGCTCCAGGTGAGCGACCTGCGCACCGCCTTCTTCACCGATGCCGGTCGCCTCGACGTCGTCGACGGCGTGAGCCTGTCGCTGCGCCGCGGCGAGATCCTCGGTCTCGTCGGCGAGAGCGGGTCGGGCAAGACCATGACCGGGTTCTCGATCACGGGCCTGATCGAGCCGCCCGGCCGCATCGTCGGCGGTTCCGTCAGGCTCGCGGGCGAGGAGCTCGTGGGCGCGGACCGCGCGCGGCTGCGGGCCCTGCGCGGACGGCGCATCGCCATGGTCTTCCAGGACCCGATGATGACGCTCAATCCCGTCCTGCGCATCGAGACGCAGATGACGGACGCCTTGCGCGCCCACGAGCGGATCGGTCGCGCGGCCGCCCGGGCGCGCGCCCGCGACGCGCTCGTCGAGGTCGGCATCGCCGCACCCGACGAGCGGCTGCGGGCCTATCCGCACGAACTCTCCGGCGGCATGCGCCAGCGCGTCGCCATCGCCATCGCGCTGCTCCACCAGCCCGACGTCGTCATCGCCGACGAGCCGACGACGGCGCTCGACGTGACGATCCAGGGCCAGATCCTCGCGCTCGTCCAGCGCCTGTGCCGCGAGCGGGGGACGGGGCTCGTGTGGATCACCCACGACCTCGCGGTCGTCGCCGGCATCGCCGACCGGATCGCGGTCATGTATGCCGGGCGCATCGTCGAGGAGGGTCCCGTCGACGACGTCCTCGACCGGCCGGCGCATCCCTATACGCGCGGCCTCATCGCGTCGGTCCCGGTGCCGGGCCGGCGCGAGCGGCTGCCGCAGGTGCCGGGCCGCATGCCCTCGCTCCTCGAGCTGCCGCCGGGCTGCGCCTTCGCGCCGCGCTGCGCGTACGCCGCCGAGGCCTGCCTCGCCCGTCCCGACCTCGTGCCCGTCGGCCCGGGTCGCGCGGTGCGCTGCCATTACCCCCTCGTCGAGACGGAGGCCGTGCGATGAAGCCGCCTGCGCTGATCGAGGCGCACGGCCTCTCCAAGGTCTTCGGCGAGGGCCAGGATCTCGTCGGTCGCGTCCTCTCCCGCTTCGGGCTGGAGCGCCCGCCCCGGCAGGTCCACGCGGTGGAGGACGTGAGCCTCGCGATCCGCGAGGGCGAGGTGGTGGGTGTCGTCGGCGAATCCGGCTGCGGGAAGTCGACGCTCGGGCGCATGATCGCGGACATCCTGCGGCCTACGACCGGCGAGATCCTCCACCGCGGCCGCCCGCTCGGCGCGCGCCGGCGCGAGAAGGGCGCGGGCCTCGCGGTCCAGATGATCTTCCAGGACCCGTTCTCCTCGCTCAATCCGAGGAAGCGCGTCGGGGATCTGATCGGAGAGGCGCCCAGGGTCCACGGGATCGTGGCGGCGGACGAGCTCGACGACTACGTCGAGAGCCTGATGGAGCGCTGCGGCATCGACCTCGCCTACAAGGGCCGCTTCGCGCACCAGTTCTCCGGCGGCCAGCGCCAGCGCATCGGCATCGCCCGCGCGCTCGCGGTGAAGCCCGAGCTCCTCGTCTGCGACGAGGCGGTCTCGGCGCTCGACGTCTCGATCCAGGCGCAGATCGTCAACCTGTTCATGGACCTGCGCGAGGAGCTGGGGCTCACCTACCTCTTCATCAGCCACGATCTCGGCGTGGTCGAGCACGTCTGCGACCGGGTGCTGGTGATGTATCTCGGCCGCATCGTCGAGAGCGGTCCCGCCGCCGAGCTGTTCCGCGCGCCGAGCCACCCCTACACCAGGGCGCTGCTCGCCGGCGTGCCGCGCATCGAGCGCCGGCGCACCGTCTACGCGCCCATCGAGGGCGACATGCCCTCCCCCCTCGCGCCGCCGCCGGGCTGCCGCTTCCATCCGCGCTGCCCGCTCGCGACGGCCCGCTGCCGCGCGGAGGCGCCCGCCCTGCGCGAGATCGCGCCGGGCCGGCTCTCCGCCTGCCATCTCGACGACACACCCGCTTGAACCCGAGGAGACCTGGAATGGGCGCCTATCTGGAGCGCATGGAGAAGTTCGCCGCGCTGATCGCGCAGGGCGCGGACATCGCGTTCGTGCCGATCGGCACGGATCTCGACTACCTCACCGGCATCCACCGCGACATCCCCAACTACGGCCGCAACCTCCATCCCGGCATGTGGCTGGAGGGCGCCTGGATCGTGCCGGGACGCGCGCCGATCCTGACGCTGCCGCGGATGACGGTGGAGTTCGGCGCCGCCGGCGGCATCGAGGGCTACGACGTGCGCGTGCTCGGCGACTGGGACGACCCGGCGGCGCTCGTGAAGGACATCCTCGCCCAGGCGCGCCTGCCGCAGCGCCCGCGCATCGCGGTCAGCGACGACACCGAGGCCGAGAGCCTGATCGAGCTCCAGGGGCTCCTGCCGGACGCGCGCTTCGTCTCGGCCACGCGAATCCTGCGGCGGCTGCGCACCATCAAGAGCCCGCAGGAGATCGAGACCCTGCGCGCGGCGGGCGCGATCACCGAGGACGCCTTCCAAGCCGTTCTCGGCCAGTTGAGGATCGGCATGACCGAACTCGACGTCGTGGCCGAGGTCGACTACCAGATGAAGAAGCGCGGCTCGCTCGGCCCCTCCTTCACGACCTCGCTCTACAATACCGGGCCCAACCACCCGATGCTGTTCGGGCGGCGCCTGCAGAGCTGGCCGCGCGTGCTGACGGCGCCGGTCTCCGTGCTCTTCGACTTCGGCGCCGTGCACGACGGCATGTGCTACGATTTCGGCCGCACCGTCTCCTTCGGCGCGCCGAGCGACGAGCAGGTGAAGGTCCATCGGCTGATCATGGACTCGCAGGCCGCCGGCATCGCCGCGCTGAAGGCGGGTGCCGTCACCTGCGAGGAGGTCGACCGCGTCGCCCGCGCGGTGATCGAGGACGCCGGCTACGGCGCGTTCTTCCGGCATCGGCTGGGCCACGGCATCGGCTGGGACGTGCACGAGCCGCCCTTCCTCACCAAGGGCGACACGACCGTGGTCGAGGAGGGCATGATCTTCACGATCGAGCCCAGCATCTTCCAGGACCGGAACTTCTCCGCCCGCGTCGAGGACTGCATCGTCGCCCGCCCGAACGGCGGCGAGGCGCTGACGACCGGCTTCCAGGACCTGATCGTCGTCGAGTGACCATCGACGACCGCGCACGTCCGTGCGCGGCCGTCCCTCTCCTCATCCCGGTGACATGATGCCCGACGACCTCGCCGCCCGCCTCGCCGCTCTCGAGGATCGCGCCGCCATCGGCGACGCGATCCACGCCTATTGCTGGCACTTCGACCGCAACGAGCCCGACGCCGTCGCCGACCTCTTCACCGACGACGCGCGCGTCGACTACGGGCCGGACGCGCCGGATCTCCACGGGCGCGAGGCCGTCCGTGCCGCGGTGAGGAAGGGGCTCGCCGAGACCTTCGCCGCGACCAGCCACCACGTCTCGAACATCCGCGTCCGGCTCGACGGGGACGAGGCGACCTCGACCTGCCTCCTCTACGCCTGGCACCGTTACCGCTCCGGCGCACCAGACGGGGAACTGTGGGCGCAGTACCATCACCGCTTCGTGCGCGGGCCCGACGGCTGGCGGATCGCCGAGCTCGTGCTCAAGGCCGCGGGGATGACGCATTTCCATCGGGCACGGATGCACCCGATCGGGCGGCTTTGACGCGCAGATCGCGTCTTGCGCCCACTGGCCGCTTCGGTATTCTGCGCTTCATGAAAACTTCTGTTCGCATTGCGAACAAATTCGAGGAGCGGGATGTGGACCGCCGCAGCATCGGCGTCATCGTCAATCCGATCGCCGGCATGGGCGGCCGCGTCGGCCTCAAGGGGACCGACGGCGCCGATGCGCTCGCGCGCGCCCGCTCGCTCGGGGCGACGCCCGCCTCGCACGCCCGCGCCGTGCGGGCGCTCGCGAAGCTCGCGCCGCTGGCCGGCCGGTTCCGCCTCCTCGCCTGCGCCGGCGCCATGGGTGCGGACGCCTGCCGCGAGGCGGGGCTCGATCCCGAGATCCTGCCCGTGAGCATCGCCGACGACACCACGGGCGAGGACACGCGCGCCGCCGCCGCCGCCCTCGCGGCACGGCGGGTCGACCTCCTCCTCTTCGCCGGCGGCGACGGCACGGCGCGCGACGTCCTCGACGGCATCGGCGAGCGCGTGCCCCTGCTCGGCATCCCCACCGGCGTGAAGATGCATTCCGCCGTCTTCGCCGCGAGCCCCGAGGCCGCCGGCAACATCGCCCGCCTCGTCGCGGAGGGGGACGCGCGGGTGCGCTTCCGCGAGGCGGAGGTGATGGATCTCGACGAGGCGGGGCTCGCGGAGAACCGCGTCTCGGCGCGGCTCCACGGCGTCGCGCGCGCGCCCGTCGAGCGGGCCCTGATGCAGGCCGGCAAGGCCTCCGCGCAGGCCTCCGACGAGGACGCGCTCGACGCCTTCGCCCGCGGCTTCGCCGCGCGCATGGAGCGAGGGCGCCTCTACGTGCTGGGCTGCGGCACGACGCTGCGGCGCATCAAGCGCGCCATCGGCTTCGAGGGCACGCTGCTCGGCGTCGACGTCGCCATCGACGGGCGCGCGCTCGCGCTGGACGTGACCGAGGAGCGGCTCGCGCGCCTCGTCACGGGGGCGCGGGCGACCATCGTCGTCGGCGTCACCGGCGGCCAGGGCTTCCTCTTCGGGCGCGGCAACCAGCAGATCGGGCCGCCGGTCATCCGGGCGGTGGGGCGCGAGAACATCGTCGTCGTCACCGGCGTGGCGAAGCTCGTCGGCCTCGATCCGCCGGTGCTTCGCGTCGACACCGGCGACCCGGTGCTCGACCATGATTTAGCCGGCTATATTCGTGTCGAGACCGCGCCGGGCCAATCGACCATGATGCGGATCGCGGCATGAGCCGCACGACCCGGCGCATCGCGAGAGACAAGCCGCGCGGGACGGCCGCGCGAAGGAGGAGACGGTGAGACAGGACCAGACCCGCGCCCATCCCTGGATGCCGAACTCGGTTCCCGCGGCCAAGGACGCGATGCTCGCGGCGATCGGCGCGAACTCGATCGAGCAGCTCTTCGTGCAGATCCCGGAGGACCATCGCTTCCGCGGCACCTTCGACCTGCCGCCGGCGCTGCCCTCCGAGGTCGAGCTGAAGAAGCACCTCCTGAAGGTGCTCGGCAAGAACCGCAGCTGCGAGGAGAACCTGAGCTTCCTGGGTGCCGGCATCTACCAGCACCACGTTCCCGCCATCGTCGACGAGGTCGCCGGGCGCAGCGAATTCCTCACCTCCGTGTGGGGCACGCCGATGTCCGACCACGGCCGCAACCAGGCCTGGTTCGAGTTCTGCGCCCAGCTCGGCGAGCTCGTCGGCATGGATTTCGTCGGCCTGCCCGTCTATTCCTGGGGCTGCGCCGCCGGCAACGCCGCGCGCATGGCCGCGCGCATCACGGGGCGCCGCAGGCTCCTCGTCCCCGCCTCGATGGATCCCGAGCGCCTCGCGGTCGTGCGCCAGTACTGCGAGCCCGTGCAGATGGCGAGCCACATCGCGGTGGAGACGATCGCCTTCGACCCGAAGACCGGCCTCCTCGACCTCGACGATCTCGCGGCGAAGCTCGGGGACGACGTGGCGGGCGTCTATTTCGAGAGCCCGGGCTTCCTCGGCACGATCGAGAGCCGGGGCGCGGAGATCGCCGCGGCGGCGAAGCGGCACGGCGCCATCACCATCGTCGGCGTCGACCCGATCTCGCTCGGCATCCTCGCCCCGC
This sequence comes from Salinarimonas chemoclinalis, assembly GCF_041514305.1. Classification (NCBI taxonomy): domain Bacteria; kingdom Pseudomonadati; phylum Pseudomonadota; class Alphaproteobacteria; order Hyphomicrobiales; family Salinarimonadaceae; genus Salinarimonas; species Salinarimonas chemoclinalis. Next base: position 187,946 of record NZ_JBGMWH010000004.1, read on the forward strand.
CCTCGGACTACGGCGCGGACATCGTGGTGGGCACGATCCAGACGCTGGGCGCCCACATGAATTGCGGCGGCGGCGCCGGCGGCTTCATCGCCTCGCGCGACGAGGAAGCCTACGCCCGCGAATACCCGACGCTCAACGTCTCGATCACCGGCACGTCGGTGCCGGGAGAGGTCGGCTTCGGCCTGTGCCTCGCGCATCAATCGTCCTACGGCATGCGCGAGGAGGGCAAGGACTGGACGGGCAATTCCGTCTATCTCACCGCCATCGCGAGCGCGGTCTACATGTCGCTGATGGGGCCCGAGGGCTTCCGCGAGATCGGCGAGCTGATCATCCAGCGGGCGCACTACGCGGCGAGGCGCGTCGCCGAGGTGCCGGGCGTCGAGGTCGTCTTCCCGACGGGCTTCTTCAAGGAGTTCGTCGTGCGCTTCGACGGCACGGGCAAGACCGTCGCGCAGGTGAACGAGGCCCTGATGGACAAGGGCATCTTCGGCGGCAAGGACATCTCCGCCGACTTCCCCGGGCTGGGCCGGGCCGCCCTCTACTGCATCACCGAGATCCACGGACAGGCCGAGATCGATCGGCTGGTCGACGCCCTGAAGGAGGCTGTGCGATGAGCAATCCCCGCGAGGTCACGCAAGCCCGCTGGAACGAGCCCGTCGTCATGGAGATGGGCGTTCCGGGCCGCCGCGGCGCGGTCTTCCCCGCCGCCGAGGCCGCCGTCGCCGCGGCCGTCGGCGAGGCGTCCGCGCTCGTGCCCGCCGGCATGCGCCGGCGCGCGAAGCCTGCGCTCCCCGAGATGAGCGAGCCGGACGTGCTGCGCCACTACCTGCATCTCTCGCAGGAGGTGCTGGGGATGATGAACATCAGCCTCTTCGGCACCTGCACGATGAAGTACAACTCCCGCCTCTCCGAGCAGATCTCGCTGCGGCCGCAGATGGCGGACATGCATCCCTACCAGGACCCGCGCACGCTGCAGGGCATCCTCGAGATCGTTCACGAGTTCGACCTGATCCTGCGCCAGCTCTCGGGCATGGACCAGTTCGTGTTCCAGGCCGCCGGTGGCGCCCACGCGGCCTACACGCAAACCGCCGTGACGCGCGGCTGGTTCGCCGCCAAGGGCGAGCTCGAGCAGCGCAACCAGATCATCACGACGATCCAGGCGCACCCCTGCAACCCGGCGACCGCCGCGACCTCCGGGTTCGAGGTGATCACCCTGATGCTCGAGGAGAACGGCTACCCGTCGATCGAGGCGCTGAAGGCCGCGCTGTCGAACCGCACGGCGGCGCTGATGCTCAACAATCCCGACGACATGGGCATCTACAATCCCGAGATAAAGGAGTGGGTGCGCCTCGCCAAGGAGGCCGGCGCGCTCGCCTTCTACGACCACGCCAACTTCAACGGCGTGATGTCGAAGATCCGCGCCCGGGATCTCGGCTTCGACGCCTGCATGTTCATGCTCCACAAGACCTTCGGCGGCCCGAAGGGCGGCGGCGGGCCGGCCACCGGCGCCTACGGCTGCTCGGCGGAGCTGGCGCCGTTCCTGCCCAAGCCCGTCGTCGTCAAGGACGAGGCGAGCGGCCTCTACGGCCTCGACTACGACCGCGAGATGAGCGTCGGCAAGGTGCGCGAGTTCTTCGGCAACCTGCACATCGTCATGCGCGCCTACGCCTGGGCCCGCGCCATGGGTGCCGAGGGCATCCAGGAGGCCTCCGACATCTCGGTGCTGGCCAACAACTACATGGAGACGCGTCTCCTCGCGATCGACGGGGTGACGAAGTCCCACCCGCATCTCGACGCGTGGCGCCTCGAGATGACGCGCTACTCGCTCGAGAAGCTGAAGGAGGAGACCGGCATCGGCGTCGCCGAGCTGTCCGCGCGCATGGTCGACTTCGGCGTCGACGCGCCCTGGCTCGCCCACGAGCCCTGGCTCGTGCCCGAGCCCTTCACCCCGGAGGCCGGCGAGATGTGGTCGAAGGAGGACATCGACACCTGGTGCGATGTGATCGCCCAGGTCGCCAAGGAGGCGCGGGAGAACCCCGATCACGTCAAGGCGGCGCCGCACAACGCGGCGATCCACGCCATCGACGGCTCCGCCCTCGACGACCCGAAGCGCTGGGCGACGACCTGGCGGGCCTGGCTGAAGAAGCACGGCGCACAGGCCCGCCGGGCGGCGGGCTGAAGGCCCGCGAGACGCGACATCGAGAGAGAGCGGGAACGCCCATGACCTTCACCATCCACGGCATCGCCCGCACCCGCACCTCCCGCGTCCTGTGGATGGCCGAGGAGCTGGGCGTTCCCTACGCGCACGTGAAGACGGCGCCGGGCGAGGGGGGCACGCGCGCCCCCGCCTTCCGGGCGCTGAGCCCGATGGGGCGCGTGCCCGTCCTCGAGATGGACGGGCTCGTCCTCTCCGAATCGCTCGCGATCAACCTCCACCTCGCCAAGGCCGTCGAGACGCCGCTCGGCCCTCGGACCAAGGCGGAGGACGGGCTGATGACGATGTGGACGCTCTTCGCGGCGACCGAGCTCGAGCCGAACGCCCACGAGGTCCTCGTCCACACCCTCAACCGCCCCGAGCCCGAGCGCGATCCGGCCGCGCGCGAGGCTGCGCTCGCCGCGCTCGCCCGCCCGCTGGCCGCGCTCGAGACGGCGCTCGTCGCAGGCGGGGGGCATCTCGTGGGCGGGCGCTTCACGGTCGCGGACCTCAACGTCGCCTCGATCCTGTTCTACCTGCGCGAGGCGCCGGGCGCGCTCGACGCCACGCCCGCCGTCGCGGCCCTCTGGGACGCCGCGCAGGCGCGCCCGGCCTACGGCGCGATGATGCGGCTGCGCGAGGAAGGCTGATGGGCGAGCAACCCCCGTCGCTCCCGTCCTGGCGCTGGCCGGAGGCCGACTGGCGCGCCCTCGTCGGGCGCGTGCGGGCCGGCCGGCGCCTGCGCCCGCCCTCTTGGAACGGCAAGCGCTGCGCCGTCGCCCTCTCCTTCGACTGCGACCACGAGACGTTCGAGATGGGCGCCGGCGGGCGCGCCATGGGGCGCATCGCCTGGGGCGAGTTCGGGCGGCGCGTCGGCGTGCCGCGCATCCTCGATCTCCTGGCGCGCCACGACGTCCCCGCGAGCTTCTTCGTGCCGGCCGTCTGCGCGCTGATCGACCCCGACGAGCCCCGCCGCATCGCCGCCCGGGGCCACGAGATCGGCATCCACGGCTGGATACACGAGAACAACTCGCTCATCGCCTACGAGGACGAGCGTGCGCTGATGGAGCGCGCCCGCGACGTGCTGCGCGATGCGAGCGGCACGGAACCGGTCGGTCTGCGCTCCGCCAACTGGGACCTGAGCCCCGACACGATCCGCATCGTGCGCGAGATGGGCCTCCTCTACGACTCGTCCATGATGGCCGACGAGGAGCCCTACGAGCTCCTGCTCGACGGCGCGGTGACGGGAGTGGTCGAGATCCCCGTCGAGTGGCTGCGCGACGACGCGGTCTATCTCCTCTTCAACCGCAACCCACCGACGCGGCCCTACACGCCGCCCGCCGCCGTGCTCGACATCTTCCTGCGTGAATTCGACGCCGCCTGGGAGGAGGGCGGCGTCTTCCAGCTCGTGATGCATCCCTTCGTCATCGGCTACCGCTCGCGCATCTTCATCCTCGACGAGCTGATCCGCCACGCGAAGGCGAAGGGGGACGTGTGGTTCTGCACGCATGCCGACCTCGCCCGCCACGCCCGGGATCACGCGCCCGCTTCCGCCCAGGACAGCCGATGACCGCCCGTTGCTTCGCCGTGATCGGCGCCGGCTCCATCGGCGTCGCCTTCGCCCTCGTCTTCGCGCGCGCCGGGCATCGCGTGCGCGTCGTCGACCCCGATCCGCGACGCCGCGCGGCGGTCGACGGCGAGATCGCGCTTCGCCTCGACGATCTCGCGGCCCACGGGCTGTTCGAGGGCGACGCCGCCGCCGTGCGCACGCGCATCGAGGCGACGGCGGACCTCGCCCACGGCGTCGCGGACGCCGTCCTCGTCATGGAGTGCGCCCCCGAGAACGAGAGCGTGAAGCGCGCGCTCTTCGCCGAGATCGCCGCCGCCGCGCCCGCGGACGCGATCCTGGCGAGCGCCTCCTCGGCGATCGGCGCCTCGCGCTTCGCCGCCGACCTGCCGGAGGCCGCGCGCGCGCGCTGCCTCGTCGCCCATCCCGGCAATCCGCCGACGCTCATCCCGGTGATCGAGCTGGTGCCGGCACCCTTCACCGCGCGCGAGACGATGGACGCGGCCGAGCGGCTGCTCGCGGGCTGCGGGATGCTCCCCGTGCGGCTCGGCCGGGAGGTCGAGGGCTTCGTCTACAACCGCCTGCAGGGCGCGCTGCTGCGCGAGGCCTATTGCCTCGTGCGCGACGGCGTCGTCTCCGCGACCGATCTCGACACGATCGTGCGCGACGGGCTCGGCCTGCGCTGGTCGGTCGTCGGCCCCTTCGCCACCGCGGACCTCAACGTGCGCGGCGGGATCGCGGCGCATGCGCAGCGCATGGGCGCGGCCTATGCGCGGATGGGCGCCGAGCGCGGGCAGGACGACCCGTGGACGGAGGATCTCGTCGCGCGAGTCGACGCCGAGCGCCGTGCGGTGCTCCCGCTCGAGCGGTGGGACGAGGGCGTGCGCGCCCGCGACGTCGGCCTGATGCGCGCGCTCGCCGCGCGCCGCGTCGCTCCGGATGGCGGCGGGGAGCCGCGATGACGGACTTTCCCAGCACGGTCGACCTCGCCATCGTCGGCGGCGGCGTCGTCGGCCTCGCGCTGGCGCGCCTCCTGGCGCGCGCGGGCGAGGAGGTGCTCGTCCTCGACGAGGGGCGGCACGGGGGCACCAATGCCAATGCCGGGAGCCTCCATGTCCAGATGCAGAGCCGCTTCATCCGGCTCTACCCCGAGCAGGTGCCGGCGCTCGAGCGCGCCCTGCCCCTCTACGTCGCCGCCGCGCGGGTGTGGGCGAGCCTCGAGCAGGAGCTCGGCGCCGATTTCGAGCTGAAACGCTCCGGCGGGCTGATGATCGCCGAGAACCGGGCGCAGTACGAGTTTCTCGCCCGCAAGTGCGACCGCGAGCGTGCGCTCGGCCTCGACGTCGAGATGGTGGGCCGCGCCGATCTCCTGAGGCTCGCGCCCTATCTCGACCCCGATGCGGTGTACGGCGCGGAATTATGCGCGGACGAGGGCAAGCTCAACCCGCTCCTCGCCAACGCGGCCCTGACCCGCGGCGCGACCGCCGCCGGCGCGCGGCTCGTCGGGGAGACGCGCGTCGTGCGCCTCGCCGAGGGGGGAAGCGGCTTTCTCGTCGAGACGTCCCGCGGGACGGCGCGGGCCGCGCGCGTCGTCCTCGCCGCCGGCGCCGGGACCGGCGCGCTCGCGGCCCAGCTCGGCGTGACGATCCCCACGAAGGCCGAGCCGCTCCACATGAACGTGACGGAGCCGATGGCACCCGTGGTGCGCCACCTCGTCCAGCACGCCGAGCGGATGATCACCCTGAAGCAGCTCGCCAGCGGCCACGTCGTCGTGGGCGGCGGCTGGCCGGCGCGGCTCGCCGGCGAGGGGACGCCGCGCGTGGAGCGCGCGAGCATCCTCGGCAATCTCGCGCTCGCCGCCCGCCTCGCCCCGGGCATCGCCCAGGCCCGGGTGATCCGCACCTGGGCCGGCGTCAACACCACCTGCGACGGCGCCTCGATCATCGGCGCCGTCGGTCCCCGCGGGCTGTTCGTCGCGGTGCCCGGCGACGCCGGCTACACGCTCGGGCCACTCGTCGCCCGGCTCGCGGCGCAGGCGATCCGCGGCGAGAGGCCGGATTTCGATCTCGCACCCTTCGACCCGGGCCGCTTCGCCGCCGGCGCGGCTGCGGACCCGCTCCCGGCCTGAGCGTACCGCAGAGCCACCGCGTTCTCGAACAACCGGGCGGATATCACCGCGCGCGCGTGCGTTGAGCAGAGCGGCAGGAACCCGTCCTGCATCGCAGATCGCAGGTGGAGATCCTGGAAATCGCTGTTTCGTAGGCCCTCTTGGCGATTTCGCCCAACTTCGCCCTTGCGCAGCTCCCGGACTTTTGTTCACTATGCGCACGAATGTACGAGAAACGGGAGCGGCCGTCGTCGCAACCCGTCGCCCTCTGGAACGGAGCGCACCATGACGAACAAGTCTTCGAACATCATCTCGTCCAGGCTCGCGGGGGTTTCGCGGCGCACGGTGCTCGCGGGCATCGGGGCGGCAGGCTTCACCGCCGCGATGCCGGGCATCCGCCGGGCGCACGCCCAGGAGACGACGCTGCGCTGGTGGTCGCCGCAGACCGCGCCGGCCCAGCGCGAGGCCTACGACTACCAGATCCGGACGTTCGAGGAGGCGAACCCCGGCGTGAGGGTGCTGTTCGAGAGCACGTCGGACGAGGGCTACCCGGCCCAGATGGCCGCAGCCTTCGCCTCGGGCCAGGCGCCCAACGTCGTCACCCACCTGCCCTCGTTCGCGGTGTCGAACTATTGGCAGAACGGGCTGCTCGAGCCCTTCGACGACGTCATCGCCCTGATCGGCCCGGAGAAGTACTACGACGGCGCGAACAAGGTCTACGAGATCACTCCGGGCCAGCACGCGGGCACGGGCATCGGCAATTCCGCGGCGAACATGTTGTGGGTGCGCACCGACCTGATGGAGAAGGCGGGCATCGACGGCGTTCCGCGCACCTGGGACCAGCTGCGCGACGCGGCCTCCAGGATGCAGGGCGGCGGGATCTACGGCGCGCCGCTGCCCTACGCCCGCAACTCGATGACGAGCCTCGTGTTCATCTGCTTCGTGCACGGCGCGGGTGGGATGATCTTCTCCCCCGAGCTCGAGGTCGCGGTCGACTCCGCCGAGTTCCGCAACGCGCTCGAGTTCTACAAGTCCATGCGCGAGCTCTGCCCGCCGGGCGCGACCGCCTATTCCTGGGGCGAGAGCCTCACGGCCTTCGTCTCGGGCGCGACCGCGACGGGGCTCTACACCGGCCGCGTGCTCGCCAACGTCAACGCGCAGAACCCCGGCATCGCGGACTTCGTCTCGGCGCACGAGTACCCGACCGTGTCCGAGGACGTGCCGCACTGGACCTTCAACGACTTCCCCTCGGTGATGATCCCCAAGGACGCGCCGAACATGGAGCTGACGAAGAAACTCGCCGCGCACCTCTTCGAGCCGGACGGCTACATCCGCCAGCTCCACGCCGCGCCGGGCCACGTGCTGCCGGTCCTGAAGACGATCTCGTCGATGCCTGCGTACCAGGAGAACGAGATCATCCAGAAGTACGCGGACGACGTCGACCGCATGGCCGCCGCCGCCGCCGCGGGCCACAACCTCGGCTGGGAGTCGACCGCGCACCGGCCCAACACCAAGGCCGGCCAGATCGTGGCCTCGCACGTGCTGGCGGACGCGGTGCAGCGCTACGTCCTGAACGGGGACGCCATGGACGCCGTCGTTTCCGACACGGCCATGCGCCTCGAGGAACTGATGAAGGGCTGATCGGGCGGCGCTCGCTCCTCCGTCTCCCTTCGTCATGCGCGACGCCGGGCCGGCCGCACCCTCCATCCGCCCGGCGTCGCCCCCATTTTCCGGACCCGTCATGACCGCAACCGCCCTCACCGGCACGGCCGGAACCGGCTCGTCCCTCGGCTCGGCTCTCGATCGCCGCTACGCGCTCCTCGGCCTCCTGCTGATCGCGCCGTCGGTGGTGATCTTCTGCATGGTGATCGTCTATCCGCTCGTCTCGGCGATCTACCTGAGCCTGTTCTCGATCTACACGCCGACGCTGCAGGGCGACTTCGTGGCGCTGGACAACTACGCCACGCTGATGGCGTCGGGCGAATTCTGGCGGTCCCTGCTCAACACGGTGATCTGGACCGTGTGCACGCTGACGCTGCAGGTCTTCTTCGGCATCGCGGTCGCGCTCGTGCTGCACCAGAACATGGTCTTCCGCGCGCTGGCCCGCAGCCTGATCCTGTTTCCCTATTTCGTTTCCACCGTGGTCGCGGTGCTGGTCTGGCGGTGGTTGTTCAACGACCTCTACGGCATCCTCAACCAAATGATGATGTGGGCCGGTATCATCGACATGCCGCTCGACTATCTCGGCTCGATGCCCAACGCGATGATCAGCGTCGTCGTCGTGGGCGCGTGGAAGTACTTCCCCTTCGTGGTCATCGCGGTGCTGGCGCGCCTCCAGACCATTCCCGAGCCGCTCTACGAGGCGGCGAAGATCGACGGGGCCGGACCCGTCGCGCGCTTCTTCGACGTGACGCTCCCGCAATTGCGCGACGTGCTCGTCGTGATCGTGCTGCTCCGCGCGATCTGGGACTTCAAGGAGTTCGACCTGATCTTCCTCCTCACCGGCGGCGGCCCGCTGATCTCGACCCAGACGCTGCCGCTCATGGTCTACAAGGACGCGTTCGGGCTCAACGACATGGGCCGGGCCTCCGCGGTCGCCGTGACGATGATGATCGTGATGCTCGTCTTCATGATCGGGTACCTGCGCGTCACCGGGCGCGGGGAGAGGGAGGCGGGACGATGACCCGGATTCTCCGCCGCCTCGCCTGGAACGCCTTCGCGTGGGGCATCGTCCTCGTCGTCGCCTTCCCCCTCGTGTGGATGGTGATCACCTCGGTGAAGCCCCAGTTCGAGCTCTTCCGCATCCCGCCGACCTTCTGGCCGGGCTCGGTGACGTTCGAGCACTATTGGACGCTGCTCGAGCGCACGCCGTTCCTCACCTACATGCGCAACTCGCTCGTCATCGCCACGGTGACGACGGTGCTCGTCGTGACCGCCGCGACGCTCGCCGCGCATTCGCTGGTGCGCTTCCGCTATCCCGGACGCGAGCGGCTGGCGCAGCTGGTGCTGTTCACCTATCTCCTGCCCTCGGTCGTCCTGATCCTGCCGCTCTACCTGATGCTGGTCTGGATCGGCGTGGCGAACACGCTCTTCAGCCTCGTCATCGCCTACACGACCTTCTCGCTGCCCTACGCGATCTGGCTCCTGCGCTCCTTCATGCAGGGCATCCCGGACGACCTCGAATCCGCCGCGCTGGTGGACGGTGCGACGCGCATGGGCGCCTTCGTCGACGTGATCCTGCCGCAGGCGCTGCCGGGGATCATCTCGACCTCGCTGTTCACCTTCATCCTCGCGTGGAACGAGTATCTCTTCGCGCTCGTCCTCGTGAACACGGACGCGGCGCGCCCGCTGACGACGGGCGTGATGAACATGCTCGTGTCCTCCTTCAACATCGAATGGTCGCTGCTCATGGCCGCCTCGGTCATGATGAGCATCCCCCTGATCGTCATCTTCGCCTTCCTCCAGCGCTACCTCACCCGCGGCTTCGGCGCGGGCGGGGTGAAGGGCTGACGACGGCGTACGCACCAGAAGAAGAATTGGAAGGGTCGGCTTCATGGCGCAGGTGCGCTTCGACAAGGTCCGCAAGGCGTTCGGTGCCGCGGTCGCGGTGGAGGGGCTCGATCTCGTGATCGAGGACGGCGCCTTCGTCAGCCTGCTCGGGCCCTCGGGCTGCGGCAAGACGACGACGCTGCGCATGCTCGCGGGCCTCGAGTTCCCCACGAGCGGGACGATCACGATCGGCGACCGCGTCGTCAACGACGTGGCGCCGGGCAAGCGCGACATCGCCATGGTGTTCCAGTCCTACGCGCTCTACCCGCACATGACGGTGGGCGAGAACATCGCCTATCCGCTGAAGAAGCACGGCGTGGCGAAGCACGAGCGCGAGGAGAAGGTCGCCCAGGTCGCGCGCACGCTCCAGCTCGAGCACCTCCTCGCGCGCAAGCCCCGCCAGCTGTCGGGCGGTCAGCAGCAGCGCGTCGCGCTCGGGCGGGCGCTGGTGCGCGATCCCCAGGTCTTCCTGCTCGACGAGCCGCTCTCCAACCTCGATGCGAAGTTGCGCGCGCACATGCGCGCCGAGCTGATCGAGCTGCACAGGCGGGTGGGACGAACCTTCGTCTACGTCACGCACGACCAGCTCGAGGCGATGACCATGTCCGACGAGATCGCGGTCATGCGCGACGGCGTGCTGCAGCAATACGCCCCGCCCAAGGAGGTCTACGACCGCCCGGCGAACATGTTCGTCGCGGGCTTCATCGGCACACCGCCGATGAACTTCCTCTCCGGCGAGATGACGGGCGAGCCCGGCCGCGCCGCCTTCCGCTGCGCGGGCACGGACCTGCCGGTCTCGCTGGAGGACGGCGCCCTGCCCGAGCGCAAGGTCGCGCTCGGCGTGCGCCCCGAGGACGTGACCCTCGGCGAGGGGCCCTTCGTCGGCACGGTGCGCATCGTCGAGCCGACGGGGCACGAGACCATCGTCGTCGTCGAGAGCCCCGCCGGCTCCCTCGTCACCCGCGCCGGCGCCGACGTCGCGCTGGCGATCGGCGAGCGCGTCCCCTTCGACCTCAGGGCCGAGCGCCTGCACCTGTTCTGCGCCGCGAGCGAGGCACGCCTTCCCGCGACCTTCGGGCGCGCGGGCGCCCCCGCGGCCGCCTGATCACCAACGGAGCCCACGATGGCACGCCCCCTCAACATCGACGCCGCAGCCCTCGACCGCGCCTACGTCCTCCACCCCTTCACCAATCTCGAGGACCACGCCCGCACGGGCGGGCCGATGATGGTGAAGGGCAAGGGCATCACGCTCACCGACGCGACCGGCCGCACCTATCTCGACGCGATGGCGGGGCTGTGGTGCGTCAACGTCGGCTACGGCCGCGCCGAGATCGCCGACGCCATCCGCGAGCAGGCGGTGACGCTGCCCTACTACCACGGCTTCTCGTCGATGAGCACGGACACGCCGGCGATCCTCGCCGCGCGCATCGTCGAGGCGGCGCCCGAGGGCATGGCGCGGGTGTTCTTCGGCTCGTCGGGATCGGACGCCAACGACACGCAGGTCAAGCTCGTCTGGTACTACAACGCCGCGCGCGGGAAGCCGGGCAAGCGCAAGATCATCGCCAGGAACCGCGGCTATCACGGCGTGACGCTGGCCTCCGCGAGCCTCACCGGGCTCGAGGGCCTGCACAAGGGCTTCGGCATCCCGCTGGACTTCGCCCGCCACGTGCGCGCCCCCCACCGCCTGTGGGAGGCCGAGCCCGGCATGAGCGACGCGGACTTCGTCGCGCGCCTCGCGCGCGAGCTCGAGGACATGATCCTCGCGGAAGGGCCCGACACGGTCGGCGCCTTCATCGCCGAGCCGATCCAGGGCGCCGGCGGCGTCATCGTGCCACCGCCGGGCTACTTCCCGGCGATCCAGGAGGTGCTGCGCCGCCACGACGTGCTCCTCATCGTCGACGAGGTGATCTGCGGCTTCGGGCGGCTCGGCACCATGTTCGGGTCGGAGGTCTACGGCATCGAGCCCGACCTGATGACGATCGCCAAGGGCGTCACCTCCGCCTACGTGCCGCTCTCGGGCTGCGTCGTCTCGCAGAAGGTCTACGAGGTGATCGCGGGGGCCGGGCGCACGCACGGGCCCTTCGGCCACGGCTACACCTACACCGCCCACCCGCTCGCCGCCGCGGCGGCGCTCGCCAACCTCGACATCATCGAGAACGAGAACCTCATCGCCGCCGCCGCCGAGCGCGGCGCAGAGATGCGCGCGGCGCTGGCCGACGCCTTCGGCGACCATCCGCTCGTGGGCGAGGTGCGTGGCGAGGGCCTCGTCGCCGCCGTCGAGCTGGTGGCGCGGCGCGAGCCGGCGACGCGGTTCGACCCGGCGCTCAAGGTCGCGCCGCGCGTGATCAAGGCGGCGCTCGCGCGCGGGCTCATCTCGCGCGCGCTGCCGTCCTCCGACACGCTCGCCTTCTCGCCGCCCTTCGTCGTCACCTCCGCCGAGATCGCCGAGATCGTGGGCCGCGCCCGCGAGGCGCTCGACGAGGTGACGGACGCGCTCGCCGCCGAGGGCGCGCTCGCGCGCGCCTCCTGACACCCGAAACGGACCCTCCTTCCCAGGAACCAACCCCGATGAACAGGGACAGCGTGACGTGGTCCGGCCCGATGCCGGCTCTGACCACACCCTTCGACGACACCGGCGCCATCGACACGGCGGCGCTGCGCGCCAACATCGACCATCTCCTCGCCGCCGGCGCCACGGGCGTCGTCGCCTGCGGCTGCACCGGCGAGTTCTGGGCGCTCTCGCATGCCGAGCGCAAGGCGCTCTACGCGGACGCGGTGAAGGCGGTCGCCGGGCGCGGCACCTGCATCGTCGGCACGGGCGCGGTGACCGCCCACGAGACGATCGACCTCGCCCGCGCCGCGAAGGCGGCGGGTGCGGACGGCGTGCTCGTGCTGCCGCCCTACTTCGTCAAGCTCTCGGACGACGAGATCTACGCGCATTTCGCCGAGGTCTCGGCGGCGGTCGACCTGCCGATCATGGTCTACAACATCCCCGGCAACGCCGTGAACGCGGTCTCGCCCGCGCTCGCCGCGCGCCTCGCGAAGCTCGACACGGTGGTCGCCATCAAGGAGAGCTCGGGGGACTGGAACAATTTCTACGCCACGATGCTCGCCGTGAAGGACGACATCCGCGTCTTCTGCGGGCCGTCCTCGGTCTACGGCGCGCCCGCGGTGATGCTCGGCGCGGACGGGACGATCGACTGCTTCCCCAACGTCTGGGACGGCTGCCTCGACCTCTTCCACGCCGCGCTGGAGCGCCGCTCGGAGACCGCCGAGGCGCTCCAGGCCACGGGCCGGCGCCTCACCGACCTGTTCGTGTCGGAGGGCCGCACGCTCTACCCCGCGACCAAGGCGGCGATGGACATGCTCGGCCGCCCCGGCGGCGGGCGTCCGCGCCAGCCGCTGCGCGCGCTCGAGGGCGCGCCGCTCGAGGGCCTGCGCCGCGGCCTGGCCGACCTCGGACTGCTGTGACGTTTACGAGAGAAGGAAGAAAACGATGGATCTGGGGATCGCGGGGAGGCGCGCCATCGTGTGCGCGGCGAGCCAGGGGCTGGGGCGCGCGTGCGCGGAGTCGCTGGCGCGCGAGGGGGTGAACCTCGTTCTGAACGCGCGGCGGGAGGGCCCGTTGGCACAGGCCGCCGAAGAGATCCGTGCGGCGCACGGCGTCGAGGTCGAGATCGTCCCCGGCGACCTCAACGAGGCGCGCGACCGCGACCGGCTGCTGGCCGCCTGCCCGGCGCCGGACATCCTCGTGTGCAACCCCGGCATCCGCCAAGTCCCCGGCGACTTCCGTACCTGGTCGCGCGAGGACTGGCTGTGGTGGTGGGACGGGCACTTCCACGCGATGATCGACCTGATCACCCGCACGACGCCCGGAATGGCCGAGCGCAGGTTCGGCCGCGTCGTCTCGATCACGGTGAGCTTCATCAAGTTCCCGCAGGTGGGATTCGCCCACAGCCACGCCGCGCGGCTCGCGCTCTCGGGCGCGATCGCCTCGATGGTGCGCGAGCTGATCCCGCACAACGTCGTCATCAACTCGGTGGCGCCGGGCCTCTTCGACACCGAGGCGCTGCACACGAACCTGCACGGCCACGCCGAGCGCGGCAACACGACCTACGAGGCGATCGTCGCGGACCGCAAGAAGACCTGCCCGGCCGGGCGCTTCGCCGACCCGTCGGAATGCGGCGACCTCGTCGCCTTCCTGTGCGGGGAGAAGGCCGGGTTCATCACCGGGCAGAACATCGTCAACGACGGCGGCGTCTACCAGGGGCTGTTCTAATGGCGGGTCCGCCGCTCCTCCCGGCCGCGGGTCGCGTCGTCGCGATCTCCGGCGCCTCCCGTGGGCTCGGCCGCGCCGTCGCGGAGCGCCTGCACGCCGACGGCTGGGCGCTTTCGCTGGGCGTGCGCGAGCCGGACGGGCTCGTCGCGCGGCTCGGCTTCGACGAGGCGCGGGTGAGCGCGCACCGCTACGACGCCACCGATCGCGCGAGCGCGGGCGCCTGGATCGAGGCGACGCTCGCCCGCCACGGCCGCCTCGACGCCCTGGTCAACAACGCCGGCATCTTCCGCGCCGGCTCGGTCGAGACCAGCGACGAGGACGACCTCGACGCGATGTGGGAGGTCAACGTCAAGGGCCCCTGGCGCGTCACCCGCGCGGCGCTCCCGGCGCTGCGGGCGAGCGGCGACGGGCGCGTCGTCAACATCGCCTCGACCGACGGCAAGCGGGTGCGCGACCACACCGCCTCGCTCGGCTACGTGATGTCGAAGCACGCGCTGGTCGCGCTCTCGCACGCGACGAAGCACGCCGGCTGGCTGGAGGGCGTGCGCGTCACGGCGCTCTGCCCCGGCGCCATCGAGACCGAGCTGATCGCCTCCGTGCCCGGCGCGACGCCCGCCGGCAACCGCCTCGACCCGCAGACCGTGGCCGAGACGGTCGCGCTCCTCGTGCGCCTGCCCGCCGCCGCCACCGTCTCCGAGCTCGTCCTCAACACGCGTCTCGAATCGACCCTCTAGACCGGGAGCATCGTCATGTCCGACCTGCGCGTCGCCGCCTCGACCTTCCCCTTCCTCTACTCGCATTCCGGGCTCGATGCCCTGAAGCACCTCGCCTCGCAGGGCTACTCGTCCTTCGAGCTGATGATCTTCCCGCCCCATTGCTGGCCGGCGACGATGACGCTCGCCGAGCGCCGCGCCATGCGCGACTGGCTCTCCGACAACGGGCATCGGGTGACGAGCTTCTGCTACCCGCTCCTCGACAACAACCCGAACTCCGTCTGCCCGATCATGCGGCGCTACACGCTCGACCGCTACAAGGAGGCGATCGCCTTCTCCGCGGAGCTCGGCTGCCCCTGGGTCGTCGCGATCCCCGGCCCGGTGAACTCGCTCATCAACCCGCCGACGCCCTGGATGCGGGAGTGGTTCGTCGAGGGCATGAAGGAGCTCGTCGCCTTCGCGAAGGGCTCGGGCGTCGAACTCATCCTCGAGAACGTGCCCTTCACCTTCCTCCCCACCGCGCAGGACATGCTCGACGTCGCGAACGAGATCGACCCGTCGATCGGCATCAATTTCGACGTCTGCAACTCCGCCTACATCAAGGAGGACGTCGTGGGCGCGATCCGGATGCTGGGGAGCCGCATCAAGAACGTGCATATCTCGGACACGACCTTCGCCGACTTCAAGCACGATCGGCTGGGCACCGGCATCGTCGAGCCCGCGCCCGCCGCCGCCGCCCTGAAGGAGATCGGCTACGAGGGCATGACCGTGCTCGAGATCATCACGGACGCGACGCAGCCGGGCGTGGATCCGGACGGCGATCTCGCCGCGAGCCACGCGATCCTGGCGCAGAGCGGCTGGGAGCCCCCGCCGCGGCGCTGATCGCGCAGCGGCGGCTCGAAAGGGAGACGGCGCGATGAGGACGGTCCTCGCAGCCATCGATCGGCTCAACATCGTGCTGACGCTCGTCGTCGGCGGGCTCCTCGCCGTCACGGCGGGGGCCGTCCTCTACCAGGTGATCGTGCGCTTCGTGCTCACGGCGGCGGGGATCAACGTCTCCGCCCCGTGGACGGAGGAGCTCGCGCGCTACACGCTGATCTGGATGGTCTTCCTCGGCGCCGGCGTCGGCTGCCGGCGGGCGCAGATGATCGCGCTCGAGTTCCTCGTGCGCCGCATGCCCGCGCGGATCGGCGTGCCGATCCGCTACGCCACGATCGCGCTCTCGGTCGCCTTCTTCGGGCTCCTCTTCTGGATCGGCCTGCCCTTCGTCGAGCTGGGCCGCACCGAGACGAGCCCGGTGATGAACCTCGAGAAGAGCGTCGTCTACTGGGCGCTGCCCGTGGGCGCGGCGCTGATGATCCTCAACTCGCTCGCCCTCGTCGTCGATTGCGCCCTCGAGGGCCGCGACATCCGCTTCGCGGCGGACGGGCCGGCGGCGGACTGAACCGACATGAGCGCGCTCCTCCTTCTCCTCCTCCTCCTGTTCACGGCCGGCGTGCCGATCGCGCTCGCGCTCGGCATCGCGCCGCTGCCGACGCTGATGGACCGCAACATCCCCCTGATCGCCATCCCGCAGGTCATCTTCGAGAGCCTCGATTCCTTCGCGCTGATGGCGCTGCCGCTCTACGTGCTCGCGGGACGGCTGATGCAGTTCGGCGGCATCGCCGAGCGCCTCGTTCATCTCGCGGTGTCGCTGGTGAGCTGGATGCCCGGCGGCCTCGGCGCCGCCGTCGTGCTCACCTCGATGATGTTCGCGACGATCTCCGGCTCGTCCGCCGCCACGGCCGCGGCGATCGGCTCGATGCTGATCCCCGAGATGGAGCGCCAGCGCTACCCGCGCCCGTTCTCGGCGGCGACGACCGCGTCCTCGGGCGAGCTCGGCGTGATCCTTCCGCCCTCCGTGCCCATGGTGCTCTACGGCGTCATCGCCGGGGTCTCGATCGGCGATCTCTTCATCGCGGGCTTCCTGCCCGGGCTGATGATCGGCCTCTCGCTCATCGTCGTCGTCTCCGTCACCGCCTGGGCGAAGGGCTACGGCACGCGCGTGCCCTTCTCGCCCGGCGTGTGGGCACCCGACGTCTGGCGGGCGCTGCGGCGCGCCGCGCTCTCGCTGATGATGCCCGTGATCATCCTGGGCGGCATCTTCGGCGGCGTGTTCACCGCCACCGAGGCCGCCGTCGTGGCCGTCGCCTACGCGCTGTTCCTCGGCGTCGTGGTCTACCGCAAGATCGCGCCGCGCGACCTGCCGCGGATCTTCGCCGATTCGGCGGTGACGTCGGCGGTCGTGATGATCATCGTCGCCTTCGCGGCGATGTTCGCCTTCTCGCTCAACGTCATCCGCGCACCGCAGACCATCGGCGCGGCACTGTCGAGCGTGTCGGAGAACCCCCTCGTCTTCCTGCTCCTCGTGAACCTGTTCCTCCTCGTCGTGGGCATGTTCATGGAGACCTTCGCGGCGATCATCATCCTCGCCCCGATCCTCGCGCCGATCGCCCTCTCCTACGGCATCGACCCGGTGCATTTCGGGCTGATCATGATCGTCAACCTCGCCATCGGCATGGTGACCCCACCGGTCGGCGTGAACCTGTTCATCGCCTGCGGCATCGCACGCATCAGCATGGAAGAGCTGATGCGGCCTCTGGCGGTGTTCCTGGCCATCCTGGTCCTGAACCTGATGGTCATCACCTACGTCCCGGGCCTGTCGCTCGGGCTGTTGCGATAATACCGACAACGACCCTCCGGAGGACCAGATGAAGACTTCGACGACGTTCGCGGCCGGTCTCCTCGCGGCGACGCTCGCCGCGGCACCCGCCGCCGCCCAGGACTACCAGATGACGCTCGCGCACGTCCTCTCGGACCAGAGCGCCTACCAGGTCATCCTCACCCGCTTCGGCGAGCTGGTCGAGGAGCGGACCGACGGCCGCATCGCGGTCGAGGTGCTCTGCTGCGCGCAGGCGGGCAACGAGACCCGCGCCATCCAGGCGATCCGCACGGGCGTTCTCACCGGCGGCTTCGTCGGCGGCTCCTCGCTCGAGAACGTGGTGCCCGCCTACCGCGTGCTGTCCCTGCCCTACGTCTTCTCCGGCTCCGACGAGGCCTACGAGATCCTCAACGGCGAGACCGGGCGCGAGATGCTCGACCTGCTCGGCGACTACGGCATGTACGGGCTCGGCTGGGGCGCGATCTTCGAGCGCTCGGTGGGCTCGCGCACGCCGGTGACGAGCGTCGAGGACCTGCAGGGCCTCAAGATCCGCGTGCTGCCGACGCCGGGCTTCGTCGAGGCCTACAAGGCGATGGGCACCCAGCCGACGCCGATGGCCTACGGCGAGCTGTTCATGGCGCTGCAGAACGGCGTCGTCGACGCGCTGGAGATCTCCCCCGACTCGATCGTCGCCGACAAGTTCGTCGAGGTGGTGCAGCACTACACCCTCACCAAGGCGCACCAGTCGACGACGGTCTTCGTCCTCTCGGACGCGTTCTGGAGCGACCTGCCCGACGACCTGAAGGCGACCGTGCAGGAGGCGGCACTCGAGGCCATCGCCCACGGCGTCGAGGCCCATCGCGAGCTCAACCGCGCCGGCCTGGAGACGGTGCGCGAGATGGGCATCACCGTCACCGAGCCCGATCTCGCGCCCTTCGCCGAGGCGGCGCGTCCGTCCTGGGACGTGATCCTGGCCGACGCGCCCGAGGCGCGCGCGCTGCTCGAGACGATCCAGGCGGCCCGGCAGTAAGCCGCGGCACGACTCGAGGCGGCGGGCTCACGCCGCCTCGGCACCCGGCGCGAAGGCGGAGACGTCGATGCCGCTCTCGCGGCCGAGGATCATGTCGGTGACGAGCCGCGCGGCGATCGGCCCCGCGGTGAACCCCATCCACGGGAAGATCGCCATGTAGAAGCCCGGCACGCCGGGGGGCTCGCCCAGGATCGGGCGCCAGTCCGCCGTGCCGTTGACCAGCGCCGGCCAGGTCCGCACGACCCGCGCCTGCGCGACGCCGGGCACGACCTTCTCGGCGACCGCGAGGTTCGCCGCCAGCGAGCGCGGCGAGACGGAGAGGCGGCCTCGGGCGTCGCACCGCGCCGGCCAGCCGCCGCCGATCAGGAGAGAGCCGACCGGTGCCTGCTTGAGGCTGAGCCTGTCGCCGGCGCTGTAGAGGAGGTGGCGCACCAGCGGCGCGACGGGCTCGGTCACCGTGACCTGGATCGGATGCGCCTCGAGGGCGAGCGCGACGCCGGCCATCGAGGCCACGACCGTCGCCTCGGCACCCGCCGCGTTGACGATCCGCCGTGCCCGCACGAGGCCGGCGGTCGTGGCCAGCGTGAACCCGACGCGCTCGCGCTTGATGCCCGCGACGGCGACGAAGCGCTGGATTCGCGCGCCGAGCCGCTCCGCGGCCTGCGCGAAGGCGGGGGTCGCGAGCAGCGGGTTCGCCTTGCCCTCGATCGGGCAGAAGGCGCCGCCGATCATCGCGTCCGAGACGTAGGGGGCGAGCCGGCGCAGGTCGTCGCGCCCCAGGATCTCCACGGGAAGGCCGTGCGCGCGCTCGATCTCCGCCTTGCGCACGACCGCACGCATCTCGTCGTCCGTCCGCGCCACGAGGAGACCGCCGGGCGTCGACACGTCGAGCGCGACTCCGAGCTCGGCCTCCATCGCGCGCCAGAGCGCGATGCCCTCCATCATGATCGGGATCGTCGGCGCGAAGCCCCGCGCCCAGGCCTCGCCGTTCTCGACGAACGGGGCGTGCGGAATCTGGGCGTGGATCGAGCCGGCGTTCGAGCCCGACGCCTTGGTGTTGAGGTCCTCGCGCTCGAGCAGGAGAACCTCGACACCCTCCTTCGCCAGGAAGTAGGCGCTCGCGGCGCCGGCGAGCCCGCCTCCCACGATGACGACATCGATCACGCGAGACCCTCCGAATTGGCGCGGATGCTTTACACCATTCTGTGCGCCATGGTAACAAGTGTTCGCAGAACGAACCGGCTCCGAACCCCTCGGGCGTCTCGCTCATCGCGCACTTCGCCCCTGCCGGCAAGCGCCCGGACGAGCGCGAGACCCCACCCCGATCCCCCCACGGCACGCCGGCGAAACGAGGATGAGGACATGCCCAAGGCCTTCCGCGGCAGCTACACCGTCTCGATCACGCCCTTCACCCCGGACGGGAGCGCCGTCGACCTCGAGGCGCAGAAGCGCTTCCTGGATTGGCAGATCGCCGAGGGCGTGCCCGGCGTGATCGTGCTCGGCACCACGGGCGAGTTCCTCACCGTCACCGACGAGGAGCGCCGCGCCCTCGTCGCCACCACCGTGGAGCACGTCGCGGGGCGCATGGACGTGCTGGTCGGCACGGCCGACGCGCACACGCCCAACGCCGTGCGCTATTCGCGCGAGGCCGAGGAGCTCGGCGCCGACGGGCTGATGATCATCCCGCCCTACTACTACACCCCCACCGAGGACGAGATCTTCGGCTACTACAAGGCGATCTGCGAGGCGGTGTCCCTGCCGATCATGCTCTACAACAACCCCGTCACCTCCAACGTCGACATGTCGGCGAAGCTGGTCGGGCGCCTCACCCGCGCCTTCGAGCAGATTCGCTACATCAAGGAGGCGAGCATGGACGTGGCGCGCGTCTACGACATCGTCGAGGAGACGGACGGCGTCATGAACGTCTTCGCCGGCGAGCGCATCTTCGAGAGCTACAGCCTGGGCGCCGTGGGCTACGTCAACCCCTACGGCAACTACATCCCCCGCGCGTCGCACCGCATCTGGGACTTCCTGGTCGAAGGCCGGCTCGAGGACGCCAAGCGCATCCAGCGGCTGATCACCGAGTTCGATCACATCATCGCGGAAGGCCATCCCACCTACGGCCATCAGTGCTATTCGAAGGCGCTCGCCGCCGCGCGGGGCTACCCCGTGGGCGACGTGCGCGCGCCGCTCACCACCTTCGCCCGGCTCGGCGCGGAGGGACGCGAGCGGCTCGAGCGCATCCTCGCGGTGATCGCGCGCCTCGACGCGCTGATGCTGGAGCTGGACGGACGGATGGCGGCCGAGTGATGACGACACCTCTCCTCTTCACGCCCTTCGAAATCCGGGGCGTGCGCTTCGAGAATCGCATCGTCGTCTCGCCGATGTGCCAGTACCTGGCGGTGGAGGGGCGCATCCAGGACTGGCATCGCGGCCATCATGCGCGCTTCGCGCTCGGCGGCGTCGGCGCCGCGATCGTCGAAGCGACGGGCGTCACCCGCGAGGGGCGCATCACCTGGGGCTGCACGGGTCTCTACGACGACGCCCACGTGCCGGGCATGCGCGAGATCGTCGAGATCTACCACGCGCAGGGCGCGCTCGCCGGCGTGCAGATCGGGCACGCCGGCCGCAAGGCGTCCACCGCGCGGCCCTGGGAGGGCGCAGGCCCGCTCGAGCCGGGCGGGCCCGAGCCCGCCTGGGAGACGATCGCGCCGAGCGCGATTCCCGCGCGCCCGGGCTGGCACACGCCCCGGGCCATGGAGGCCGCGGATTTCGATCACGTGCGCGAGGGCTTCCGCGCGGCGACGCACCGCGCGCTCGCCGCCGGCTTCGACTTCGTCGAGATCCACGGCGCGCACGGCTATCTGCTGCACACCTTCTTCTCCGCGCTCGCCAACACGCGCACGGACGCCTATGGCGGCGACCTCGCCGGGCGCATGCGCCTCCTCCTGGAGGTGGCGGAGATCGTCCGCTCGGTCTGGCCCGAGGAGAAGCCCGTCTTCTACCGCGCCACCGCCACCGACGACGCCGAGGGCGGCATCACCCTCGACGACACGATCGCGCTCGCCCGCGCGCTGAAGGCGCGCGGCGTCGACGTGATGGACTGCTCGTCGGGAGGCATCGTCACCGGCGTCGCCAACGCGCAGCCGGCGGCGGCGCCCGCGCCGGGCCATCAGGTCCACCTCGCCGCCGGGGTGCGCCGGGGCGCGGACATGGCGACGATGGCGGTGGGCCTCATCGTCGATCCGCACCAGGCGGAGGCGATCCTCCAGGCGGGGGACGCCGACCTGATCGCCATCGCCCGCGAGCTGATGGCGGATCCGAACTGGCCTCTGCGCGCCGCGAAGGCGCTCGGCGTGGAGGACCCCTACGCCGTCCTCCCCGCGCCCTACGCCTTCTACCTGCGCCGGCGCGGGGAGGTCTCCCGTCAGCGCACGTAGGATGCGCCGTTGACGTCGAGCGTCGCGCCCGAGAGATGGCGCGACGCGCCCGTCGCGAGGAAGGCGACGAGGTTCGCGATATCCTCCGGCGGCACCCACTCGCCCATGGCGAGCCCCGCCGTCACCGGCGCCTCGCCGCCCATCGCGGCGGCGAAGTCCTCCGACATCTTGGTGCGCACGACGCCGGGCGCGACGACGTAGACGAGGATGTTCTCCTTGGCGCAGGCCCGCGCCAGCGTGTGCGAGGCCGCCTTGATCGCCGCCTTCGAGGCGGCGTAGGCGATGTGGTCGGCATTGGTGGAGCCGCGCTGCGCCGCCCAGCTCGAGATCGTCACGATCGTGCCCCCGCCAGCGTCGCGATAATGCGCGACCGCGTGCTTGAGGAGGCGCGCGGGCGCGAGCACGTTGATCGCGAGCGTGCGCGCCCACGTCTCGTCCCAGGCGTCCATGTCGGCATCGATACCGCCGCCCGACAGCATCACGGCGGCGTTGTTGACCAGCACGTCGATCCGCCCGCGCCAGGCCAGCGCCTCGCGGAAGAGCCCGTCGGCGCTCGCGGGATCCGAGAAGTCCGCCTGCAGGAGCAGCCGGCGCTCCGCGGGAATCTCCGCGGTGGCCGCCTCCGCGCCGGCGCGATCGCCGCCGTAATGGGCGATCACGTGCGCGCCGGCGGCACCGAGCGCCTTCGCGGTGGCGGCGCCGATCCCCTTGGCCGCGCCGGTGAGCAGGATGGTCTTGTTCGTCAGGTCGAGCATGGGGTTCGTCTCTGGGATCGGGTTCTGCGTGCGGGTTCAGGAAAGGCCGCCGTCGACGGGGACGAGCTGGCCGGTGACGGCGCGGGAGAGGTCGCTCGCGAGCACGAGCGCGGTGTCGGCGACGTCGTCCTCGGTGGCGATGCGGCGCAGATGCGTCGCGCCGGCCAGCGCGGCGAGCTCGTCGCCGGGATCGGCGCCGGACGCCGCCGCGCGGGCGTCGATGCGGGCCAGCAGGGCGTCGGTCGCGACCGGCCCCGGGCCGATGGCGTTGACCCTGATGCCATAGCGCCCGAGATCGGCGGCGGCCGCGCGCACGACGCCGAGCACGGCGTGCTTCGTCGCCGTGTAGAGCGCCTGGCGGGGATGCGCGCGCCGCGCGTTGAGGGAGGCCATCACCACGATGGCGCCGCCCCGCGCCTTCATCAGAGGCACTGCGTGCTTGAGCGTCGCGGCCACGCCCCGCACGTTGACCGCGAAGACCCGGTCCCACTCGTCGAGGTCGAGGTGCTCCGTCTCCCGCCAGGGCGGCACGAGCCCGGCATTGGCGACGACGACGTCGAGGCGGCCGAGGCGCCGGCGGGCCTCCGCGAAGGCGGCGGCGAGCGCGTCCTCGTCGGTGACGTCGGCCGCCGTGGCGCGCCAGCCTTCCGGCATCGGGTCGCTCGGCGCCGCACGGTCGACGCCGACGCCGCGGGCGCCCTCGGCCGCGAAGCGCCGTGCGATGGCGAGGCCGAGCCCGGCCCCGGTGACGAGGGCGGTGCGGCCCTCGAGCATCTTGACCATCGCGAGGCTCCTCATTTATCCGTACGTTCGTACGCATAGCGTACAAATCGCGTCTCCGGAAGGAACCGCGCCGCGATTTCTCCCCAACCCCGCATCCGCGCGAGCGAGCGATGACCCGAGCCCCCCTCGAAGACGGCGCCATCACCTTCGAGGGCGCGCCCGTCCCCGCGCGACGGGGCGAGACGATCGCCGCCGCCCTCGCCCGGGCCGGAATCGTCGCGTTCCGCGAGACCAGGACGGGCGCCGAGCGCGGCATCCATTGCGGCATGGGCGTGTGCCAGGACTGCCTCGTCACCGTCGACGGCCGCGCCAACCAGCGCGCCTGCATGACGAAGGTGACGGGCGCGCACGACGTGCGCCGACAATCGGCCCTAGCGGACACGACCCGGGCCCCCGCCGCCTCGGCGCCCGCTCACCTCGCCGAGCGCACGCCGGCGGTCTGCGTCGTCGGCGCCGGCGCCGGCGGGCTCTGCGCCGCGATCGCCGCCGCGGAAGCGGGTGCCGAGGTCCTCGTCCTCGACGAGCGCCCGAAGGCCGGCGGGCAGTACTACAAGCAGCGCGCCGACGCCCTCGCCGGACTCGACGAGCCGGCGCCCGATGCGCAGGCCGAGGCCGGGCGGGCGCTGATCCGCCGGGCGCTCGACGCCGGCGTGACGATCCTCTCCGAGGTGCTGGTCTGGGGCGCCTTCGAGCCGCTGGAGCTCGCCTGCACCACGCCCGACGGCCCGCTCCTGGTGCGCCCGCGCAAGCTGATCGTCGCCGCCGGCGCCTACGAGCGCGCCTTTCCCGTACCGGGCTGGACGCTTCCGGGGGTGATGACGACCGGCGCGGCGCAGACGCTGCTGCGCAGCTACGAGGTCGTGGCCGGCGCGCGCATCCTCGTCGCCGGCAACGGACCCTTGAACCTGCAGGTCGCGATCGAGCTCGCCCGCGCCGGCGCGCGGGTCGTCGGCGTGGTGGAGGCCGCGCCCGCGCCCGGCCTGTCGCGGCTGCCGGCGCTCGCGCGGATGGCCATGGCCGACCCGCGCCTCGTGCGCGACGGGCTCTCCTACGTCCTCGCCGCGCGCCGGCTCGGCGTGCCGATCCTGAACGGGCGGGTCCTCACCGCGATCGCGCGCGGCCCGAACGGGCTCGTCGCCACCTCCGCGCCGCTCGACGCGCTCGAGACCGGCGCGCGGATCGTGCACGACGCCGTGGACATCGTGTGCGTCAACCACGGCTTCCTGCCCGCGAACGAGATCGCGCGCACGCTCGGCGCCAGCCATGCCTGGGACGGCGCGCGGCACATGCTCGTCACCGAGCGCGACCGCGATTGCCGCACGACGGTCCCGAATCTCTTCGCGGTCGGCGATTGCTGCGGATTGGGCGGCGCGCCCGCCGCCCGCGAGGAGGGGACCCTCGCCGGCCTCGCCGCGGCGCGGGAGCTCGGCTACGCGGCGCCCGACGACGCCGGCGCCGCCGCCCGCGGGCGCCTCGCACGCCACCGCGCCTTCCAGGGCGCCCTTTGGGATCTCTACCGCGCGCCGCTCCCGTCCGGCGGGCTGCCGGAGGCCGACACGCATCTGTGCCGCTGCGAGGAGGTGAGCGCGGGGGAGGTCGATGCGGCGATCGCCGCCGGAAGCGCGTCCATCGGCGACGTCAAGCGGCGTACCCGCGCGGGCATGGGCCGCTGCCAGGGCCGCTACTGCGCGCCGCTCGTCGCGGAGCGCGTCGCGCGCGCGACGAACGAGCCGCTCGGCGAGCTGTCGTTCTTCGCGCCGCGCGTGCCCTTCAAGCCGGTGTCGATCGCGGAACTCGCCGGCGAGCCCGAGGGCGTGCCGGAGGAGGCCCGCGAGGGCGCCTGACCGGCCTCACCGCAGCATCATCAGCGAGATCCGCGAGGCCGCGTCGAGCAGCTCCGGCAGGACCTGCGCCTGCATCTCCTTCGTCGTCAGCCGCACGCTCGGGCAGCAGACGTTGAGCGCCGCGACCACCTCGCCGGCGCGGTTCTTGATCGGCGCGGAGATCGAGCGCAGGCCCACCTCCAGCTCCTGGTCGACGATCGCCCAGCCCTGCCGGCGCGTCTCGTCGATCAGGCTCGCGAGTTGGACCTTCGAGGTCACGGTGTGGGGGGTGATCTTCTCGAGCACCGCACCATCGAGATAGGCGTTCAGCTTGTCCTCGGGGAGCCCGGCGAGGAGCACGCGGCCGGTCGAGACCGCGTGCGCCGGCGCCCGGCTGCCGAGGTTGATGCCGATGCTGACGACGCGCTGCGACGTGGCGCGGGCCACGTAGCGCACCGCGTCGTCGTCGAGCACGGCGACGAACACCGATTCCTGCAGGCGCTGCGCCAGCTCGTCGACGACCGGCTGCATGATCTCGGTGATGTCCATCGAGGACAGGAGCGAGAAGCCGAGCTCGAGCACCTTCGGGCGCAGGCGGAAGTACTTGCCGTCCGTCTCGGCGTAGCCCTCGCGCACCAGCGTGAGCAGGAAGCGGCGAACGGCGGCGCGCGTCATCGCGGTGCGCTCCGCCACCTCGCTCAGCGTCATGCGCGACTTCGCGCGGTTGAACGCGCGGATGACCTCGAGCCCGCGGGCGAGCGAGGTCACGTAGTCGCGATCCTCGTTGCCCGCCTCGGCGACGGCGTCCGGGAGCACGTCGGTGCGGTCCTCGTCCCGCAGATCGTCGTTGGCCATGGGTGGTCCTCGGTTCGGGCCGCTGCCTCGACGGGCAACGGCGAGATGCATCAGGCGCCGATGCCCGCGGCGCACAGGTATTTCACCTCGAGGAAATCTTCAATGCCGTATTTGGAGCCTTCCCGTCCCGTGCCGGACTCCTTCAACCCTCCGAAGGGCGCACCCTCGTACGAGAACAGACCGGTGTTCAGCCCGATCACGCCGAAGTCGAGCGCCTCGCCCACACGCCACGCGCGACCGAGGTCGCGTGTGAAGTAGTAGGCGGCGAGGCCGAACTCGGTCGCGTTGGCGAGCGTGATCGCCTCGTCCTCCGTCGTGAAGCGGAAGACCGGCGCGAGCGGCCCGAACGTCTCCTCGCGCGCGACCCGCATCGCGGGGGTGACGTCCGCCATCACGGTCGGCTCGTAGAACGTTCCGCCGCGCGCGTGCCTGCGGCCGCCGGTGACGACCCGCGCCCCGCCGGCGAGCGCGTCGGCGACGTGTGCCTCCACCTTCGCGACCGCGGCCTCGTCGATCAGCGGCCCGAGCTCGACGCCCGCCTCGAACCCGTCGCCCACCTTCATCGCGGCGACCGCCTCGGCGAATCGCGCGACGAAGGCGTCGTAGACCCCGTCCTGCACGAGGATACGGTTGGCGCACACGCAGGTCTGGCCGGTGTTGCGGAACTTCGAGGCGATCGCGCCCGCGACGGCGCGCTCGAGATCCGCGTCGTCGAAGACGATCAGCGGCGCGTTGCCGCCGAGCTCCAGCGAGAGCTTCTTCATCGTGCCCGCGCAGGTGCGCATCAGGTCCTTGCCCACCTCGGTGGAGCCCGTGAAGGTCAGCTTGCGCACGGCGGGGTTCGTGGCGAGTTCGTCGCCGACGACCCGCGCCTTGCCCGGCACGACGTTGAAGACGCCGTTGGGCAGCCCGGCCTCGACGGCGAGCGCGGCGAGCGCCAGCGCCGACAGCGGGGTGGCGCTGGCGGGCTTGAGCACCATGGTGCAGCCCGCGGCAAGCGCCGGGCCGGCCTTGCGCGGGATCATCGCCATCGGGAAGTTCCACGGCGTGATGGCGGCGCACACGCCCACCGGCTGCTTGAGCGCGAAGAGGCGCCGATCCGGATCGTTGGTGGGGATCGTGTCGCCGTAGACGCGCTTGCCCTCCTCGGCGAACCACTCGATGAACGCCGCTCCGTAGAGGATCTCGCCCTTGGCCTCCGCCAGCGGCTTGCCCTGCTCGGCGGTGAGGATGGCGGCGAGCTCGTCGGCACGCGCGACGACGAGGTCGTACCAACGCCGCAGGATCGCGGCGCGCGCCTTGGCGGTGGTCGCCCGCCAGCCGGGGAGCGCCGCCTCCGCGGCGGCGATCGCGGCGCGGGTGTCCGCGACCGTTGCGCTCGCGACCTCGGCGACCACGGCCCCGGTCGAGGGGTTCGTCACGGCGAAGGTCGCGGCGTCGGACGCGGGCCGCCAGGCGCCGTCTATGTGGAGGCCCGTCCTGACGAGGTCGGAGTGCGTGACGAGATCGGCGGCCATGTCCATGGGTGTTGGTCTCCCCGTTGATGATGTTCGTATATCGCACAAGCGTGCGGATTTATCCAGCGCTCCCACCCGAAGTCCATCGGTCGGAAGCGGAGAACCGGTCGCTCCTGGACATGGCGCGGAGAAATCGGCCCGGACGGTGGAGGCCCTGCGCGTGCGGCCGGGGCCTTACCCCCAATGATTCGCACATTCGTGCGAAAAACCGCTTGAAATGTGCTCGTGTTTGCGCAGCATGGTTCGCGAGAGATCTCGCGTATCGGCGCCTTGCACCGTGGCCGGAGCCGATCGCGGACGGCATCGCAGAGGAGACGACGATGGGTTCGACGAGCTTCGAGAACCGGCTGCGCCGCCAGGCCGCCTCCAACCCCCTGCGCGACATGGGGCTTCGCAGCGCCGGCTTGACGCGCCGCGCGCTGATGGGCTCGATCGCCGCCGCGGGCGCTCTGGCCGCGACCGGAGGCTCGCGCGCCTTCGCCCAGGAGCGGCCACTGAGCCTTCTCACCTGGGATCCCTACACCGATCCGCGCCTCGTCGACCTGTGGAAGCGGGAGACCGGCGGCGACATCCGCTCCGAGATCCACATCTCCGACCCGACCTCGGTCAACCGCCTGCGCGCGGGCGAGACACGGGTCTGGGACTTCGTCAACCTCAACAACCCCTGGGCGCGCGAGCAGATGTGGCCCGACCAGCTGATTCGCGACCTGCCGAAGGACCGGTTCGAGCCGCTCTACGGCCAGATGAAGGAGAAGTTCGCGCCGCCCTACAAGTGGGCCATGAGCAAGGACGGCGAGCACCTGCTCGGCGTCGTGCAGCGCTACGAGACCTTCGACTTCGTGGTGAACTCGGACGTGATCTCGCCGCAGCTCGCCAAGGACGAGGGCTGGGACCTCTTCAACAATCCGGATTTCGCCGGGCGCTACGGCATCCTCGCCTACGAGGACTGGAACGTCATGGACATCTGCATGGGCGCGGGCATCCATCCGTTCGCGGAGAAGACCGCGGCCGACATCGAGAAGTTCGGCGAGGTGGCGATGGCGTGGTGCCGCAACGCCAAGCTCGTCACCACCGATTTCGTGCAGCTCAACCTCGCCATCCTCAACGGCGAGATCGACCTCTACTTCACCGGCGGCACCTACACGACCTCCTCGGCGCGACTCGAGGGCCTCTCGAACCTCTACGCCATCACGCCCGCCCGCGGCCCGGCGGACGGCAAGGGCGGCATCAACTGGATCGAGCTGAACTCGGCCGTGAACAATCCCGATCCGCACCCGCGGATCCTCGACTATCTGGAGTGGATCACGACGCCGGACGCGGCCTGGATCGTCTCGCACGGCAACGGCAACCTCCAGCCGGTCTCGCAGATGTCCCAGCCGGAGCTGTTCTCGCGCTACGGGTCCGAGGAGCTCGACGCCCTGCAATGGGACGAGTTCGACGAGCGCATCGCCAACGCCGTGGAGTTCGACATCGTGCCCCAGTACGATGCGCTCTACGACCTCTACACCAGGGCGATGCGCGCCCGCTCGTGACGGCGCGCGGGAGAGGGCCTGGGATGTCCGATCGATCCGGTCCGGGCGTCGCGCCGGCGACGTCGGCGTCCGCGGCGCGGACCGCCGACGGCGGCGAGCCGGCGCTCTCGCTCGTCGGCGTCACCCGCGTCTTCGGGGGAAGCCGCGCGGTCGACGCGGTCGACCTCGAGATCCGCGAGGGCGAGTTCTTCACCATCGTCGGTCCCTCCGGATCGGGGAAGTCGACGCTCCTGCGCATGCTCGCGGGCCTCGACCGGCCGAGCGCGGGCGACATCCTCCTGCGCGGCCGGCGCGTCAACGACGTGCCGGCCAACGCGCGGCCCACTGCCATGGTCTTCCAGTCGCTCGCGCTGTTCGACCACATGAGCGTGGGCGACAACATCGCCTTCGCGCTGAAGATGCGCGGCGTCGCGCGGCTCGAGCGCATGGAGCGCGCGCGCGCGCTCCTCGACGTCGTGCACCTGCCGGCCGCCTACATCGACAAGCCGGTGACGCAATGCTCCGGCGGCGAGCGCCAGCGCGTGGCGCTCGCCCGCGCGCTCGCTTCCGACCCCGAGATCCTGTTCTTCGACGAGCCGCTCTCGGCCATCGACAACCGCCTGCGCAAGCTGCTCCAGGTCGAGATCAAGGAGCTGCACCGGCGCACGGGCAAGACCTTCGTCTACATCACCCACGCGCTCGAGGAGGCGATGGTGATGAGCGACCGAGTCGCGCTCATGCGCGCGGGGCGGATCGTGCAGGTCGCCCCGCCGCTCGAGATCTACGACCGGCCGACGAGCCGGTTCGTCGCGGAGTTCATGGGCGAGGTGAACGTCTGGCGCGCGGTGCGCGAGGCGGGCGCCGTCACGCTCCCCGAGCTCGGCCTCGCCTTTCCCAGCGAGACGATCCCCGCACCCGAGGGCTTCCTCGTCGCGCGGCCCGAGAAGCTCGCGCTCCTGCGCGAGGGCGGCGCGGCGCCGGCGACGATCGCCGGCACGATCGTCGACGAGTTCGTGCTCGGCTCGCGCAAGCAGATCCATCTGCGGCCGGACGGCGCAGGTGAATCCGCTCGCGAGCGCCCGACCGTGTTCGGCGAGATCCCGGCCGATGCGGCGGCGCCGGGGCCCGGCGCGCGGGTGCGGCTCGGCCTCGCCTTCGCCGATTGCCGCTTCGTGACGGAGTGAGGCGATGGCGTCGCAGGATCACTCCAACGATCGCTCGCAGGACCGCTCGCGTGCGGGCCCAATCGCGATGGCGCCCGTCGCCGCGCTGCTCGTGGTCGGCTTCCTCGTCCCCCTCGTCCTCGTCGCCTGGCTGAGCCTGATGCCCGAGCGGACGTTCGGGCTGGACGCCGGCCTCACCGGCGCGAACTACGTGACGGCGGTACGCGACGGCTACGTCGTCCCGCTCGGCTGGTCGCTCGCCTTCGCGGCGGCGACGACCGCGATCTGCCTCCTCGTGTCCTGGCCCATGGCGAAGGTGCTCGCGCGCCGCGGCAGCGCCTTCGCGCTGACGGTGACGATCCTCGTGGCGCTGCCGATCTTCGTCTCGGAGAGCGTGCGCCTGTTCGGCACGTCGCTGTTCCTGATGCCGCGCGGCGGCATCCTCGCGGGCAGCGTGAACGCCCTCTTCGGTATCCAGATCGGCTCGATCCTCTACACAAAGACCGCGACGCTCGTCGGGCTCGTCTACGTCTACCTGCCCTTCGCGCTCTTCCCGATGATCCTCGGCCTCGCGCAGGTCCCGCGCGATCAGGTGGACGCGGCGCGCGATCTCGGCGCCTCGGGATGGCAGGTGCTGCGCGAGGTCGAGCTGCCGAACGCCATGCCCGGCCTCCTGATCGGCGGGCTGCTCGTCTTCGTCCTCGCCTTCGGCGCCAACACCGAGGCGAACGTCCTCGGGGGCCAATCGGTGGCGGTGATCACGAAGTCCATCGACCAGCGCTTCAGCTACGCCCAGGACTGGCCGCTCGGCTCGGCGCTGACGATCCTGGTGGCCGCCATCACGGCCGCCGTGGTGTTCCCGGTGCTCGCACGCATCGACCTCGACAGGCTCCTGCGGCGATGAGCGCCGGCGATCCCACACGCGAGGGCGAGACCCTGCGCCGGGCGTTCACCGCGCTGGTCGTGGTGCTCCTGTACCTGCCGATCGTGAGCGTGGTGCTCGCCTCGCTCGCGAACACCCGCTACATGATCTTTCCCCACCGCGTCTGGACGATCGACGCCTATCGCGAGGCGATCGGGCAGTACACGACGGCGGACCTGCACGCCACCTCGCTGAAGATCGCCCTCCTCGTCGCCATCCTCGCCGTCGCGCTCGCGGTGCCGGGCGCGCTCGCCTTCGCCCGCTTCCGCTGGCGGGGGCGGCGCCTCTACCAGCGCGCGCTGCTCCTGCCGATCTTCTTCCCGCAACCGGTGCTCGGGCTCGCGCTCCTCGTCGCGCTCTCGGCCGCAGGCATCGTGCCGGATTGGCGCACCGCCGTCTTCGCCCATCTCGTCTGGGTCGTGCCGATCGCGACGCTGGTGATCTCGATCCGCCTCTACGGCTTCGACCCGGCGCAGGAGGAGGCGGCGTACGATCTCGGCGCGACGCGGCTCCAGGCGTTCCGCGAGGTGACCCTGCCGGCGATCGCGCCGGGCATCGTCTCGGGCGCGCTCTTCGCCTTCCTGCTGTCGTGGTCGAACCTGCCGCTGTCGATGTACACGACGGGGGCGGACACGACGCTGCCGGAATGGCTCTATTCGCGCATGGCGACGAACTACTCCCCGCAGGTCCCGGCGATCGCCGTCCTCTCCGTCGGCGCGAGCGCGCTGGCCGTCGCGGCGTTCCTCCTCGCCCGCGGGCTGTGGCGCCGCGCCGCCTCCTCGCCAGCCACACGAGCGACCTCATGACCGCACTCGGCCGCGACGCACCCTGGGAGCGCGCCACGACCGCCCTCCTCCTCGTCGACATGCAGCGGATCTTCGCCGAGCCCGGCCTCGACCCAGCGCATCCCGAGCGCGGCGCCGACCACCCGTTCTACCGCGCGCTGGCCGAGCGGGTGGTCCCCAACCAGGTCGCTATGCTGGCGGCCGCGCGGGCGGCGGGCGTGCAGGTGCTGCACACGATCATCCAGGCGCTGACCGAGGACGGGCGCGACTGCTCGCTCGACCACAAGCTCTCGGGCATCGTCGTGCCGCGCTCGGCGCCAGAGGGCGCGATCATCGACGCGCTCGCGCCGGTGACGAACGAGATCGTGCTGCCGAAGACGTCGTCGGGCGTCTTCAATTCCACCAACATCGACTACGTCCTGCGCAACCTCGGCATCCGCACGCTGATCGTCGCCGGCATCGTCACGGACCAGTGCGTCGACATGGCGGTGCGCGACGCAGCCGATCGCGGCTACCTCGTCACCTGCGTGAGCGACGCCTGCGCCACCTATACGGACGCCCGCCACGCGGCTGCGCTGGCGGCCTTCGGCGGCTATTGCTGGATCGCCGACACGCGCACCGCCCTCGCCCGGCTGGAGGCCCTGCGCGATGCCTGAACCGATGCCCCTCACCGCGCTCCTCACGACCGACTACGCCGGCATCACCCGCGGCCGCGCGATCCCGACCGCGACCTACGAGGCCGATCCGGATCGCGCCTCGACCGGCTGGGTGCCGGCGAACCTCTCGCTCACGCCCTTCGACGTGATCGCGGACCCGAACCCGTGGGGCTCGCGCGGCGATTTGCGCCTGAAGGCCGATCCGCAGGCGCGCTACCGCACGGCGATCCCCGGCGCGACGACTCCCTTCGACTGCGTCATGGCGGACATCGTGGCGCTCGACGGCGCCCCATGGCCGCCCTGCGCGCGCGGCCTGCTGAAGGCGGCGCTGGCCGATCTCGAGGCCGTGAGCGGGCTTCGGCTCGTGTGCGCCTTCGAGCACGAGTTCCAGATCCTCGACGCGGGCTTCGCGCCCGCGCCGGCCTTCGGCCTCTTCGCGCTGCGCCGCGCCGACCCGCTCGGCCCCGTCCTCGCCGCGTGCCTGGACGAGGCCGGCATCGCGCCGGAGACGATCATCGCCGAGTACGGCCGCGACCAGATCGAGATCACGAGCGCACCGGCCGACGCCCTCGTCGCCGCCGATCGCGCGGTGGCGACCCGCGAGATCGTGCGGGAGGTGGCGCTGCGCTCGGGGTACCGGGCGAGCTTCGCGCCGAAGACGGAGGTGGACGGCGTCGGCAACGGCGTGCACGTGCACATGAGCCTCGTCCATCCCGACGGGCGGCCGGCGAGCTTCGATCCCGCCCGGGAGGGGCGCCTATCCGCGCCGATGGGCGCCTTCCTCGCCGGAATCCTCCGCCGGGCGCCGGCCCTCGTCGCGCTCACCGCCCCGGCGCCGATCTCCTACCTGCGCCTGTCGCCGCACCACTGGAGCGCGGCCTGGACCTGGCTCGGAGACGCAGACCGCGAGGCGACCCTGCGCATCTGCCCCACCACGACCATGGGCGGGCGCGACCCGGCGCGGCAGTTCAACGTCGAGTACCGCGCCGCCGACGCCTGCGCCTGCCCGCATCTCGCGCTCGCCATGCTCGTCCGGGCCGGCGTCGAGGGCCTGCGAGGCGGGCTGCCGACGCCGCCGATCGTCGACGCCGACCCGCTGACGCTCGACGAGGGGGAGCGCGCGCGCCTCGGGCTCGCGCGCCTGCCGGGGTCTCTCCGCGAGGCCCTCGCCGCGCTCGAGGCCGATCCGGTCGCCTCCGCCTTCCTGCCGCCCGCCGCGCTCGAGACCTATCTCGGCATGAAGCGCGCCGAACTCGCGCTCGCCGGCGAGGCTCTGGACGACGCGCTCTGCGCGCGCTACGCCGCGATCTACTAGAGCGGGGAACGAGCGACGGCATGGACGACACCCTCTTCCGCGATCCGCCGCCGGTCACGGTGGAGAACGCCGACGGCGCCTCGCCGGTCGTCCTCCTGTGCGAGCACGTGTCGCGCTTCATCCCCGCGGCCTACGGCGGTCTCGGCCTCGAGGAGCCCGACCTCTCGCGCCACATCGCCTGGGACATCGGCGCCGCCGACCTCGCACGGGGCCTGTCGCGCCGGCTCGACGCGCCCCTCGTGCTCGGCGGCTACTCGCGCCTGCTCGTCGACTGCAACCGCCCGCTCTCCTCGCCGACGCTGATGCCGACCGTCTCGGAGACGACGCGCATCCCGGGCAACGAGAACGTGTCGGAGGCGGAGCGGGCCCGCCGCATCGCCGGGATCTTCACGCCCTTCCAGGAGGCGGCCGCCGCCCTCTTCGACGCCCGCGCCGCCCGCGGCATCCGCAGCACGGTCGTGGGCGTGCACACGTTCACGCCGGTCTTCGACGGCTTCGTGCGGCCCTGGCACGCGGGCGTGCTCTACGGGCGCGCCGTCGCCTTCGGCGAGCGGCTGCTGGCGGCGCTCGGCGGCCCGAGCGAGACCATCGCGGCCAACGAGCCCTACCGCATCGACGGCGCCGACTACACGATCCCCGTCCACGGGGACGCCCGCGGGCTCGACGCGGTCCTGCTCGAGATCCGCAACGACCTCGTCGGCGAGCCCGCGGGCGTGGAGACCTGGGCGGACCGCGTCGCGCGAGCGCTCCTGCACAGCGTGCGCTGATCGCAAGGCGGGCACGGCGCCCCTACGGATTCCCACCTGCCGCGCACCCGTGTACGCATGGCGCACGAATCACCCTGATGCCACCGAAGAGCGAGACCGACCCATGCCCCACGGCACCCACTCGGCCGACGCGCGCATCGCCCGCCTGCGCGAGACGATGGCGGCGCGCGACGTGGACCTCGTCGCGCTCGCGCCGGGCGCGCACATGCACTGGCTGCTCGGCTGGCACCCCCATCCCGACGAGCGCGCGACCTTCGTCCTCGTCGGCCGCGAGGCGGCGGCGGTCGTGGTCCCCTCGGTGAACGCCGAGGACATGCGCGCGCACGCGGACCTGCCGTGCTTCACCTGGAAGGACGAGGACGGACCGGGCCGCGCCCTCGCCGAGGCGCTCGACGCCTGCGGTGCGGGGCCGGGCGACCGTCTCTCCCTCGACGAGACGGCGCGCGCCGACGCCGCCCTCGCGCTCCTGCGGGCGCTGGGCTCACTCGATTGCGGCTTCGCGAGCGAGACCGTCGGCGCCCTGCGCGCGATCAAGGACGCCGACGAGATCGCGGCCCTGCGCCGCTCCGCGGCCGTCGCGGACGCGGCCCTGCTGGCGGGGCTCGACGCCATGCGCCCCGGCATGAGCGAGCGCGCGGTCGCGGCGGCCATCCGCGATGAATTCGCCCGCAACGGCGTCTCCGGGTCTTTCACGCTCGTGGCGGGCGGTCCCAACGGCGCCTTTCCGCACCATTCCACAGGCGACCGCGCGCTGCGCGAGGGCGACGCCGTCGTGATCGATCTCGGCGGCCCGCTCGCCCATTTCGCCAGCGACATGACCCGCATGGCGATCCTCGGCGACGGCCCGCAGGGCTATGCGGAGGTGCACGCGATCGTCGAGGAGGCGGTCCTGGCGGCCATGGCCGCGGCACGTCCCGGCGTGGCGGCCAAGGCGGTCGACGCCGCCGCCCGCGGCGTCATCGAGAAGGCGGGCTACGGAGAGTTCTTCGTCCACCGCACGGGGCACGGGCTCGGGCTCGAGGTGCACGAGCCGCCCTATCTCACGGCCACGTCCGAGACGATCCTGGAACCCGGCATGGTGTTCTCGATCGAGCCCGGGATCTACCTTCCGGGGCGATTCGGGATTCGGCTCGAGGACATCGTCGTGCTGGAGGAGGACGGCCCGCGGGTCCTCTCGGCCCTGCCGCGCGCGGTGCGCCGGATCGGCTGAGGCCGGGGCGCGCCTTCGCGGCCCGGCGTGCGCGAAATCCCGGTTGGCAAGCGCGCGCCCGGCTGCTTAGCTGATGCGCACAAGTGTTCGCAGATCGCATGGGATCCGCGGCACGAAGCCGGCCGCGCGGCCCATGGGGCCGGGAGAGCCGGCGAGCCGAGAAGGGGAACGATCTTGAAGCAAGCATTCCTGAGGCGCACACTCCTCGTGGGGACGGCGCTCGCGCTGCTCTCCACCGCGGCGAGCGCCGAGACCCTGCGCTGGGGCCTCGCCGGCGACGCCATGACCCTCGATCCTCACGCCCAGAACGAGGGCGTCACCATCATGCTGCAGTCGCAGATGATGGAGCCCCTCGTCTCGCGCGCCCCCACGGGTGAGCTGGAGCCGACGCTCGCCACCGCCTGGCGGGTGAAGGAGGGCGAGCCGAACGTGTGGGTGTTCGACCTGCGCGAGGGCGTCACCTTCCACGACGGCGCGACCTTCGATTCGGAGGACGTGGTATTCTCCTTCGCGCGTGCGATGTCGCCGCAGAGCCAGATGCGCGGCCTGATCGCCTCCGTCGAAGAGGTCCGCGCCACGGGTCCGCACCAGGTCGAGATCGTCACCAAGGGACCCAACCCCATCCTGCCGACGGCGCTCGTCAGCATCCTGATGATGGACGAGGATTGGGTGCGCGCGAACGACGCCGTGACGCCGCAGGACGTCGCCGCCGGCGAGGTCACCTTCGCGGCCGTCAACGTGAACGGCACCGGGCCCTACCGGCTCGTCTCGCGCGAGCTCGACACCCGCACCGTGATGCGTCGCAACGACGACTACTGGGGTCTCGAGACCTTCCCCGTGGACGTCGAGGAGATCGTCTTCACGCCGGTCGCCAATCCCGCCACGCGCGTCGCGGCGCTGATCTCGGGCGAGCTCGACTTCGTGCAGGACGTGCCGGTGCAGGACATCGAGCGCGTGCGCCAGGTCCCGGGCCTCACGGTCGCCACCGGCGCGGAGAACCGCTCGGTCTTCTTCGGGGTCAACGTGGCCGACACGCTCGAGCGCGGCGGCGGCGAGAACCCGATGGCGGACGTGCGCGTGCGCCGGGCGATGAGCATGGCGATCGATCGCGAGGCGATCCAGCGTGTCGTCATGCGCGGCCAGTCGCTGCCCGCCGGCGTGATCATGCCCGCCTTCGTCTCCGGCTGGAGCGAGGCGCTCAACGCCTATCCCGCTCCCGACCGCGAGGCCGCGAAGGCGCTCCTCGCGGAGGCCGGCTGGCCGGACGGCTTCGAGGTCCAGCTCGACTGCCCCAACGACCGCTACATCAACGACGAGGCGATCTGCCAGGGCGTCGTCGGCATGCTGGCGCAGATCGGCGTCGAGGCGCGGCTGCAGGCCATGCCGAAGTCGCAGTTCTTCCCGATGGTGAATGGCCTCGAGAGCGACTTCTACATGCTGGGCTGGGGCGTGCCGAGCTACGATTCCGAGTACATCTTCAACTTCCTCTATCACACCCGCACCGAAGCCTACGGCAGCTGGAACAACACCCGCTACTCCAATCCCGAGCTCGACGCCATGATCCAGGGCATCGCCCAGGAGATCGACATCGCGAAGCGCGACGGGATGATCGCCGACATGTGGGAGATGGTGAAGGAGGACGTGGTCTACATCCCGATCCATCATCAGGTGCTCAACTGGGCGATCAAGGACAATTACGAGATCGACGTCGACCCGGACAACCAGGCGCGGATCAAGTACTTCGCCGTGAACTGAGACGACGCGACGGTCGATTTCGGCCGGTACGGCGCCGCGCTCCAAGAGCGCGGCGCCTTCCGTTCAGGGGGTGCGCGCCCCGTGCACCGCGTCGCTCGCGTTGGTGTTGAGGTTGTACTTCATGATGCGCCCGTGGCGGCCGGCACGGTCGCTCTCCAGCCCGTAGACCGGGCCGGACGGCCCGCGCGCCTGCTCGAGCACCGCGTCGACGGCGCGCCGGTCGCCCTCGTCGAGGCGGAAGCCGAACACGTCCAGCGTGCGGGGCAGGTGGCGGGCGTAGCGTGCGCCGACGATGGCGGCGGCGACGCCCGGCTGGTCGAGCACCCAGCGGGTCGCCACCGACGCGATCGACACCCCGTGCCGATCGGCGATTGTGCGCAGCGTGGCGAGCAGCTCCTGGAACAGGTCCCAGGGACCGAACTCGTCGATGATCAGGCGGTACTTGACGAGCGAGCGGTTCTCGTGCGCGAAGCCGGGATCCGGCCGCCCGAGCCACGCGTCCGTCATGAAGCCGCCGGCGAGCGTGCCGTAGCACAGGAGTGCGACGTCGTGCGCCCGCGCCCAATCGGCGAGACCGCCGGCGGGCCGGCGATCGAGCAGCGAGTACTGCACCTGCGCGGACACGATCTCGGCGCCCGCCTCGCGGAAGCGTGCGATCGGGCCCCTGTCCCAGTTGGTGACGCCGATCGCCCCGACCTTGCCCTTGCGGCGGCAGGCCTCCAGCACCTGGAGCGCCGCCCCGGGGTCGCCGACGCCGAGGTCCCACCAGAAGAACTGGACGAGATGCAGCCGCTCGAGGCGCAGGCGGGCCAGCGAGCGATCGACGATCGCCTCGATCTCGTGCGGGCGGATGTCGGCGAGCCGGCCGAGGTCGGGGACGAGCTTGGTGTGCACGACGACCCGGTCCGCCGCCTCCCGTCCCCGCCGGCGACGCACGTCGGCGATGAAGGTGCCGATCATCTCCTCCACGCCGCGATAGATGTCGGCGCAGTCGAACGTGGTGATCCCCGCGTCGAGGAAGGCCTCCATGTGCGCGACGGCCTCGGTGGGGTCGACCGGGCCGTGATCGCCGGCGAGCTGCCAGCCGCCCTTGATCACGCGCGAGATGGCGTGCGCGCCCGCGAGCGGTGCGGTCTCGACCGTCGGTGTCGTCATCGTCCCTCGTCCTCCTCGCGCCACCAGGCGACGCCGCGCGCCGCGGGCAGGCCCGTCGTCCCGGCGTGCGAGAACCAGCGCCGTCCCTCGCGGTGGATACGGAAGCGCCCGCCGCAATGCGGATCGGGGCAGGCGATCTCGGCGTCGGTGGTCATCCAGTCGTGCGCGTCGGTCGCGCGCTGCTTCGCCGGCAGGAGCGGGATGAGCGCCGCGAGCGCGTACATCGACACCGCCTGCCCCGGCTCGAAGACGAGCGTCTCGCCGACGACCCGGAAGCTCTCGCCCTCGACGTGGCGGCAGACCGGCGCGCGGTCGCCGAGCACGGTCTCGACCCGCAGGTCCCAGAGCCAGAAGCCCTTCTCGTCCTCGCTCATGATCCGATCTCCGCCGGCGCGGGGCGCAGGTCCAGCATCGCCCTCGCCTGCGCCGGCGTCGCGACGGGCCTGCCGTGACGCTCGCAGAGCGCGACCACCCGTCTCACGAGCGCGGCGTTCGACGGCGCGAGGGTCGTACGGTCGAGGCGCACGTTGTCCTCGAGTCCGGTGCGGGCGTGCCCGCCCGCGGCGACGGCCCACGCGTTCAACGTGATCTGGTGCGGGCCGATGCCGGCCGCGCACCACTCGGCGTCAGGCGCGAGGCGCTCCACGGTGCGCACGTAGTAGTCGAACACGTCCTCGTCGGCGGGCATGGCGTTCTTCACGCCCATGACGAACTGCACGTAGAGGCGGCCGGGGATGCGGCCGTCGCGGTTCATCGCGACCGCCTGGTGGATGTGCGAGAGGTCGAAGGCCTCGACCTCCGGCTTGATCCCGTGGGTCCGCATCTCGGCGGCGAGCCAGTCCACCAGGTCGGGCGGGTTCTCGTAGACGCGGGTCGGGAAGTTGTTCGAGCCGACCGAGAGCGAAGCCATGTCGGGACGCAGGCCCAGCATGCCTCCGCGCGCCCTGCCCGCGCCCGAGCGCCCGCCGGTGGAGAACTGCACGATCATCCCCGGGCAGTGCCGCTCGACGCCCTCCTTCAGGCGGGCGAACTTCTCCGGATCGGAGGAAGGCGTCTCGTCGTCGTTGCGCACGTGAGCGTGGACGATGGACGCGCCGGCCTCGAACGCCGCGTGGGTCGACTCGACCTGCTCCGAGACCGTGATCGGGACGGCGGGGTTGTCGCGCTTGCGCGGCAGCGAGCCGGTGATCGCGACGCAGATGATGCAGGGTTTCACCGCGAGGAGCTCCTTTCCTGCGCTTTCGTCCCCCGTCGGTCGCGGCCGCCGGAGTCCCGGCCCGTATCTGCCACGAAAGACATGGGTTTGTGCGCACAAAAATTCGCAAAACGGCTCTTGCTCGCTGCTCGCTTTCCGTGCCTCATCGGTCGGCCGCGAACCGTGGTACACCGGAGAGAATGGGAGCCCCGAGCCATGAAACAGATCCCTGTGCGCTGCGCGTTCGGTATCGCCAGCATAGTGTTCGGCGTCGTGGCTGGGCCGGTCGCCGCGCAGGAGACGCTCCGCTTCGCACACTTCTCCGCCATCGACGACCCGAACCATGTCGCCGCACAGATGTTCGCGGACCGCATCGCGGAAGAGACCGACGGGCGCTACAATGTGCAGATCTTCGAGAACTCGCAGCTCGGCGGTGAGCTCGAGGTGGTCGAGGGCATCCAGCTCGGCACGATCGACGTGGCGCCGCCCTCCGCGGCCGTGCTCGCCAACCTCGTCCCCGAGATGAACCTCCTGAACATGCCGTTCCTGTTCAGCGACTTCGACCACTACGAAGCCGTCCTCGACGGCCCGTTCTTCGAGGCGCTCGTCGAGGTGGCCGCGCAGAGCGGCGTGCGGGTGCTCGGCGTGATGACGTCGGGCCCGCGGCACATCATGACGAAGTTCCCGGTGGAGAGCATGGCCGACCTCGCGGGCGCGAAGATCCGCACCGTGCAGAACCCCGTCCACGTCGCGACCTTCACCGCCTTCGGCGCGAACGCCACGGCGATCGCCTACCCCGAGGTCTACGGCGCGCTACAGACCGGCGTCGTCGACGGGGGCGATGCGGCCAACACCAACTACTACACCGCCCGTTTCTACGAGGTGGCGCCCTACTGGGCCCAGGTGAGCTGGCTGTTCTACTCGAACCCCATCGTCATGTCCGAGGCGGCCTTCCAGGCTCTGTCCGACGAGGACAAGGCGATCTTCCAGGAGGTCGGCCGCGAGGTCGGCCGCGCCCAGATCGACGGCTGGAAGGAGAGCGACGCGCGCCTGCTCGACACGCTCCAGGCGCAGGGCGTGACCGTCACGACGCCGCCGCGCGAGCCCTTCCAGGAGGCCGTCGACGGCGTCTACGCGGAGTTCCTGAAGAGCGACTTCGAGCGCACGTGGCTCGACGAGATCCGTGCGGCGCGCTGATCCGGCACGATCGTGAGCGTCGGATCGGTCGCCCTGCGCGCCCTCGGGGTGCTCCGTCGCCTGCTGCAGGCGGCGACCGTCGCCTGCCTCGCGATCATGGTCCTCGCGATCACGGTCCAGGTCGTCGGTCGCTACCTCCTGCCCTTCCCCATCGCGGACGCCGTGGAGATCTCCACCTTCGCGCAGGTGTGGCTCGTGCTGCTCGGTGCGGGCCTCGCCTGCCGCGCGGACGCCCTGTTCACGGTGGACCTCGTCGGCTCGCGGCTCTCGCCAGCGCTGGAGCGGGCGCGCCGGCTCCTCGTCCTCCTCGCCGGATCGGTGTTCCTCGGCATGCTCTTCTGGGGGAGCCTCTCGCTGCTCGAGCTCGGGACACGCCAACGCGCGCCGACGCTGCGGATCGCGATGTGGTGGATCTACGTCTCGATCCCGATCGGCGTCGCCTACTTCTGGATCGAGCTGGCGGTGCGCTGCCTCGCGCCGGGGCTCGATCGTGCCGGGCGAAACGACGGGGAGCCTCCGCGATGATCGCCGTCGCCCTCGCCTTCATCGTCCTGATGGCGCTCGGCGTGCCCATCGTGCTGGCCATCGGCTCGGTCGCGGCGCTGTACGTGCTCTTCTTCGTCGACGTGCCGATCGTGGTCGTCGCGCACCGGTTCTACACCGGCATCAACAACTTCACCCTCCTCGCGATCCCGTTCTTCGTGCTCTCGGGGCTGTTGATGGAGGCCGGCGGCCTGTCGCGGCGGATCGTCGACCTCGCCAGCGCGCTCGTCGGCTGGGTGCGCGGCGGGCTGCTCATGGTCGCGGTCGTCGCCGCGACGGCGCTCGCGGCGATGTCGGGCTCCGGCAGCGCCGACGCCGCCGCGGTCACGACGGTGCTGCAGGCGGAGCTGCGCAAGCGCAACTACGACATCGACTTCGCCGCGGCACTCATCGCCGGCTCCGCGACGCTCGCGCAGATCATCCCGCCGAGCCTGATGCTGGTGATCATCGCGGTGCAGAACAACCTCTCGGTCGGCGCCCTCTTCCTCGCCGGCGTGGTGCCCGGGCTCCTCGCCTGCGTCCTCCTGCTGCTCGTCGCCTGGCGGCACGCGCGCGGCAAGCCTGAGCTGGCGGCGGTCGTGGAGCCGTTCTCGGCGGCCCGCGTCCGGACCACCTTCGTCTCCGCGATCCCGGCCATCGGCATGGCGGTGCTCATCCTGGGCGGCATCATCGGCGGGATCATGACGCCCACGGAGGCAGCGGGCAGCGCCGTCGTCTACGCCATGGCGGTGGGCATGCTCGTCCATCGCGAGTTGAAGCCGCGGATGCTCCCGGCGATCTTCGTGCGCGCGGCGACGTTCTCCGCCGGCCTCCTGCTCCTCGTCGCGACCGCGAACATCCTCAACTGGCTCGCGGCGACGAGCGGCGACATCGACCGGCTCGCCGCCTGGCTCGGGAGCGTGCTGACGACGAAGCTCGCCTTCCTCGTCGCGATCAACGTGGTTCTGATGCTGCTCGGCATGTTCGTGGAAGGCATCGCCCTGATCCTGCTCCTCGGGTCGGTCCTGACGACGCTCGGCGGCGCCTTCGGCATCGATCCGCATCAGATGGCGGTGATCATCGTCTTCAACTGCGCCGTCGGCCTGATCACGCCGCCCTTCGGGGCGACGCTCTTCGTCACGGCGATGGTGGCCGGGCGCCCCTTCGTCGCGGTGGCCCGCCGCGCCTTCATGCCCTGGCTCGCGCTCACGCTCGCGCTCGCGGCGCTGAGCGCGTTCCCGGCGCTCAGCCTCGGGCTGCCGCGCCTCGCGGGGTTCCTGGACTGACCGGGCGATCGTCCGCCCCGCCCGACGCCGCGACCCGCCGCGCGAGCAGGTCCTCGAGATGCAGGCGCATCGCCGCGCCGATCGCCTCGGGCGTGAAGCGCGCGACGCTCGCGCGCCCGCGGGCGCGCAGCGCCTCGAGCGGCCCCGGGGCGTCGCCGTGACGACGACGCACGTCGCGCAGCGTGGCGGCGAGGGTGCCGACGTCGACCTCGGCCCAGGACGCGGGCGGCTCCCGCGTCGCGAAGCCGAAGCGCTCGCGGGTCTGCGGGTCGGAGATCGGCACGCGCGCGAAGGGCACCGGCAGCGCGCAACCCGCGTCCATGTAGTCCATGTTGCCGCCGTAGCCCGTGGCGACGACGACGTTTCCCGCGGCCATCGCGTCGCTCAGGCACAGCCCCCAGCCCTCCGCGCGATGGGCGCTCACGCAGCAGTCGCCGAGCCGATGCAGCGCGGCGATCTCGGCGTCGCTCGCCGGGCCGTGCCAGGGCACGATCCCCGGCAGCGCCGCCAGCGCG
Organism: Salinarimonas chemoclinalis; assembly: GCF_041514305.1. NCBI lineage: Bacteria > Pseudomonadati > Pseudomonadota > Alphaproteobacteria > Hyphomicrobiales > Salinarimonadaceae > Salinarimonas > Salinarimonas chemoclinalis. The sequence continues at coordinate 231,213 of NZ_JBGMWH010000004.1, forward strand.
GGCGGCAGCGGCGTCGGGGTCTTGACCACGAAGGCGGGCGCGCCGTCGGGGAACGCGGCCGCGAAGGCGGCGATCGCGGCCTCGACGTTCTTGCGGGGCTCCAGCCGGCCGACGAGGTAGAACACGAAGCGCCCCGGCGCCAGGCCGAGCCGTCGTGACAGAGCGGCGGCCTCCCGCTCCGTCGCCTCGGGCGGGGCGACCACGTGCGGCACGACCCGCACCGGCCGCCCGGCCGTCGCGAGGACGTCGCGGCAGAAGCGCGACGCCGTCCAGATCTCGTCCACCATCCCGAGCCAGCGCAGCATCTGCTCGGGCAGGCGGTCGGGCTCCCACACGGCGTAGCCGACGACGGGCCGACCGGCGATGCCGGGCAGCGCCCGCGCCCAAGTGGGGTAGGACCACGGCTCGTCGTGCAGCACGACGACGTCGGCCGCCTCGGGCTCGGCGACGAGGCGCACCCCGGCGGCGGCGAGCGCGGCGCGCGCCTCCGCTCCGGCCCGGCGATGGCTGCGGTAGCGGCCGACCCGGTAGCAGACCGAGACGGGGCCGGCTCCCTCGCCGCTCACCACCCGAGGCCTTCGTCGGGCGCCTCGACGCCGATGGCGACGACGCCGTACTTGGCGAGCCAGGCGAGGCTGCGCAGCCCCGCTGCGCGGCTCGCCCGCGGCAGCGTCTCGAGCAGCGCGTCGACGCTCGCGGCACCGCTCTCCAGGCGGGCCACGAGGCGGTCGATCTGGAAGTCGTCGAGCAGGATCGGGCGCGCGAGCGTCGCGATCGGCAGCCGGCGCAGCCCGGCGAGGGCGAAGCGCGGGTCGGGATCGGCGAGGGTCACCCGCGATTCGGGCGTCAGCGCGCGGGTGGGGTGGCCCGCGAACATCGCGAACAGGTCCGGAAAGTCCGGATGCACGGTCGTGCGCTCGGGCGCGCGCCCGCCGAGGACCGGCGCCTCGGCGCGCAGGGCGGCGAGCTCCGCCCAGAGATCCTCGTAGAGCCGCACCACGCGACGCCAGTCGTAGACGGACTCGGCCCGCCGACGCCCGGCGGCGCCCATCGTGCGGCGCAGGTCCGCGTTCCCCGCGAGCCGCGCGATGGCGTGCGCGGCGGCGTCGACGTCGACGGCGATGCACTGCGCCGCGAAGGCGATGTGGGCGAAGTGGTCGAAGCTCGCGCGCGCGTGCTCGTCGGCCATGTCGATCCCCGCCCCGGCGGGCGCCATCAGGGTCGGCACGCGAAAGCCCGTCTGCCCCTCGACCACCGTCTCGCGATAGCCGTTCCAGTCGGCGACGACGCAGGGCAGCCCCGCCGCCATCGCCTCCACCGGCGTCAGGCCGAACGTCTCCTGGACGTTGTCGGGCAGCGAGACGAACAGGTCGGCGGCGGCCCAGCTCGCGTCGGCGCGCGGCGTCTCGCGCCCGTCGATCCAGTGCACGGGAACGGAGGGGCAGAACAGCCGGCTCGCGGCGCGGAAGTTCCGCTCGGCCTCCTCGTCGGCGAACTGCCCGACGAGGACGAGATGCAGGTCGGCCTCCTCCCCGGCCCGGCGGGCCGCGAGCTCGATCGCGCGAAACAGCGGCACCGGATGCGCCTTCGAGCGGTGGTCGAGGCGCCCGAAGCCGAGCGCGACGACGGCGTCCTCGGCGATCCCGAGCTCGGCGCGAAGGCCCCGTCCCGCCGCCTCGCGCTCGGCCGTGCGGGCGAAGCGGTCGAGATGGACGCCGAGCGGGATCACGGGGAAGCGCACGGGCGTGTCGGGCACGATGAAGCCGCGGGCGCCGAGATAGTCGCGCCAGCCGTCGAGGACGTGGCGGATCGCCTGCCGCGCGCAGTCCGAGGTGCAGATCAGCGCGTCCCAGGGCTGGGTCGGCGCGACGACGAGGTCGCGGATCGAGCGGATCACCCGCTCCGTCGCGACCGAGTGCGTGATCCCGCACAGGCTGTAGCGCCGCTCGCCGACGAAGCGGCGCATCCAGGCGCCTTCCGAGATGATGGGGCCGGGCAGGAACACGCTGCCGACCTCCTCCAGCGCGGCGGCGTCGAAGGGCCGGACCCAGCGTGCGCGCGCGGCGTCGGCATGGCCGGAGACGCGCCGCCGGAAGGCCTCGAACACCTGCGGGTCCTCGGCGAGACAGGACAGCTGCGCCGCGCCGCCGTAGCGGGCGAGGGCGTCGAGGAAGCCGGCGCCGGCGGACTGGCGGCCGACGACGTTCGCCTTGTCGCCCTCGTAGGCCTCCGGCACGTAGAGGATGGCGCACCCGGCGGCGGGATCGCTCCCGAGGTCGGAAGGCTGCGGGGTGGGCGAGGCGAGCGCCACGGCCGCCTCACTCCGCCGCGCGCGGCGCGGCGGCGCCCGACGTCTGCGGATAGGTCTCGCTCGGTTGGAACGTGGTGTCGTATCCCGGGTAATCGTTGAAGGTGAAGCCGTTGTTGAACGTGCCGCCCGAGTTGTAGACGAGGTGGATCACCGCATCGAGCGCGGTGCGCAACGCCGGCTCCGTCCAGCCGCCCTCGACACCGTAGGATTCGCCGGCGAAGTACAGGTTGGAGGCGTATGAGTAGGTCTGGTTGTAGGCCAGGAGATCGTAGCACTGCTCCCAGCCGCGCTGGCGGTAGAGCTTGGCGCAGCCGCGATAGGTCGGCTGCAGCAGCCAGTGGATGACGGTCGGCGTCTGCCGCGTGTCCACCCACTTGAGGATGCTCTCGCCCAGAGTCGATTGCGTGATCCGCTCGAGCTCGGCCAGGACCTTCGCCCCGAGGATCGTGTCGTTGGTGTCCGCGAGCACCTTGAGCGCGTCGTCCTCCCACGTATAGCTGGCGAGGATCGCCGCGTCGTTGTTGTCGGTGCTCCACTGCACCGAGTACGCATCCTGCACGAAGGTGTCGGTGACGATCAGCTGCGGGATCTTCGAGCCCTCGTTCCAGTAGGCCTTGTAGAGGGGATAGAACACCTTCGCGCTGGCGATGAGGTGCTGCTGGTGGAGCGCCTCCGGCACCTGCCAGGGCAGCATCGTCGTGGTGTCGAAGCCCCGGAAGTCGATGGAGAGCTGCGTCGCCCAGATCGGGGAGGTGATCACCACGTAGTCGGCGACGAGCGCGGGCGTCGTGCGCGTGTTCACGTGCACCGAGATCGTCCCGTCCGAGTTGCGCTCGAGCGCCGAGACCGGCGTGTTGACGAAGAACGCCGCCGACATGTCGTTCCCGTCCCGCGCGGCCGAGTAGAGCGAGCGGGTGCTGCCGGGCGCGCGCAGGTAGAACAGCATCTCCACGAGGGACTGGATGCCGCGATAGAACGGGGATTCGAGCGGAGCGCCGTTGGTGTCGAACGGGGTCGAGTTGTACATCGGCAGGGCGTAGGCGTTGTTCAGCCCGCTCACGGTCTGCAGGTCCGAGCTGTAGCCGAACATCACGCAGCGGATGAACCACATGGCGCTGATCGCGTAGAACGCACCCCAGGAGCCGTCGCCGGAGCCGATCGTGTAGAACAGGTCCGATTCGTAGGGCGTCATGCCGAAGCCGCCGAACCAGCCGTCGCCGGCGTATTGCGCGGGCGTGATCGCCTCGGTGAAGACGAGGTCCGAGAAGGACATCTTGTCGTAGTTGTTCGCGATCTGCTGCCAGAGCGTGTCCCAGGCCGGGCCGTCCTGCGCGTAGACCGGCGCCGCGATCCCGGTGAACAGGTCGATGAGCGCGTCGACCTTGCGCGCGACCTCCTGCAAATCCGGGTTGTCGGGCTGGCCGCCGTCGGGCCAGTCGATCATCGTCGGCCGGTCGTAGACGTCGTTCGGCCCGAGCCCGTTGTTCATGTAGATGCCGGTGCCGCCCTTGGTCTGCCCCGGGTTGGGGAAGTCCGAGAGGTTGGCGAAGGTCGGGTTCGGGTTGCCGGACCAGCGCTGGTCCTGGTTGAGGAAGTAGGCGAGCAGGCAGTTCGTCGACTTGCCCGGCGGCTCGCCGCCCTTCACGTCGTTGAAGAAGGGCATGCGCATGGCGCCGAGCTCGTAGGCGGTGGTGCCGAAGCTCTTGCGCTCGGTGTAGAGGCGTCCCCCGAGCCGGCTGGTCGCCTCGAAGATGCGCACCTGGTAGCCCGAGCGCCACAGCTCGCGCGCGACCGTCATGCCCGCGGCGCCGGCGCCGACCACCGCCACGGTCTTGGCCGCCGGCGCGCGGGCGATCGGCTGGCCGGTCGCCCAGGAGTCGTTGAGCAGCTTGAAGTAGTTGAAGCGCAGATCCGGAGGGTTGGGAAAGTCGGGCAGCCAGGGATTGGCGGATGCGTTCCGCACGTAGGGGACCGACTTCTCGAAGCCCTGTCGCATGGCGAAGCCTCCTCGTTCGCGCCGCGCGCCCGGCCTCCGGCCGGGTCAATTTGCTTGATTTGGAAAATAATACCGGGAATGGCCGCGCTGTCAAACGGAGAGTTGCGTCGCTTCCCGGGGGGAATGCGGTTTCTCGTGCGAGGGTCGGCTCGCGAGACGGCCGGGCCGGCGCATGGAGCGGGCGAAAGAGGTGAAGGAGGCGAAGCGGGCGAAGGGCGCGCGCGGCGTGGAGACGACGGGCGGGGTCGTCGTCGTCACGGGTCCTGGAGGGCGCGAGGCGCCTCCGCGAGATCCTCGAGCAGCGCCTTGAGCGCCGCCGTCTTCGATCCACCGAACAGGCGCTCGACGTGCCGATCGTGCTCGGCGACGAGGCGGCGCAGCCGCGCCTGCATCGCCGCGCCACGGGCGGTCGCGTGGAGCAGCACGCGGCGCTGGTCCTGCGGATCGGCGACGCGGTGGACGAGGCCGCTCGCCACCATGCGGTCCGCGAGCTTGGTGAGGGCGGGGTGGTTCATCAGCACCTCCTCCGCCAGTTCGCCCATGGCGCGGCCCTGCCGATCGGCCAGGACCTCGAGCACGCGCCATTGCTCGACGCTCGCGCCCTCCTTCTGGAGCCGCGCCTCCAGGTCCGCGTGCAGCTGCCGGTGCGCACGCGCCAGGTGGTAGCTCAGATGGCTGCGGATCGAGGGGCTGCTCAACGGGACGTGTCTCTTCGGTGCTGCTCGGACGCCCGCGGGCGTCCGAACGCGATTTGATTCCGCGCTCGTCCTATTCTATTTTACCCGGAAAATGAAGTGCCCATCGCGACAGGGGGTTCGGCTTGCCGGGAGGCATCCTTCTGAGGGGCTCGCGTACGCACGGGCTCGCCCGACCGACCATCGACCCCGAGGCGCTCCGGCTCGGGGGGGAGCGGACCTGTCGCGTCGCCGTCCTCGTGCCGATGAACGGCTCCGCCGGGATCTGGGGTCCCTCCTGCATCTCCTGCGCGCAGCTCGCGGCCGCCGAGATCAACCGGCGCGGCGGCATCCGCGGCCTGCCGGTGGAGACGATCTTCCTCGATTCCGACGTCGCCGCCGCCGACGCCCTCGAGGCGGAGCTCGACGAGCTGATCGGCGCGGAGGCGATCTCCGGCATCGTCGGCATGAGCGTCAGTTCGGTGCGCCGGCGCCTCAACGGGCTCGTGGCGGGGCGCGTGCCGCACGTCTACACCCCGCTGTTCGAGGGCAACGAGCGCACGCCCAACGTCTTCACCATCGGCGAGACGCCGCGCGACCAGCTCGTTCCCGCGATTCGCCACCTGACGGAACGGCTGCGGGTGCGCCGCTGGGCGCTCGTCGGCAACGACTACGTCTGGCCCCGCGCCTCCAACGCGCTGGCCAAGCGCTGCATCGCGCAGGCCGGCGGCACCGTGACCTTCGAGGGCTACGTACCCTTCGGGCTGGAGGAGCCCGGCTGGCTCGTCGAGCGGATCGTGGCGACGAAGCCCGACATCGTGCTCATGTCCCTCGTCGGCCAGGACTCGGTCGAGTTCAACCGCGCCTTCGGCGCGCACGACCTGCACCGGCGCATGTTCCGCTTCTCCACCGCCATCGAGGAGAACGTGCTGATGGCGACGGGGGCCGAGCACACCGAGCGCCTGTTCGTCTCCGCCGCCTACTTCGCCGGGCTGGAGACCGAGCGCAACCAGTCCTTCCGCGAGCGCTACCACTCGCTCCACCACGACGTCGCCCCGGCGCTGAACTCGCTCGGGCAGTCGATGTACGAGGGGCTGAGCTTCTTCGCGGCGCTCGCGAACCTGCGCCAACGCGGCCCGCGCACGCCGGTGCGCTACGAGAGCGCCCGTGGCGGGGTGTTCCACTCCAACGAACGCAAGGAGAACCCCACCTACCTCGCCCGCGCCGACGGCCTGCGCTTCTCGGTCCTCGCCCGGTTGACCTGAGCGGCGAGGGGCGGCGGGGCGGAGACCTCGCAGGTCGAGCCGCGGGACCCCGCCCCTGATCCGCTGCGCGGATCGTCCCCGCCCCAATGGGGCGGGACAAGCTCCTCCCCCATCGGGGGAGGTGGATCGGCGGCGAAGCCGACGAGACGGAGGGGGTGCGCCGCAGGCGCCTTCGACGGAGGGGGTGCGCCGCAGGCGCCTTCGACGGAGGGGGTGCGCCGCAGGCGCCTTCGGCGACAGCCGAAACAGGCACGCGTCGAGCCGGGCGACCCCGCCCCCTGGCTCGCTGCGCTCGCCGTCCCCGCCCCAATGGGGCGGGAGGTCTCGTTGCTTGAATTGGAAAATTATTGCTTGAAACGGAAAATAATCTGGGCTACGGATTCGGGACGCTTTCCGCCTGGGAGGAGCCCGTCCGACGCGGGCCGTCCCGAACGTCCGGGAGATCCGCGTGGGCTGGTTCCTCGCTCTCGTCGTCGCCCTCGTCGTCGCGGCGCTCGCCGTGCTCGCCCTCGGCCGATGGTACGTCAAGTCCTCGCGCGACGTCGCCCTGGTGCGCACCGGCGCCGGCGGGCGGAAGGTGGTGATCGACGGCGGTGCGCTGGCGCTGCCGATCCTGCACCGTGTCGACCGCGTCAGCATGCGCTCGACGCGGTTGACCGTGGAGCGGACCGGCGCGAAGGCGCTGATCTCGGGGGATCGCCTGCGCGTCGACCTCGCGATGGAGTTCCACGTCCGTGTCGACCCGACGCCCGACGGCATCGCCACCGCGGCGCAGTCGCTCGGCGCCAAGGCCTTCCGCGACGACGAGCTCCAGGTCCTCGTCGAGGGCAAGCTGATCGACGCCGTCCAGGCCGAGGTCGCGCGCCGCACCCTCGATGCGCTGCACGAGGACCGCGCCGGGCTCTCCGCCGCAGTCGCGGAGCGGCTGGGGGCGGTGCTCGGCCGCTCGGGCCTCCTCGTCGAATCGGTCTCGCTGGTGCGCCTCGACCAGACGCCGTTCTCGGCACTCGACGACGGCAACGCCTTCGACGCGGTGGGCATGCGCCGCCTCGCCGAAGTCGTCGCCGAGAACCGCCGGGCCCGAATCGAGGTCGAGGCCCAGACCGACATCGCCATTCGCCGGCGCCAGCTCGCGCAGGCCAAGGAGCGCCTCGCCATCGAGCGGGAGCAGGAGGAGGCCGAGATCGCCAAGCGTGTCGACCTCGAGCGCCAGCGCATGCGCGCGCAGACGGACGTCACCGCCGGGCGCCTGCAGGCGGAGCGCATCGAGGAGGAGGCGAAGATCGAGGCCGACCGCGAGGTCAAGCAGGCCGAGATCGAGCGCGACCTGCATCTGCGCAAGCGCGAATCGGAGGCGCTCGCCGAGCTCGAGATCCACAAGCTCGACAACGCCATCGCGGTCGCCGGCAAGAAGGGCGTCGAGACCGCCGAGCAGGCCAAGGCCGAGGCGGCCCGGGCCGCCGTGGTGGAGGCGCAGGAGTCGGTCCAGACCACGCGCGAGATCGCCGCCGCCGAGCGCACCCGCCGCCTCGCCGCGCTCCAGGCGCTGCGTGAAGCCGAGATCGACGACACCAGGGTGAAGGCCCAGGTCGCCTCGATGCTCTCGCTCGCCAGGGCGGACGCGGAGGCGACCGCGGTCAAGGGCGCCGCCGAGCGCGACCGGCTCGTCGCCGAGGCCGCGGGGCGCAAGGCGCAGATCGAGGCGGAGAACCTGCAGAGCGAGCCGCTCCTGCGCGCGCGCCTCGACACCCACAAGCTCGACCGCCTGCCGGAGATCATGGCGCAGATGATGAAGCCGGTGGAGAAGATCGAGTCGATCCGCATCAATCAGATCGCGGGCCTGGGCCAGGGCGGCGGCCACGGGGACGGCGGCGCGAGTTCGCCGTTCAGCCAGGCGCTCGACTCGATCCTGGGCATGTCGGTGCAGCTGCCGCTGATGAAGAAGATCGGCGACGAGATCGGGCTCGACTTCGACGCCCAGCTCGCCGGCCGCACCGCGGACGCGGCCGGCCGCGCCGCCGCCGCATCGCGTGCGGGCAAGAGCTGATCGAGCAACACGGGCGGAAGCGAGGCCCGCAAGGACGGAGGACCCGATGGCCCTGAACAAGCGCGACTTTCTGAAGGGGGGATCGGCCCTGGCGCTCGGCGCGCTCGCGAGCCCGGCGCTCGTCGGCCGCGCCGCCGCGGCCGACCCGATCAGGCTCGGCTCGGTGCTCGACGTCTCGGGCATCTTCGACGGCTACGGCAGGCCCATGGACATGGCGCTGCGGCTCGCGGTCGCCGAGATCAACGAGAGCGGCGGCCTGCTCGACCGTCCCGTCGAGGTGACGGGCTACGACACGCAGTCCGACATCGCGCTCTACACGCAATACGCCCAGCAGCTCGCCCGCCGCGACCGCGTCGACGTGGTCCACGGCGGCATCCTGTCCGCCTCGCGGGAGGCGATCCGGCCGATCCTGCGGCGCGCCGAGATCCCCTATTTCTACAACGTGCTCTACGAGGGCGGCGTCTGCGACCGCAACGTCGTCGTCACCGGCGTGACGCCGGCACAGCAGGTCGCCGTGCTCGTGCCCGCGGCGATCGAGCGTTGGGGCACGCGGATCTACATCCTCGCGGCCGACTACAATTACGGCCAGATCACCGCGCGCTGGATGCGCAAGTTCGCGGAGGAGGCGGGCGGCGAGGTGGTCGAGACCGACTTCTTCCCCCTCGACGTGTCCGACTTCGGCTCGACCATCGCGAGGATCCAGACCGCGGCGCCGGACATCGTGCTCTCGGCGCTGGTCGGCGGGGCGCACCTGTCCTTCTACCGCCAATGGGCGGCGGCGGGCATGAAGGACCGCATCCCGATGGCCTCGACGACGCTGGGGGTCGGCAACGAGCACCGCATCCTCGGGCCGGAGGCAGACGGCATCCTCGTCGCCTACAACTACGCGCCGGAGCTCGACTCGCCGACGAACCGCGCCTTCCTCGAGGCCTGGGGCGCCGCCTACGGGGACACCGGGCTCGTCAACGAGCTCGCGGTCTCGAACTACCAGGGCGTCAAGCTCTGGGCCGAGGCGGTGCGCCGCGCCGGCACCGTCGCGCGCATGCCGCTGATCGAGGCGATCGAGAGCGGCATGGCGATCGAGGGCCCCGGCGGCACCGTCGTCGTCGACCCGAAGACGCACCACGCCATCCTCGACGTCCACCTGATGGAGTTCCGCGACGGCGGCGCGGTGATCCTCGAGACGTTCGAGCAGCGCCCGCCGATCGACACGCAGTCCGTGTGCGACCTCGAGGCGAACCCCGACGACGTCACGCAGTACGAGATCGAGATCTAGAACCCGTCCGCTTCTACGCGGCGTCGTGGGGAGAGGTGACCTTGGATCTGGCGGGCGTGATCGCGATCGAGGTGGTGTATTCGGTGGCCTCGCTGATCCTGATCAGCGCCGGGCTCGCCGTGATCTTCGGCATGATGCGGGTGATCAACCTCGCCCACGGCGAGTTCATGATGATCGGCGGCTACGCCACCATCGTCTCCGCCAACGCGGGGATGAACGTCTGGGTCGCGATGCTCGTCGTCGCGCCCCTGACGGTCGGGCTCGTCGGGCTCGTCGTCGAGCGTCTCGTGATCCGCGTGCTGTACGGACGGCTCGTGGACACGATGCTGGCGACATGGGGGCTGAGCCTCGTCCTCGTCGGACTCGCGACGATGGTCTTCGGCAACACCACCGCCGGCATCTCGCCGCCGATCTCCGGCTTCGCGATGGGCGCCTACCAGGTCAACGGCTACAACCTCTTCGTCGTCGTCGTCACCCTGGTGCTGCTCGCGTCGATGTGGGCGGTGCTGCGGTTCACGCGCCTCGGCCTCGTCGCGCGCGGCACGATGCAGCGCGCCGACATGGCCGCGGCGCTGGGCTACGACCCCGACCGCGTCTACATGGCGACCTTCTTCGCCGGCTCGGCGCTCACGGGGCTCGCGGGCGGCGTCCTCGCCCCGCTCGTCGGCCTCGTGCCGATGACGGGGTCGGGCTACGTGGCGGAGGCCTTCATCACGGTGATCACCGGCGGGGCGTCGCTCATCGTCGGCATCGTGTCGAGCGCGACGATCCTCGGCGTCGTCTCGCAGGCCTTCACCTTCGCCACGCGTCCGGTGGTGGGCGAGGTCGCGCTCCTCGTGACCGCCCTCGTCCTGCTGCGGCTCCTGCCGCAGGGCATCACCGGACGCTTCTTCCGGAGGGCGACGTGAGCGCTCGCCCCCAGCTGCGCGGCACGCTCCTCGCGCTGGCGGCCGGCGCCGCCGTCCTCGCGCTCGCGCCCCTCGTGGCCGAGACCTACACGCTCTCGGTGCTGGTCATCTACGCCATCCTGGCGCTGAGCCTCGGGCTGATCTGGGGCTTCGGCGGCATCCTCTGCTTCGGCCAGGCGGCCTTCTACGGGCTGGGCGCCTACACCTACGCCGTGGCCGCCATCAACATCGGCGAGAGCACGCTGCCGGTCCTGCTCGGCATCGCGGTGCCCTTCGCCTTCGCCTTCGCGCTCGGCGCGGTGATGTTCTACGGCCGGCTGTCCGACGTCTATCTCGGGGTCGTCACCCTCGTCGTGACGCTGATCTTCTTCCGCTTCATGAACGCGACGGCCGGGCCGGCCTTCGCCGTCGGCGAGGCGCGGCTCGGCGGCTTCAACGGCATCCCCGGCTTCCCGATCCTCAACGTGCCGGGCCATCCGCGCTGGGAGATCTACGACGGCGCCTTCTACGCCGTCTGCGCCGGCGCGCTGCTCCTCGTGTACGGCCTCGTGCGCTGGCTGCTCGCCAGCCCCTTCGGCCGCGTCGCCGTGGCGATCCGGGAGAACGAGGGGCGGGCCGAGCTGATGGGCTACGACGCGCGCCTGCGCAAGACGGTGCTGTTCGCCGTCGGCGGCGGGATCGCCGGTCTCGCCGGCGTGCTCTACGCCTGCTGGGCGGAGATCGTGACGCCGGGCCTGTTCTCGCTGGCCCAATCGGCCGAGATCATCGTCTGGTGCATCGTGGGCGGGCTCGGCACGCTGGCGGGGCCGATCATCGGCGCCGTGGTGCTCGGCTACGCCAAGTTCCTGCTCGGCCAGCAATCGGTCATCGACAACACGCTGATTCTCGGCGCCATCCTGGTCCTCTCCGTCCTCCTGATGCCGCGCGGCATCGCCGGCGTGCTCGCCGCCGCCTGGGCGCGCGCGCCGCGCCGCGCCCGCCGGGCGCGGGGCCGTCCGCGCGCGGCGCATCGGCTGCGGAGCCCCGATCGTGCCTAGCGCTCTCGAGACCCGCGGCCTGACCATGACCTTCGGCGGGGTCGCCGCCGTCGACGGCGTCGACTTCACGCTCGGCCGGCGCGAGCTGCGCTGCCTGATCGGCCCGAACGGCGCGGGCAAGAGCACCTTCTTCAAGTGCCTGACCGGGCAGCTGAGGCCCACCGCCGGCGAGATCCGCATCGGCGAGGAGGAGACCACCGGCTGGGATCCGCACGCCGTGGCGCGGCTCGGGGTGGGCGTCAAGACCCAGGTGCCGAGCGTCATGGACGGTCTCAGCGTGCGCGAGAACGTCTGGCTCTCCGCCCATCGCGGCCACGGCACGGCGGCGGCGCGCGCGGCGACCGATGCGGCGATCGAGCGCCTCGCGCTCGGCGACATCGCACGCGCCACGGTGGGCCGGCTGTCCCACGGCGAGCGCCAGCGCGTCGAGCTCGCCATCGTCGTCGCCGCCGCGCCGACGCTCATCCTGCTCGACGAGCCGGCGGCGGGCCTCACCTCCGAGGAGGTCGGGCGACTCGCCGAGATCATCGGCGCGCTCGCGCGCGAGGCGGCGATCGTCATCGTCGAGCACGACATGCAGTTCATCCGCACCATCGCGAGCGTCGTCACCGTCTTCTCGCAGGGGCGCATCCTGGTGGAGGGGCCGGTGGAGGACGTCATGCGCGACCGGCGCGTGCGCGACGTCTACCTCGGGCGCAAGGGCTGACGATGGACGATACGAACGCGCTCGTCGTCACGTCGCTCGCCGCCGGCTACGGCCGCATCCCGGTGCTGCACGGGATCGACCTCACGGTCGGCCACGGCGAGATCGTCGGCGTCCTCGGCCACAACGGCATGGGCAAGTCGACGCTGCTCAAGACGATCATGGGCTACCTGCCGGCGCGGGCGGGGACGATCGTGCTCGACGGCGAGCCGATCGAGCGGCTGCGCCCGCACGACCGCGCGCAGCGCGGGCTCGGCTACATCCCGCAGGGACGCGGGATCTTCCCGCAGCTCACCGTGCGCGACAACCTGCGGCTCGCCTTCCACGCCGACGGCGGGCGCACGGAGGAGGAGGCGCTGGAGGCGGCGCTCGCCCTGTTCCCGCGCCTCGAGCGGCTCCTCGATCGCATGGGCGGCGCGCTCTCGGGCGGCGAGCAGCAGCTGCTGGCGCTCGCGCGCGGGCTCGTGGCCGAGCCGTGGCTGCTCCTGCTCGACGAACCGACGGAGGGCATCCAGCCGAGCATCATCGAGGAGATCGAGGAGACGCTCGGCCGGCTGCGGACGGAGCGCGGGCTCACCATCCTGCTGATCGAGCAGAATTTCGAGTTCATCACGACGCTCGCGGACCGGGTGCTGATCCTCGAGCGCGGCCGCATCACCGCCGAGCTCGACGCCGCCGCCCTCGCCGATCCCGCCCGCATCGAGGCCTTCCTCGGCTTCGGCGGCCCCCGGCGCACCCGAGCCGGCGCGCCCGCGGGCGGGGTTCGCGAGATCGTCCACGGCGTGCCCGTCGCCGCGCCCGGCGGCGCCGCCGCCGCGGATCTCGCACGCGCGCGCGGCGAGCGCTCCCACCAGGCACCGCCGGCCCTCGCGCCGGCCCTCGCACAGGCCTCGGAGGCCTTCATGACCGTCAGACGCCCGACCCTCGAGCAGATGCGCGACCTCGTCGCCGGCCTGCACATGTCCATGAGCGACCGCGAGCTCATGGACTACCTCGCGATCATGGAGGGCACGTTCAAGGCCTACGACGAGATCGACCGGCTCCCCGACCACCTGCCGAAGGTCAAGTACCCGCGCACGCCCGGCTACCGCCCCACCGGGGCCGAGAACCCGCTCAACGCGTGGTACTACAAGAGCGAGGTGCGCGGCGCGGCGACCGGCCCGCTCGAGGGGCGGCGCGTCGTGCTCAAGGACAACGTCTGCCTCGCCGGCGTGCCGATGATGAACGGCGCCTCGACGCTCGAGGGCTACACGCCCGACATCGACGCGACCGTCGTCACGCGCATCCTCGACGCGGGCGGGACCATCGTCGGCAAGGCGCATTGCGAGTACTTCTGCCTCTCGGCGGGAAGCCACACCAACGCGACGGGGCCGGTGCACAACCCCTACCGGATCGGCCACATGGCCGGCGGCTCCTCATCGGGATCGGGGGCGCTCGTCGGGGCGGGCGAGGTCGAGATGGCGATCGGCGGGGACCAGGGTGGCTCCATCCGCATCCCGGCCTCGTATTGCGGCTGCTACGGCATGAAGCCGACCCACGGGCTCGTGCCCTACACGGGCATCATGCCGATCGAGCCCACGATCGACCACGCCGGGCCGATGACGGCGAGCGTGCGCGACAACGCGCTGCTGCTCGAGGTCATCGCCGGCGCCGACGGGCTCGACCCGCGCCAGGCCGCGCCGCGGGTCGACCGCTACACCCAGGCCGTGCGCCAGGGCGTGTCGGGCCTGCGCATCGGCATCGTCGAGGAGGGGTTCGGCCACGCCAATTCCGACCCGGAGGTGGACGCGACGGTGCGCCGCGCCGCCGAGCGCTTCCGCGCGCTCGGCGCCACGGTGGAGGACGTGCGGGTGCCCGCGCATCGCCTCGGCCCGGCGATCTGGACGCCGATCGCGCTCGAGGGGCTCGTCGACATCATGATGCACGGCAACGGCTTCGCCACCGGCTGGAAGGGGCTCTACACGACGAGCCTGCTCGACTGGCACGCCAATTGGCGCAGCCGCGCCGACGAGCTCTCCAAGACCCTCAAGATCTCGATGTTCGTGGGGCAATGGATGCTCGAGCGCTACCGCGGCCATTTCTACGCCAAGGCGCAGAACCTCAGCCGCAAGCTGCGGGACGACTACGACGAGGCGCTCACGCGCTGGGACCTCCTCGTGATGCCGACGACGCCGATCACCGCCCGGCCGATCCCGGCGCCGGACGATCCGCTCGCGGTCGTCACCCAGCGGGCCTTCGAGGCGATCGCCAACACCGCCCCCTTCGACGCCAGCGGGCATCCGGCGATGAGCGTGCCGTGCGGGCTCGTCCAGGGGCTGCCGGTGGGCATGATGATCGTCGGGCGCCACTTCGAGGAGAGCACGATCTACCGCGCGGCCGGGGCCTTCGAGGCGCTCGGCGACTGGCGGGCCATGTGAGGAGGCGCCGATGTCGTCCTTGAGCGAATCGATGGCCCGCGCCCTGGGCGTATCCCTCTTCGACGCGCAGCGCGAGACCGCGGGTGCCGTGATCGCCCCCGTCGACGGGCGCGCCTACGTCTCGGGGGATCGCTCGATGCCGCTGCGCCGCGCGACCATACCGCAGGTGCTCGCCGAGACGATCGCCCGCCACGGATCGCGCGAGGCGGCGGTGTTCCGCGAGCACGGTACGCGCTTCACCTGGTCCGCCTTCGGCGAGGCCGTGGACCGGCTGGCGAGCGGGCTCCTCGCGCTCGGCCTCGCGCGGGGCGACCGCCTGGCGATCTGGTCGCCCAACCGCCCGGAATGGCTGATCACGCAGTTCGCGACGGCCCGGATCGGCGTCGTGCTCGTGACGATCAACCCGGCCTACCGCGTCGCCGAGCTGGAATACGCGCTGGAGACGGCGGGCTGCAAGGCGCTGATCACGGCCGCGCGCTTCAAGTCGTCGGACTACCTGGCGATGATCCGCTCGCTCGTGCCGGAACTCGGGACCTGCCCGCCGGGCGCCCTGCGCGCGGGGCGCCTGCCGCAGCTGCGCGTCGTCATCCGCATGGGCGGGTCGGAACCGGGTGACGAGCACACGTCCGGCATGCTCGGCTTCGAGGAGGCCTGCACGCTGGGCGGGCCCGGCCACCGCCTGCGGCTCGACGCGATCAGTCGCGACCTCGACCCGGACGAGCCGATCAACATCCAGTTCACGAGCGGCACCACCGGGTCGCCCAAGGGCGCGACGCTCACCCACTACAACATCGTCAACAACGCGGGCTTCACCGCGCGGACCATGCGGCTCGACGAGACCGACCGGCTGTGCATCCCGGTGCCGCTCTACCATTGCTTCGGCATGGTGCTCGGCACGCTCGCCTGCGCGAGCGTCGGCGCGTCGATGGTCTTTCCCTCCGAGGCGTTCGAGCCGCTCGCCACCCTGCGCGCCCTCTCCGAGGAGCGCTGCACGGCCTGCTACGGCGTGCCGACCATGTTCGTCGCCATGCTCGACCACCCGGACTTCGCGCGCTTCGACTACCGCAGCCTGCGCACCGGCATGATGGCCGGCGCGCCCTGCCCGATCGAGGTGATGCGCCGGGTGGTGCGCGACCTCAACATGCCGCAGGTGACGATCGGCTACGGCATGACCGAGACGAGCCCGATCTCCTTCCAGTCGAGCGTCGACGACGGGCTCGAGGAGCGCGTCTCGACGGTGGGACGGGTCCACCCCCACGTCGAGGTCAAGATCGTCGACGCCGAGGGGCGCACGGTGGGCGTCGGCGAGCGCGGCGAGCTGTGCACGCGCGGCTACTCGGTGATGCGCGGCTACTGGAACGACGAGGCGCGCACCCGCGAGGCGATCGACGCCGGCGGCTGGATGCACACCGGCGACCTCGCCACGATCGACGCGCGCGGCTATTGCGAGATCGTCGGGCGGGTGAAGGACATGGTCATCCGCGGGGGCGAGAATATCTATCCCCGCGAGGTCGAGGAGTTCCTCTATCGCCACCCCAAGGTGGCGCAGGTGCAGGTCTTCGGCGTGGCGGACGCGAAGTACGGCGAGGAGCTCGCCGCCTGGATCGTGCTCCAGCCCGGCCAGGCCGCGACCGAGGAGGAGATCCGCGCCTTCTGCGCGGGGCAGATCGCCCACTACAAGATCCCCCGCCACATCCGCTTCGTGGACGCCCTGCCGATGACGGTCACCGGCAAGCCGCAGAAGTTCGTCATGCGCGAGGCGATGGAGGCGGAGCTGGGGCGGGGGTGAGCGGGCGGGGCGGGCGACGAGCGGGCTGGAACGGCGGGCGGGAAGCCCCTAGTCTCCGCGCGTGCCGAGCGCCGACGGAGATTCCATGGACGCCGACCCCATGACCACGACCGACCACGACCTCGCCGCCATCCTCGACTTCCTCGTCCTCGCCGAGCGGCTGAAGACGGAGCTGCGCCATTCCTGGCTCTCCGACGGGCGCCGGGAGAGCGTGGCCGAGCATACCTGGATGATGGCGCTGATGGCGCTCTCCCTCGGGTCGCGGCTCGAGCATCCGGTGGACGTCGCGCGCGCCATCGAGCTCGTGATCGTCCACGACATCGCCGAGACGGAGGTCGGCGACATCCCCTTCTTCGAGAAGAGCGCGCGCAAGGACGCGAAGGCTCGGGCCGAGGCCGCCGCGATGGCGCGCATCTGCGCGCGGCTCCCCGCGGATCTCGGCGCGCGGATCGGGGCCGCCTGGCGCGAGTTCGAGGACGGGGTGACGCCGGAGGCGCGCTTCGCCCGCGCACTCGACCACCTCGAGGTACAGTTTCAGCACAATCTCGCCGACCTCGACACCTGGGAGCCCGTCGAGCTCGGCCTCGTCTGGACCAAGATGGACGACCCCTGCGCCCACGATGCCACGCTGCGCGCGCTCGCCGGCGCGATCCGCGGCCGCGCCGAGGCGAAGCTCGCCGACGCCGGGCACGACGTCGCCGCCCTGCGCGCGGAGCATGCGGGACCGGGGGGCTCGCCGTGAGCGGCGACGGAACGGCCCGCGCCCGCATCGCGCACGTCGCCTTCTGGACCGCGGATCTGGAGCGCCTCGCCGCCTTCTGGGAGGACGTGCTCGGCGCCGAGGTCGGCCCGCTCTACGAGAGCGCGCGCCGCCCCGGCTTCCGCTCGCGCTTCCTGCGGCTCGGCGGCGACGTCACCGTCGAGCTGATGAGCGCGCCCTGGATCGACCCCGCCGTGGCGCCGACGGACGAGGAGCGTGTCGGACTGGCCCACATCGCGGTCTCGCTCGGATCGAACGAGGCCGTCGACGCCCTCGCAGAGCGCCTGGCTCGGGAGGATCGCCTCCTCGCAGAGCCCCGCTGGACGGGCGACGGGTTCTACGAGGCGATCATCGCCGATACCGACGGCAACGCGATCGAGATCACCGCCTGAAGCGTGCCCCATCCATGCCCCCCGAACTCGTCCAGTTCCTCTCCCTCGACGTCGTCGCCTCGGCGCTGCTCCTCGCCGGCCTCCTGGTCGTGCGCATCCTCGCGATCCGCTTCGTGCGGGCGCGGGAGGGGATGCCCGATCACGTGCGCCGGCGCTCGATCTCGGCGGTGAAGAACGGCACGCTGATCCTGCTCCTCGTCGGGCTCGCGCTGATCTGGGCGCCGCAGTTGCGCACCTTCGCCCTTTCGCTCACCGCCGTCGCGGTGGCGCTCGTCGTGGCGACGAAGGAGCTGATCGCATGCCTCTCCGGCGCGCTGCTGCGCGCCTCGAGCCGGCCGTTCTCGGTGGGGGACTGGGTCGAGATCGGCCAGATCCGCGGCGAGGTGGTCGACCACGACATGCTGGCGACGCGCATCGACGCCTTCGCCGCGGGCTCGGGCGCGTTCCAGCGCACGGGCGAGATGGTGACCGTGCCCAACAGCGTCTTCCTGTCGACGCCGATCCGGCGGCTGTCCGCCCTTCGCGCGCGGATCGTCGCCACCACGTCCGTGGTCGTCGATCCGCCCGATCTCGCGCCCGGCGCGCTGCGCGCCGCCGTGGACGCCGCGCTCGGAGAGGCGCGCGCCGGCGGAGCGCTGTGGGAGGGTGAGCCCGGCGTCCGGTTCTCGACGACCGATCTCGGGCGGCTGAGGGTCGAGGTCACGCTGACGGCGCCGACGGACGGTGCGGAGGCGGCCGGCAGCGCGGTGACCCTCGCGGTGCTCGCGGCGCTGCGGCCGCGCCCCGCGTGACGCACGCGCATGTCCCTTGTGCGAAACGGGGTTTCGTGAGAGAAGAGCGTGCAACCAGGATCCGGGCCCCTCTGGCGGAACGTGCCGACCATCCCGCGATGTCGGATCCTCGCATCGGCTCGTCGGCGCCGGTCACCCCCACATATGGAGCTCACGTTCCTGGCTGCCGAGTTTCTCGGCAAGCCCACTTGGCTTTGGCTCGCCTTCATCGGCGTCGTCGGCCTCATCCTCGCCTTCGATCTCGGCGTCCTCCACAGGAAGGCCCACGAGATCGAGCTGCGCGAGAGCATCCTCCTCTCGCTGTTCTACATCGGTCTCGGCCTCTCCTACGGCGGCTTCGTCTGGTGGTATCTCGGCCCCGTTTCGGGCATGCAGTACCTGACGGGCTACGCCGTCGAGAAAAGCCTCTCGATGGACAACGTCTTCGTCATCGGCGTCATCCTGGCGTATTTCGGCATCCCGCGCGCCTATCAGCACAGGATCCTGTTCTGGGGCATCCTGGGCGTCATCGTGCTGCGGGGCATCATGATCGGGCTGGGCGCCGGGCTCGTCGCCCAGTTCCACTGGATCCTCTACCTCTTCGCCGCATTCCTGATCTTCACCGGCATCAAGATGCTGATGTCGGCGGGCGGCGACGACCACTACGACGTCGAGAGCAACGCCGTCCTGAAGTTCATGCGCAAGCGCTTCCACGTCACGGACCGCGTGGACAAGGACCGCTTCTGGCTGCGCCTGCCGCATCCGAAGACCGGCCGGCTCACCTGGTACGCGACGCCGCTCTTCCTGGCGCTCGTGTGCGTCGAGCTCGCGGACGTGATCTTCGCGGTGGATTCGATCCCGGCCATCTTCACGATCACCACGGACCCGTTCATCGTCTTCACCTCCAACATCTTCGCGATTCTGGGGCTTCGGGCGATGTTCTTCATGCTGTCGGCGCTGGTGCACCGGTTCGAGTACCTCAAGTACGCGCTCTCGGCGGTGCTGGTGTTCATCGGCTCGAAGATCTTCATCGCCGACCTGATGGGCTGGGAGAAGTTCCCCCCCCCGGTCTCGCTCGGCGTGACCTTCGGGCTCCTCGCCGCGGGCTTCCTGTTCAGCCTGTGGAAGACGCGCACCGCGCCCGCGCCCCTGCAGGCGCCGATTCCGGTGCCCCTCGCCGTCGAGGTCACGCCCGCCGAGCGCATCGGCTGACGCCTCCGAGCCCCCGCGGCCCTGTCGCGGGGGCTCTCCCGTTTCCATCGAGGGCCTCGGACGTGCCCGTGCTCCCGCTCTTCGCCCATTGGCTCGACGTCGCGACGAGCCCCCTCGTGCTGATCGCGCCGCTCGTCCTGGCCCTGGCCAGCGGCCGGCGCCTGGTCGTACGGCTCGGAACCACGCTCGGGGCGCTGGCGCTCTCCGCGCTCTCGGCACTCGGCGCGCCGCTCGGGGAGGCGATGGCGCTCCTGGCGCTCGGCGCACTCGCGGGCGTCGTCGTCGCCGAGATCTGGCTCGCCCTCGCCCTGCCGGTCCTCGTCGGGATCTGGCGGGGCCTGAGCCGGCTCGTCCGCGGCCGGCGCGAACCGGGGCCGCGCGCCTGAGCGCACGGCGATGCCTCACCCGACCGTCTCGAACGCCCCCGTGCGCTCCGAGCGGAAGAGCGCATCGACCGTGCGCAGCGTCGGGAGCGCGCCGTCGACGCCCGTGAGCGCATCGCGCGCGGCGGGCTCGCCCCGCACGGCGCGGCAGAAGGCCTCCGCCTGGAGGCGGTACTGGTCCGCTGGTGCGATCTCCTCGATGCGCTCGTCGCCGGCCCTCACCACCCCGATCCGGTTGCCGACGTCGGCGCGCGCGTTGAACGGGAACGCGTCGAGCACGAGGTCGCCCTCGCTCCCCTCGACGCGCACCCATTGGCCGGGCGCGCGCTGGGTCCCCACCGCGAAGGTGAGCCGGCGGCCGGCGCCGAGATCGACGAGGCCGCCGACCTCGCGGTCGACCCCCGTGTCCGGGTCGCGGTCGATCACCGCGAGCGCGCGCACCGGATCGGCGCCGAGGAGGAGGCGCGCCGACATGATCGCGTAGCCGCCGATGTCGAGGAGCGCGCCGCCGCCGTACTCGAGCCGGTTGCGGATGTTCGCGGGGTCGCGGTTGAAGAACGAGAAGGAAACATGCACGTGCGTCGGCGCGCCGATCGCCCCCTCCGCGATCAGGGCGCGGGCGCGCTGCCACTGCGGATGGTGCCGAATCATGTAGGCCTCCGCCACGACCGGTCCCGGCGGCAGGCCGCGCAGCGCCTGCGCCTCCTCCGCCGTGCACGCGATCGGCTTCTCGCAGAGCACGTGCTTGCCGGCCCGCACGGCGGCCAGGGTGTAGGGCACGTGCAGATGGTTCGGCAGCGGGATGTAGATCGCCTCGACATCGTCGTCCGCGATCAGCGCCTCGTAGGAGCCGTAGGCGCGCGCGATCCCGAGCGCGTCGGCCTCCGCCCGCGCCCGGGCAGCATCGCGCGAGGCGATGGCCACCACGTCGCAGAGCGGGCTCGCGCGCATCGCGGGGATCACCTTCTCGCGCCCGATCTTCGAGGCGCCGAGCACGCCCCAGCGGACGGGGGCGAAGGCGGGCGTTTCGGTCGTCATCGGCTGTCTCCCGGCACGAGCGTCGTCTCGACGCGCATCCGTAGGTCCTCCGGGGGGCGCCGTCGAGGGGCGCCGTCGGGGGGCGCCGTCGCGGGAGCGCCGTCGCGGGAGCGCGTCGGCACGTCGGCGCGGTCTCGCCCCGCAAGACAGGCATCGTCCCGGACGTCTCTACGTGAGGTGATCGTATTTCACCGTGCGGAGGGCCGCAGATACGCCCGAAGGTAGATTAACGCCTGATCTCGCCGCCCAACTCCGGGTGGTTTCACAGATCAGGTGCAGAATGCCCCCATCACGATCCGAGACGGCCTATCGATCGCTGCGCGCGGCGATCGGCGACCTGCGCTGGCCGCCCGGCGCGCGGCTGCCGCTGCCGGTCCTCGCCGAGGAGCTGGCGATGAGCCCCGTCCCCATCCGCGAGGCGCTCTCGCGGCTCGCGGCGGAAGGCATCGTGACGCATCGGCGCAACGGCGGCTTCTTCGTCGGCGAGGTGCGGCTCGACGCGCTCGAGGACGACTACGTCACGATCGCCTGCGTGGCGTGGCTGACGCTCGTCCATCTGGCCGACGGCGCCCTCGGCGCCGAGGGCGCCCGCGCCGTTGCCGAGCCCGGTCGCCCGCCTCCCGGGTCGCTGCGCGGCCTCGACGCGCTGATGGCGCACGCGCCCTCGCGCGGCATCGCCCGGGCCGGGGCGGCGAGTCTCGAACGCAGCCGCACCTGCCGGCGCATCGACGTGCGCGCCCGCAGCTTCGCCGAGCGTCGCGCGCTCGTCGCGCGCATGCGTGCCCTGCGCGCCTGCGTCGCCGACCGCGACGGCGCGCGGGTCGAGGCGCTCGTCGCCGAGGAGCTGCGCATCGGGCTCGCCCGGATCGAGGGTGCCTACAAGGAGATCCTGTTCGCGCTTTCGGCGTCGCGCTGATGCCGGCGGCTCACGAGCCGGCGCGCTCCGCCGGCTCGCCGGCTTCGCGCACGCGCAGGCGCGCGGAGAGAACCGCCACGATCGCCATCGCCGCGGCCACGACGCCGAAGGCGGCGGCGAGCCCGACCAGCTCGCCGATGAAGCCCATGATGGAGGGTCCGGCGAGAAAGCCCACGTAGCCGATGGTGGAGACCGCGGCGACGCTGACGCCGGGCGGCAGGCCCGGCGTCGCACCCGCCGTGCGGAAGGCGATCGGCACGATCCCGGCGATGCCGAGACCCGCCAGCGCGAAGCCGACGATCGCGACGGGCGCCGTCGGGGCGAGCGCGACGGCGGCGAACCCGCAGCCCGCGAGCACGGCGCCCCAGGCGACGGTCGCCACCGTGCCGAGGCGGCTCGAGATCGCGTCGCCGAAGAAGCGCGCGAGCGCCATCGCGCCCCCGAAGGCGACGACGCCGGCGCCGACCAGCGCCTGCGCGCCGAGCCCGTCGCGCAGGTGGATCGCGCTCCAGTCGAGCGCCGCGCCCTCCGAGAGCAGGCAGAAGAAGGCGATCAGCGCCGGCGGCAGCAGCGCCCGGGTGGGGAGCGCGAAGCGCGGCCCCGCGCTCTCCCGCGCCTCGCGCTCCCGCGGCAGCGGACGCGCCAGCACGAGCAGGCAGGCCGCGATGGCGACCGAGAGCGCAGGCGTCTGCACCGCGAGCGGCACGCCCTGCGCCGCCGCGAGCCCGCCGAGCGCGCCGCCGGCGGCGACGCCGATGCTGAAGAAGGCGTGGCAACGCGCCAGGATCGAGCGGCCGAGCGCCTTCTCCACGGCGAGCCCGGCGGCATTCATCGCAACCCCCATCGAGCCCGTGCCGAGCCCCACCATCACCAGGATCGCGAAGAGCGCCTGCGCGCTGCCGGCGAGCGGCAGCGCCGCCGTCGCGGCGAGCAGGATCGTCATCCCCACCGCGTTGAGGCTGCGCACGTCGAGCCGTGTCGAGAGGAAGCCGGCGATCGGCATCATCAGGAGCGCGCCCGCGGGCATGCCCATCAGCACGACGCCGAGCGCCGCCTCGTCGAGACCGAGCGCCGCGCGGATCTCGGGCAGCCGCGGCAGCCACGAGGAGAAGGCCAGAGCCTCGAAGAAGAAGACCGCCACGACGGCCAGGTAGGGTCGCTCGATGCGCATGGGAAATGTCTCGCAGAGGGGGAGCTTCGCACCTTCGGCGGGCAGTATGATATTTTCTACAATATAAGCTGGAATATGTCAGGAATTGAATCGATTTTCCACTCCACGCCCCACCGCGGATCGTCCGCGAGGCACGAGGAGGCCGCATGACCGCTCCGATCGAACACGCCGCTCTCGGCTTCACCCACGGCGAGGGGATCCGGCTCGTCCGCGCCGACGGCGCCCGCTTCATCGACGCCGCCTCGGGGACGTTCAACGTCCCCCTCGGCTACGACAACGAGGCGGTCGTCGCCCCCGTCCTCGACCAGCTCGCGCGGGTCTCGCACCTCGGCTCGTCCTTCTCCCGCACCGAGAGCGCGCGGCTCGTCGAGCGCCTCGTGGCGCTCGCCCCCGGCGGGATGACCCGCGGCTGGCTGCGCGACCTCACCGGCTCGACCGCCAACGAGTGCGCCGTGCGCATCGCCCAGAAGGCGACGCAGAAGAGCGGCGTGCTCAGCCTCTTCCTGTCGCACCATGGGCAGACGCTGTTCACCACCGCGATCTCCGGCAACGCCTTTCGCAAGGAGAGCTTCCCCGTCGCGACGGCGGACGTCTCGCTCAAGGTGCCGGCGCCCTACTGCCACCGCTGCTTCTACGGGGCGACCTACCCCTCCTGCGGGCTGATGTGCGTCGAGCGCATCCACGACTTCCTCGAGTTCGGCGGCAATGGGCGCACCGCCTGCATGATCGTCGAGCCGATCCTCGGCAACGGCGGGAACATCGTCCCCCCGCCGGGCTACTTCGAGGCATTGAAGCGGGTGTGCGACGCCCACGACATCCTCCTCGTCGCCGACGAGGTCCAGACCGGCATCGGCCGCACCGGCCACATGTTCGCCTGCGACGCGCTCGGCTTCGAGCCGGCGATGGTGACGCTCGCCAAGGGCCTCG
This sequence comes from Salinarimonas chemoclinalis, assembly GCF_041514305.1. Lineage (NCBI taxonomy): Bacteria > Pseudomonadati > Pseudomonadota > Alphaproteobacteria > Hyphomicrobiales > Salinarimonadaceae > Salinarimonas > Salinarimonas chemoclinalis. The sequence goes on from NZ_JBGMWH010000004.1 coordinate 255,205, forward strand.
GCGGCATCGGCATCCCCGTCGCGGCGGTGCTGATGGAGGCGCGGCTCGACGTGCTCGCGCCCTACGAGCACTCCTACACCTCGGGCGCGAACCCGATCGCGCTCGCCGCCGCCAACGCCACGCTCGACGTCCTCGCCGACGGGCGCCTGCTCGGCGAGGTGCGCGAGAACGGACGGCTGCTCGGCGCGCTGCTCGCGCCGCTCGCCGAGCGCCACGCCTGCGTCGGCGACGTGCGCGGGCTCGGCTACATGTGGGGCGTCGAGATCGAGACGCCGGACGGCGCGCCCGACCCGGACCGCACCAACGCCATCCTGGCGGAGGCGGAGCGGCGGCGGCTGATCGTGCGCAGCTCGCGCTACGGGCGCGGCAACGTCGTGAAGGTGCGCCCGCCCCTCGTCGCGACGCCCGACGACCTCGTCGAGATCGTCGACACGCTTTCCGCCGCCATCGCGGCGACCGGGGAGGCGGCGCGATGAAGGCGGCCCGCTTCCTCGCCCCCTGGACGCTCGCCCTCGGCGACGTCCCCGACCCCGCCGCGCCCGGCCCCGGCGAGGTGCTGGTGCGCGTGCGCGCCACCGGCATCTGCGGCACCGACGTCGGCATCCTCTCGGGCGCATACGCCGCGCAGGCGGGCGTCGTGCTCGGCCACGAATCGACCGGCGACGTCGTCGCGATCGGCGCGGGCGTCCGCTCGGTCGCCGTGGGCGATCGCATCGTGATCGACCCCACCTTCCATTGCGGCTTCTGCCGCATGTGCCGCACGAACCGGCAGAACCATTGCGAGCGCAAGCACGGCACCGAGGCGGGTGTGAGCCGCGACGGCACCTTCGCCGAGCTCTACGCCTGCGACGAGCGCTTCGTGCACCGCCTGCCGGACGGGCTCTCCTACGAGGCCGGCGCTCTCACCGAGCCGCTCGGCTGCGCGCTCACCGGCGTCGCGCGGCTCGAGCTCCACCTCGGCCACCGCGTGGCCGTCGTCGGCGCCGGACCGCTCGGCGTGCTCTACGCCCACGCGCTGGCCTCGCGCGGCGTGCGCGGCCACCTCGTCGAGCGCTCCGACGCGCGCCGCCGCCTCGCCGCCGACGTCCTCCCCGCCGGATGGTGCGTGGCCGCGTCGCTCGACGAGGCCGCCGCCGCCTTCGCGCCGGACCCGACCCCGCTCGACGTCGCGGTGGACACGACGAGCGTGATGATCGGCCCGCTGATGGCGCTGATGGCCCGCGGCGGCCAGGTGCTCGCCATCGGGCTGCGGCCGCATGCCGTGGAGATCGACGCCGGTGCGCTCGCCGACCGCTCGCTCGCCGTGCTCGGCTCGATCGACACGCTCGAGAACACCTTCGCCCAGGCGCTCGCCCTCCTCGCCTCCGGCGCCGTTCCCGCCGAGGCCCTGATCACCCACCGCCTGCCGCTCGCGCGCCTGCCCGAAGCCGTGGCCCTGCTCGGATGCGACATCGCCGACCGGCGCCTCGCCCCGCCCGGCGCGGCGCTCAAGGTGATGATCGACCCGAGCGCCGGGGAGGGCGCCCGATGACGGCCGCGACGATCCTCTCGCGCACCTACCCGCCGGACGTCTATTGCGGCGCCGGCGTCCACGTCACGCACCTCGCCGCGGCGCTCGCCGGGATCGCGCCGATCGAGCTGCGCTGCTTCGGTGCGCAGGATATCGAAGGCGGCGATCTGCGCGTGCGCGGCACCGGCCCGCTGCTGCCGCCGGACGTCGACCTCGGAAGCCCGCACGGCCGCGCGCTCGACGCGCTGGCGCGCTGCGCGGCCATGGTCGCCGATCCGCCGGAGGGCGCGGTGGTGCACGCGCACGACTGGTACGTCCTCCCGGCGGGGCTGTGGGCGAAGCTCCTGTGGCGGCGCCCCCTCGTCGCGACCGCGCATTCGCTCGAGCCGATGCGCCCCTGGAAGGCCGACCAGCTCGGGCCCGGCCCCTACGCACTCTCCGGGCACATGGAGCGCACGGCGCTCGAGGCCGCGGACGCCGTCGTCGCCGTCTCCGAGGCCGCGCGCCGCGACGTGCTGCGCCACGTGCGTATCGCGCCTGAGCGCGTCCACGTGATCCACAACGGCGTCGACGCGGGCGTCTTCCACCCGGGCGCGGGGGCCGCGATCGCGGGCGATCTCGACGGGCTCGATCCCGCGCGCCCCTTCGTCCTCTTCGTGGGCCGGCTCACCGAGCAGAAGGGGCTCGAGCACCTGCTGGCCGCGATGCGGCACCTCCCCGGCGACGTCCAGCTCGCGATCTGCGCGGGTCGCGCCGACACGCCGGCGCTGCGGACGCGCTACCGCGAGGCGGCGGAGCACCTGCGGGCGGAGCGTGGCGGCGTCGCCTGGATCGAGGGCCGCACGGGCGCTGCGCTGGCGCCGCTCTACGCGCGGGCCGCGGTGGTCTGCTGCCCGTCGGTCTACGAGACCTTCTCGATCGTCGTCCTCGAGGCGATGGCCTGCGGCACGCCCGTCGTCGCCGGGGCGGTGGGCGGCAATCCCGAGCAGGTGCGCAGCGGCGAGACCGGCTGGCTCGTCCCCCTCGCGCTCGACGCGGCCGGCGCGGCGCCCGCCGATCCGGACGGCTTCGCCCGCGACCTCGCCCACGCGCTGGCCGAGGCTCTCGTCGATCCCGCCCGCGCCCGCGGGCTCGGCGCCGCCGGGCGCCGCTTCGTCGAACGCGACTGCGCCTGGCCGACGATCGCCCGGCGCACCGCCGACCTCTACGCGACCCTCGCGGCACGGGCCCGCGGCAGCACGGAGAGCTTCCGATGAGCACGCAGATCGAGCGCGAGACCGACGGCGACTGGTGGCGCGGCGCCGTCGTCTACCAGATCTACCCCCGCAGCTTCATGGACGCCGACGGCGACGGGCTCGGCGACCTCGCCGGCATCGCCGCGCGCCTCGACCACGTCGCGGATCTCGGCGTCGACGCGATCTGGATCGCGCCGTTCTTCCCTTCGCCGATGCGGGACTTCGGCTACGACGTCTCCGACATGTGCGGCGTCGACCCGCGCTTCGGCACGCTCGCCGACTTCGACCGCGTGGTGGAGCGCGCCCACGCGCTCGGGCTGAAGGTCCTGATCGACCAGATCCTGTGCCACACCTCGGACGCGCATCCCTGGTTCCTGGAGAGCCGCGCCTCGCGCGATAATCCCAGGGCGGACTGGTACGTCTGGGCGGACGCGCGCCCGGACGGCGGGCCGCCGAACAATTGGCTCTCGCTCTTCGGCGGCATCGCCTGGACCTGGTCCCCGGAGCGGCGGCAGTACTACCTCCACAAGTTCCTGCCGGAGCAGCCGTCGCTGAACCTGTTCCATCCGCAGGTGCAGGCGGCGGTGTGCGACGTCTCGCGCTTCTGGCTCGACCGCGGCGTCGACGGCTTCCGGCTCGACAGCGTCAACTTCTTCCACCACGATCCGCAATTGCGGGACAACCCGGCGCGGCCGGACGCGGAGCTGCGCGCGCTGCTCGCCCGGCCCAAGGGCGACGACGGCATTCCGCGGGCGAACCCCTACAACATGCAGATCCACGAGAACGACAAGACGCGGCCCGAGACCGTCGACTTCCTGCGCGCCTACCGCGCGGCGATCGGCGACCGGCCCAGCGTCGCCACGATGGCCGAGATCGCGGCGGACGGCTCGCACGCGCTGCTCGAGCTCTACACCACGGGCGAGGACCGCCTGCACATGGGCTACACGTTCGAGCTCCTCTCGGCCCCCTTCGAGAGGACGACCCTGCGCGCGCTCCTCGACGACGCGGCGAAGACCGTGCGCGGCGGCTGGCCCTGCTGGGCCTTCTCCAACCACGACGTGGTACGCGCCCAGTCGCGCTGGGGCGCCCAGGGACGAGACCCCGCCTTCGCCCGCATGCTGGTCGCGCTGCTCACCAGCCTGCGCGGCTCGTCGTGCCTCTACCAGGGCGAGGAGCTCGGCCTGCCCGAGGCCGAGATCGCCTTCGCGGATCTCCAGGACCCCTACGGCCGGCGCTTCTGGCCGAGCTACAAGGGCCGCGACGGCGCGCGCACGCCGATGCCCTGGGAGGCGCGCGCGCCGCACGCGGGCTTCACCGCCGGTACGCCGTGGCTCCCCGTGCCCGAGGAGCACCGCGCCCTCGCGGTCGACGCGCAGCGCGCCGATCCCACCTCCGCGCTCGCCGGCATACGCCGGTTCTTGCATTGGCGCGGACGGCACGCCGTGCTGCGCCGGGGCGAGATGCGCTTCCTCGAGGCGCCCGAGGGCGTGCTCGCCTTCGAGCGGCGGCTCGGCGCCGCGGCGATGGTCTGCGCCTTCGACCTCGGCGGCGAGGGCGGCGTTCTCCCCGGCCGCTTCGTCGCCGCCGAGGGTCACGGGAGCGACAACGGATTCGACAGCGACGTCGGCGAGAGCCGCGTCGTCCTGCCCCGCTGGGGCGCCTTCTTCGGAGCCACCGCATGAGCGAGACCGAAAACGCCTTCGCCGACGGCGTCCTCGTCGTCGGCAACAACATCGCCGACGAGGTCCTGGTCGTGGACGGGCTCGCGCTCGACGAGAAGGTCTTCTGCGAGGAGTGGAGCCTCCACGCCGGCGGCCAGGCCGCCAACGCGGCGGCGACGCTCGCGCGGCTTCGCGTCCCCACCCGCTTCCTCGGCCGCTTCGGCGACGACGAAGCGGGCCGCTTCACCCGCGCGGCGATGGCGGCGGACGGCATCGACACGCGTGCCTCCCCCACCCTCCCCGCGCGCACCATCGCCGCCTCGGTGATCGTCGACCGGGCGAGCGGTCAGCGCACGATCGTGATGCGCCGCGATCCCGCGCTCCTCGCCGCGCCGCTGCCGACGGGCGAGGACCTGCTGGCGGGCGTCGCGGTGCTCTACGGCGACGGCTACGAGCGCGACGCCTTCACGCGCCTCGCCGCGCTCGCCCGCGCCCGCGGTCTCGCGGTCGTGTGCGATCTCGAGACCCGCGATCCGGAGGATGCGCGCCTCCTCGATCTCGTGACCGACCTGATCGCGCCGGCCGCGGTCCTGTGCGCGATGGCGGGAACCGACGAGCCCGAGGACGCCGTGCGCACCCTCGCGGCGCGGGGGCCGCGGGTCGTCGTCGCGACGATGGGACCCGCGGGCGCGATCGGCGCCGAGGGCGAGCGGATCGTGCGCACCCCCGCCGCGCCCTGCACCGTCGTCGACACGACGGGTGCGGGCGACGCCTTCCACGCGGGCTATGTCGCGGCGCTGCTGGAAGGCCTCGACCTCGCCGGGCGCATGGCCCGGGCCGCCGCCGTCGCCGCCGTGAAATGCGGCCATCCCGGCCCGCAGGCGCCCGCCGCGGCGCTCGCCCTCCTCGCCACCCGGAGGAGCGCATGAACCGCGCATCCCTCGCCGACCTCGCCCCGCGCGCCGTGATCTGGGACGTCGACGGCGTCCTCATCGACAGCGAGCCCCTGCACTACGAGGCCGCTCGCGCCGCGCTGGCGCGCTCGCCCGTCGCGCTCGCACCGGAGGAGAACGTCGCGCTGCTCGGCCGCAGCCTTCCCGAGGTCTGGCTCTACCTGAGTAAGCGCGGGCTCGACACCCCGCGCCAGGCCTGGATCGGCGAGGTCGAGGCGCACTACCTCGCCGGCGTGCACGCCGGCATGGCGCGCCGGGGCGTGATCGAGACCGTCGGCGCGCTCACGGCGCGCGGCGTGCCGCAGGCCTGCGTCTCGACCGCGGAGCGCCGCATCCTCGACGCCAACGTCGCCGCGCTCGGCATCGGCGCCGCCCTGCGCTTCACCATCTCGCGCGAGGACGTCGTCCGCACGAAGCCCGCCCCCGACCCGTACGTCGCCGCCTGCGCGCGGCTCGGCCTCGCGCCGGGGGATTGCCTCGCGATCGAGGACACGCCCGTCGGCGTCGCCGCCGCACGGGCCGCCGGCGTCCCCGTCCTCGCCTGGCCGCACGCGCTGACCGCGCAGCTCGACTTCCCCGGCGCCACGGCACGCATCGCGCGGCTCGACGAGGTGCCCTTCCTCACGCAGGCGGCGGGCGACCGGAGGCGGGCATGAGCCGCACGCGGGCGGTGATCTTCGACTGCGACGGCGTCCTCGTCGACAGCGAGCACCCCGCCGACCGCGCGGTGGCGCAGGTGCTCGCCGCCTCCTGCCCGGGGCTCGACGTCGCGGGCTACGTCGCGCGGTTCCGCGGCTGGAACCACCGCGACAGCGCGGCGGCGCTCGCGGCGGAGCGCGGCGCGACCTTCCCCGAGGATCTCGACGCCCGCGTGATCGCTGCGGTCGACGCCGCCGTGGCGCACGCGGCGCCGATGCCCGGCGTGCGCGCGGCGGTGGCCGGTCTCGCGCTGCCCCGCGCCGTCGCCTCGAACAGCCCGCTCGCCCGGCTGCGCCGCTCGCTCGCGCGGGCGGACCTCCTCGATCTCTTCGCGCCGCACGTCTACGCGGCCGAGATGGTGGCGCGGCCCAAGCCCGCACCGGATCTCTACCGCCATGCGGCACGCGCGCTCGGCGTCGCGCCCGACGACTGCCTCGTGGTCGAGGACAACCTGCGCGGCGTGCGCGCGGCGTGCGCGGCGGGCATGCGCGTCGTGGGCTTCCTCGGCGGCGCACACGCGCGGCCCGGCGACGAAGCCGCCCTGCTCGACGCCGGCGCCTGCGGCGTCTGCCGCCGGCTCGACACCCTTTCGCTCTGGCTCTGACGTCACCCACCCCGAGAGAGGAACACCCCATGCTCAACGGCCGCCTGCAGCACCCCGACATCCTCGCCGAGCTCGCCCGGTCCGGCCACGGCTCGAAGGTCCTGCTCTGCGACGGGAACTACCCGTTCAAGACGAAGCGCGGGCCGGGCTCGAGCCTCGTGTGCCTCAACCTCGCGCCCGGCCTCGTCTCGGTGACGGACGTGCTCGCGGTCCTCGTCGAGACGATCCCGATCGAGGCCGCCGCCGTGATGGTGCCCGAGGAGGGGCCCGAGCCCGAGATCTTCGCGCAGTTCCGCGCGCTGATGCCCGGCGTCGCCCTCGACGCCTTCGGCCGCTTCCCCTTCTACGAGGAAGCGGCCGATCCGCACGTCTCGCTCGCCATCGCCACCGGCGACCAGCGGCTGTTCGCCAACCTGCTGCTCACGATCGGCGTCGTGCCGCCGGCCTGACGCGGGCGATCAGGTGCCGAGCCGCGCCCAGTGGTCGACACCCGCCCAGTCCTGCAGGAACTGGTAGGGATAGGCCGGCACGCCGCGGGCGGAGACCGCGGTGAGCGCCTGGACGTCCTCGGGCGCGAGCACGAGGTCGGCCGCGTCGAGGTTCTCCTTCAGCTGCGTCGTCGTGCGCGCGCCGAGCAGGATCGAGGCGACGCCGGGCCGCGACAACAGCCAGGCGAGCGCCACGTGCGACATCGGCCGACCGTGGCGCTCGGCGATCGTGCGCACGGCGTCGAGGACCGCGTAGGTCCGCTCGGTGTTGCGCAGGTCGTAGGCCTCGACGCCGCGGTTGGGGTCCTCGCCGAGCCGCGTCGCGCCGCTCGGGCGGCTCTGCGCGCCGTACTTGCCGGTGAGCCAGCCGCCGCCGAGCGGCGACCAGGGGGTGAGCCCGATGCCCGCCTCGAGCGCGCAGGGGATCAGCTCGAGCTCCGCGCCGCGCTCCAGCATGTTGTAGTGCGGCTGGATGCAGACCGGCGATGGGTAGCCGCCGAGCCTCGCCGTCGTGACGATCCGCTCGAGCTGCCATCCCGACAGGTTCGACCAGGCGACGTGGTGGATCTTGCCCGCGGCGACGAGGTCGCGCAGCGTCGCCAGGGTCTCGGCGACCTCGACGTCCTTGTCCCAGCCGTGCACGAAGTAGAGGTCGATCGCCTCGATCTGCAGCCGCCTCAGGCTGGCGTCGACGCAGCGCACGAGCGCGCGGCGCGAGGCGCCGGTGCTGCCCGCGGGCGGGCCGAAGCGGCCCTTGGTGGCGACGACGAGATCGCCCATGCCGCCGCGCGCCCTGCCCCAGCGGCCGATGATCTCCTCCGACCCGCCGCCGGCGTAGACGTCGGCCGTGTCGATGAAGGTGCCGCCGTGGTCGACGAACATGTCGAGCTGGCGATGAGCCTCGGCCTCGTCGGTCTCGACGCCGAAGGTCATCGTGCCGAGCGCCATGCGCGAGACGACGGGGCCGCCCCGTCCGAGGGGAGCCGTGGGCATGTGCGCCTCGGCGTCCGGTCGTTGCGTCATGAAGGTTCTCCTCTTGAGGGTGGCGGCCGTCGGGGCGGAGGGCATCGCCGCACCGTGATCGGCGCCCCGATCGCCTGTCGCCACGTGCGCCCACCCTTGACCCGCCACCCAAGCTAGCGTCCTCTTGCCGGCATCTGAACGCGATGGTTTGAACGGGCCTTTTCACGGGTGAAAAGCGCGCACGAGAGCGGAGCGGGACGGAATGGCCGACGGGGATCCCGGCTGGAGCGACCTCCACCTCTTCCTCGCCGTCGCGCGGGCGGGCGGCCTCTCGCCGGCGGCGCGGCTCACGGGCACGAGCCCCGCGACGCTCGGGCGGCGCATGGTCGCGCTCGAGCGCGCGCTCGGCCGCGAGCTGTTCGTGCGTCACGAGCGCGGCTACGAGCCCACCGCGGACGGGCGCAAGCTCATGGACGACCTCGCCGACGTCGAGGCACGCATCCAGCGGCTGACCGCGCGTCCCGATCCGGGCGCGCGCCCGCTGGTGAAGGTCTCGGCGGGCACCTGGACGACGCTCGCGCTGCTCGGACGGCTCGACGAGATCACCGGCACACCCGCCGACGTGCGGCTGCGCTTCATCGCGGCGGAGAACATCCTGCACATCTCACGGCGGGAGGCGGTGATCGGCTTCCGCAACCGCCCGCCGTCGGAGGACGGGCTCGCCGGGCGCCGGCTCGCGCGCGTCGAGTTCGCGCCCTACGCCGCGCCGGGCGCGCCGGATCTCTGGATCAAGGTCGCCGCCGACACGCCGTCCGCCCGCTGGCTCGACCGCACGATCGGCCCGAACGCGCTCTGCGAGGTCGTCGCGCCGCGCAACAGCCTGGACCTCGCGCTCGCGGGCAAGGGCGTCGCCCTCCTGCCGACCTTCGTCGGCGACACGGAGCCCCGGCTCGCGCGCGTCGGCGAGACGGTTCCCGAACTCGCCCACGAGCAATGGCTCGTCACCCACCAGGACGACCGCCACCTCCCCGAGGTCCGCCGCACCATCGACCGGATGTGCCGGGTGCTCACCCGACGCGGTGGCCGACGGTGAGCGTCAGCCGCCGCCGGCCGTCATGTCGACCACCTGCACGAGATGATCCGAGTTCCCCTCCGGATCGAGGCTGCGGAAGCGGTCGACCCGCATCGCATTGCCGACGAGGAACCAGTCGTTGCGCCACAGCTTCGGCAGCTGGCCGCCGACTCGCCAGGTGGCGGGATAGAGGATGCCGCTCGTCGCCGCCGCGTCGCGGGTGACGGCGAGGAGCCGGCGGTTGTCGCCCATGGCCGGGCTCGTGTTGAAGTCGCCCGCGACGACGAGGGGGTTCGGGTTCCCGGCGACGTCGGCGGTGAGTACGTCGAACTCGTCCTTGCGAATGTAGTGGCGCCGGCGGATCTCCGTGTAGAAGCGCGCGCCGAACCAGTCGTCCTCGATGATCAGCTGCACCGGCATGTGGACATTGTAGGTCGACATCACCGCGTCGCCCGCCCGGACGTCCACGCGCAGGGCGTAGGGCGGGGGCGGCAGGAAGATGTCGGAGTCGCTGTCCGCGTTGACGACGGCCCGCGCCACGATGGGCAGGCGCGAGAGCGTCAGCAGCGTGCCGGCCTTGGCCCAGGCGTATTCGGGAAACGCCGCCTCCAGGTCGGAGAAGTCGTCGACGGGGATGGCGAGATCGCCGTCGCGCAGCATGTGCTCCTGGAGGAGATAGACGTCGGCGTCGAGCGCGCGCAGGTAGGCGAGCATCGCGTCCCGGTCGCGCGGGTCGGTGAGGGTCCCGTCGCGCATCTGCCCCCAGTAGTCGGTGTTCATCTGCACGACGCGGATCGAGGCCGGAGAGGCGACGGCCGCGTCGCGGGGCAGGAGCGCCCGGTAGTTGATCCCGGTCGACTGGTGCGACACCGCGAAGGCCGCGAGCGCGATCGCGACGACCGGCAGCCGCCGGCGCTTCGCGAAGAGGCCGGCCAGGAGGAGCAGCGCGGGGATCGCCGCGAACAGGATCGGCGGGGCCATGCCGGGGATCACCCACAGCCAGAAGCGGCCGGTGAGCGCCTCGTGGAGGACGGCCCAGAGGAGCCAGAGGCCCGACAGGACCAGGATCGTGTTGGGGACGATGCGGTTCGACATGTCGTGGTTCCGATCTTCGTACGACGCGCGGCCGGCTCAGAACACCTTCTTGGCGAAGGCGAGCGCACCCTGCTTCCAGGGCTGGCCGCTTGTGCGCCCGGCCTTCGCGCCCTCGTGGCCGGCCACCGCCTTCTGCGCGCGCCACCAGCGGAACGTCTTGAGGATCGCGTCGCGGCTCGAGTGCCGCGGCGCGAAGCCGAGCACCCGCTGCGCGCGGTCCGTGCTCACGTAGGCGTCGCGGCTGAGCTTGTAGATCAGCCGCTTGTAGACCGGCGAGACGCGCAGGATCTCGAGCAGCCTGAGCGCCCCGATCGTCGGCCCGATCGGGAGCGCGACGATGCGCTTGCCGTGGCCGGCCGCGTCGAGGACCGCCTGGAAGTCGTCGTGCACCGTCGTGAATTCGGTGGCCGCGATGTTGAAGGCGTCGTTCACCACCGAATCGGGCAGGGTCATCGCCGCGAGCGTGGCGTCGACGAGGTCCTCGACGTCGAGCATCTGGCTGCGGAACCGGCCGCCGCCGATCAGCGGGAAGTGGTGGCCCTCGTCCGCCCACTCGAACAGCATCGCGAAGATGCCCAGGCGATGAGGGCCGAGGAAGGTCTTCGGCCGCAGGATCGGCACGCACATGCCCTCGCGGCGATGACCCTCGACGATCAGCTCGGCGTCGATCTTGGCGATGTTGTAGGGGTCGACCCGCTCCCGCGGATGAGCCTCCGTCGTCGGCACCACCTCGGGCAGGCCGTAGACCGCCGAGGACGAGACGTGGATCACCCGGGCGATCCGGGCCGCGGCGCAGGCGGCCATCACAGTGCGCGTGCCGCCCACCGAGATCGAGCGGATGTCCGCGGGCCTGTAGCTCGGCAGGGCGGCCGCGCCGTGCACGACCACCTCGGCGCCGTCGATCGCTTCGCGGACGGTCTCCTCGTGGCGGATGTCGCCGATGATTTGCCGGCAATTTTTCACCTCCGGCATCGGTGCGAGGTCGAGGCTCGTCACGAGATGGCCGTCGGCGACGAGCCGCTCGATCAGGTTCCGGCCGAGGACGCCGGCACCGCCGGTGATGGTCACGCGCATGGTCTCACCCGTTCGTGTTCGTGCGCCCGTGTGGGCGGAAGGAAGCTGGGGTCGGCCCTCAGCGCCGCTCCTCGACGGCGAGGGGCGCGCCGCGGCCCTCTCGCAGGACGGCGGCCTTGGAGAGGCGCGCGAGCAGCGCCGCGTAGCGGTCGATGCAGCCGTCCGCGCCGTAGAGGCCGCGGGCGAGCTCGGCGAGCCGCTCCTTCTCCAAGGCGGGGAAGGTGCGCATCTCGACGAGCGCGGCGGCGATCGCCGGCACGTCGCGCGGGCGCGTGAGGCGCCCGAAGCCGGTCTGGAGCACGGGCACCCGGCCGCCGGCGAGATCCGAGCCGACCACGGGCAGCCCGCACATCATCGCCTCCGCCTGCACGATGCCGAAGGATTCGGCGACCGAGGTGAGCGCGAACGTGTCGAGCGAGGCGTAGAGGTCGCGCGTCCCCGCCCGGTCGAGCGGACCGAGGAAGCGGATGCGGTCGTCGCCGGCGGCGATGGCGCGCAGCTGCGCGATGTTGCTGCCGCCGGCCACCGTGTCGTACTCGCCGGCGAGCAGCAGGCGATCCTCCGGCGCGGCGACCCTTCGGAAGCCCCGGATCAGGTACTCGATACCCTTGTCGGGCACGATCCGGCCGAGGAAGCCGACGTGATGGCCCGGCCCGTCACGGAAGCGCGGCGTGCCCCCGCGCGGGTCGAGGCAGGGCGCCGGGATCGAGGACCATTCGCCCGACGCGATCGCCGGCCACAGCACCGAGCCGCGCGCCTGGTCGTCGCTGTTGACGACGACATGGTCGCTGCGGCGCATGGCGAGCTTCGCCGACAGGTTCACGCCGGCGATCTGGAGCCGGCTCGTCAACGAGGGCGCGAGCCAGATGTCGATGTGGTAGGTGGACACGATCGGGATGCGCGGGGCGAACGTCGTGATCGCCGCGGCCTCGAGCATCGGCAGATGGAGGTTGAGCGTGCGCGAGCGCGCCGCGATCCGGCGCGCGAGGGGCACGAAGCCGGGGCTGATCGGCCCGCGCCCGATCTTGAAGAGGATCGGTGCGCGGAAGACCCGGACGCCCCGCATCACCTCCTCGGTGGGCAGGCTCGGGTCGTGGCGGGTGGTCACCACCGCCACCCGCCAGCCGCGGTCGGCGAGCCCCTCTGCGACGATCCGGGCGGTCTCCGTGAGACCCGAGACGTAGGGCGCATAGTAGTTCAGGACGACGGCGACGTCGAAATCGTCATGCGTCATGGAAGGCTCCTTTCGGTTCGGGGACCGGGCTCGTCGGTTCGGGGGCGGGGCCCGCGCGGCCGAGCAGCATCGCCGCCGCCCCGGTGCCGATGACGTCGCCGGCGACGACCATGGCGCGGCTGAGGAGCGCGAGCGCCAGCGCGTCCGCCGGGTCGAGCCGGGCGGCGAGGATCGCGAGCAGGACGCCGTCGCGCACGCCGAAGGCGCCCGGCAGGACGGCGAAGACGATGCCCGCGATCGCCGAGAAGGCGTAGGCGGACACGAGGAACACGGCTCCGGCATCGGAGGCGGCGCCCAGGACCGCGAGATGCGTCCCGCTGATCGTCCAGGCGAGCGCCATGATCGCGGTCGCGGCGGTGAAGGCGACCGGCGGCGGCACGCCGATCCGTGCCAGCGTGTCGGGCAGGATCGGCCAGCGGCCGAGCGCGCAGGCCAGCCCGAGCCCCGCGAACGCGGCGAGGGCCGCGGCGGCCGTCCAGGCGTCGGGCACGCCCTCGACCATCGCCGCGATCGCGGGGAGCCCGACGAGGGCGGCGGCGAGGCAGGCGGCGAGCGCCGTGCCGACGAACACCCGCACGAGCAGCACCATGCCCGCGCGCTCGCCCCGGAGGAGGCGGTGCTGGATCGCGAAGGCGAGCACGCCACCGGGCGTGTACTTGCCGATGCCCGAGCGCAGGTAGACGAGGATGCCGCGCCGCGCCGTCACGCCCGGCAGATCGCGCGCCAGCAGCCGCTGCCAGGCGAAGGCGCCGGGGACGAGCCCGACGAGGACGCACCCCATCGCCAGCGCGACGGTGCCCGCCTCGAAGCCGGCGATCGCGTCGGCGATATCGACGTGGTGCTCGGCGAAGAAGGTCGCGATCCACGCGAAGGCCGCGATCGTCAGCACCCAGCGCACCACGTGGAGGAGCGTGTGCAGCCCGGGAAGGCGGCGCGCGGCGGCGCGCAGCGTCGCGGTGGCACCGGTCACGACAGCGTCCCTCCGGCCTCGAGCGCGGCGACCCAGCCGTCGAGGACGACGTCTCCCAGCAGGGCGGCGAGGACGAGCGTCGCGGCCCAGGCGACGAGGACGACGTGGGTGACGCGATCGCCCAGCAGGAGGCGCGTGGGGTTGCCGGTCCCCCTCCCCGCGAAGGCGAGGAGCAGGTAGCGCTGGAACAGGTAGATGACGAAAGGCAGGCTCACGAAGACGAGCGCCGGCCGGTTCACGGACGAGAGCGTATCGACGAGCACCGCCAGGCTCGCGGCGAAGCAGGCGATGCCCGCGACGAGGAGGTAGGCGTCGAGCAAGGGCTGCGAGTAGTGCGCCAGCACCGGCCGGTGCTCGGCGGAATCGTGGGCGCGCTGGAGCTCCGCCCGGCGCTTACCGATCGTCAGCAGCAGGCTGCCGGCGAGCACGGTGGCGATCACCCACGGGTCGGGCATCGCGGAGAAGGCGACGTATCCCGAGGCCGTGCGCAGCGCGAAGCCCGCCGCCACGATCAGCATCTCGACGATGGGCGTGTGCTTGAGCGCCAGACTGTAGGCGAGATTGCACGCGAGATAGAGGAAGACGATCACCCCGAGGAGCGGCGGCAGGACGATCGCGAGCACGACCATGCCGGCGGCCAGCCCCGCGAGCATCCACAGCGCCGCCGTGGGCGTCACCGCCCCCGACGCGAGCGGACGCAGGCGCTTCTTGGGGTGCAGTCGGTCGCGCTCGACGTCCGCGAGATCGTTGACGACGTAGACGGCCGACGAGGCGAGGACGAACAGCGCGATGGCGCCCGCGAGCGTCACCAGCGCCGGCAGCGTCGCCTCGCCGAGCATCAGGGCGGGCCCGATCGAGATCGCCACCAGCGACTTCGCCGCGTGCGTGGGCCTGAGCAGGGCGAGATGGTCGCCGACGCGCCGGACCAGGTGGTCGACGGGGTGGCGGGCGTGCTGGAGATCACGGATCATGCCTGGTGTGCTCCAATCCTGCGTCGAGCGGGCGACGGTGACGCTGCCTGCGCGCCCACTTCGCTCACTGCGTGTTGTGCAGTGCGAAAGCCGAACGACGTCGGCGGAGCGCCGACCGTCGCACGACACGAACGAGACCCGCCCCCGCGGGCGCTGTGCGGCTCGGGCGGCGGCCCGCGCGCCGAGAACGGACGCCCGACCCTCGACGAGCCGGTTCGTCGGTGCGCTTGGATCCGCGACGAGGACCATGGCCGCCGCGGACGCGGGGATGCGCCGCCGTTCCGGTCCATGGGTCCCGCACGCCCCGCCTCCGCAACTCTCGGAGTGGTTCGTGCGGAGCGGCAACTCGCGAGCGACGGTGCCGACCGCTCCGTTCCAGTTGCCGATGCGCCGCGATCTCCCCTTGCGTCGATGCTGCGATGCGGCAATGGTGGGGCGGTCTAACACGTTTGGATAGCGCGCACGTATGAGAGGGGCTTCTCGGAAATGAAAAACCTCAGCCTCGACGATCTGCTCGTGTTCATCGTGATCGCCGAATGCGGAACCATCTCGGAAGCCGCGCGCAAGCTCGACTCGTCGCCGGCGACGCTGGGGCGCCGCATGGCGCAGCTCGAGGACGCGATCGGGCTGCGGCTGTTCCACCGCCATCGCAGCGGCTACGAGCTCACCCGCGACGGGCGCTGCGTCCTCGAGGAGCTCCAGCCGATGGCGCGGGGCTGGCAGGGTTTCGAGCGCTGGATCGGCGGGCGCGCCTGCAAGCCCCGCGTCCGGCTGTGCGGCGACGCCTGGACCATGCGCTTCCTGGCCCAGCGCTTCGCCGACCTCTCGCACAGCGAGGACCCGTTCGACGTGATGTTCCTCGCCAGCGAGGCGCGCATGAACATCGAGCAGCGCGAGATCGACATCGACGTGCGCGCCGCGCCGCCGACGAGCACCAATCTCGCGAGCCGGCGCCTCGCCCCCGTCGCGCACGCCGCCTTCGTGCACCGCGATCGCGCCGGCGAGCGCGGCCTGCCCTGGATCGGCATCGAGCCGGACAACCTCGTGCCGCGCGCGGGCACGTGGGTGATCGAGCGCCACCACGCCGACATCGCCGCCTACGCGGCGAGCCCGCAGACGCTGCTCGACCTCGCGATCGCCGGGGTCGGCATCGCCGTGCTGCCCTGCTTCGTCGGCGACGCGCTGCCGGCGCTGCGGCGGCTCGGGCCGGTGATCGACGAGCTCACCGAGGTCCAGCACATCGTCTTCCACAACGAGGCGCGCTACCACCCCCACATCCGCGCCGTGGGCGACCGGATCATCCACGTGGTCATGCAGAATTCAGACCTCTACGAGGGCCGGCGCTGCGCGAACCTGTGAGGGGTGCCGCGCCTCACGCGCGCGGGAACACCCCCGGCAGTTCGCCCTCGGTGCTCGCGTCGGCGGGCGCGTAGCGGCCGAGGCTGCCGGCGCGCGGGCGCCCGCGACGGCGGACGACCTCGCGCTCGAAGGCGACGTAGGCGACGACCGCGCCGCTGCCGTCGCGCAGGGGCCGCACGTCGATCTCGCACAGGTAGGGCTCGCCCCCGCGCCGGTGGTTGGTCACGACGCCGTGAAAGCCGCCCTCCTCGCGCAACGCGCGGGAGAAAGCGGCGAGGGCGACGCGGCTCGTGCCCGGTCCCTGGAGGAGGCGCGGATCGCGGCCGACGAGTTCGTCCGCCGTGTAGCCGGTGAGCGCGAGGAAGGCGCGGTTCGCGAAGCGGATCGTCGGGCCGGGCGGCGCGAGGTCCGGGCCGGTGACCAGCACGGCCGTGGCGAGCTTCTGGGACAGGACGGCGACGAGATCTTCGGCGAGCATCGCGGGCTGCTGCTTGTGGGTCGACCGAGCTTATGCCCGACGCAGGCGGGCTCGCGCAACATTTCTCGCGAAGAATCAGCCAGTTCCCTTTGGGTACGGCGTCACGAAGCGGCGGGCGGCGGCGCTCCGAGCGCCTCGTCGAAGCCCCGCTTGATCACGCCGTGGCACTCGCAGGAGAGGTGCTCCAGCCCCGCTCGATCGCGGATCCGCATGTGTCCGCGCGCGTACCCGATCGCCCCGGCGTCGGCGAAGGCGCTGCAGATCTCGCTGATCGTCGCCCGCCGCGCGCCGAGCGCCTCGGCGAGCGTCGACTGCTTGAGGAAGAGCGCGTCGCCCTCGATGCGGTCGTGCGCCTGGAGCAGCCATCGCGCCGCGCGCTGCTCGATCGTGTGCGCCGTGTTGCAGGCGGCGATCTGGAGCGTGGCGTCCTGCATCGCCTGGGAGAGCTTCATGTAGACGTTGCGCGCCTCGAAGTCCGCGCGGACCGCCGCGTCGAGGCGGACGAGGGGCACGAAGAGGGCCGTGCCGGCCACCCGCACCACGTAGGCGCGGTTCGCCACCTGGCGCATCAGGACACTGGTCGCGCCGATCTTGCTCTCGTTGCCGATGGTGCCCGATTCGGCCATGCGCCCGTCGGCGAGCACCGTCGTCTCGGACACCACCCCAGTCTCGACGAACACCGAATGGGTGAAGCGGTCGCCCACGTCGTAGACGATCTCCCCGGCCTCGATGCGGTAGCGCTGCGCGTGGGCGAGGATCGCGGCGCGGGCACCCTCCGGCAGGGCCGCGAGGAGGCGGTTCCCGATCCTCGCCGGCGCTGCTGCCTCGTCTGCCACGGAACCTTCCCGTCCAGCGGCGCGTGACACCACGCCCGCGTCCGGTTCCGAGCGTAGCCGTCCTGCTCGTCAGGCGTCAAGAAAGCGGTCACGGCAGGTTGCGACCTGGTTATGTACGAACTCGAATTTCGATTCTCGAACCGGTCGCCGGACGCGCTCCGCAAAAACCCACCTCACGTGTACATCGGAGCGAAAGTGACCTGGGATGAGCGCGCGCCGTGGTCGAACGATCGTTTCGCACAGCGAAAATAGTCGTCCGGTGACGCGCGTTGCTCGTCGAAGACAACCATCATGGGCATTCGCTAATTCAACGCGCGCATGAGTGAAATTTATACTTGAATCATCAGAAATTCACTGTCGAACCACACGAAATTAAGAACCGAGAAAGCACCCGTCCAGCACCTTTCCCTCGGCCAGAAAGTTCGCCGGCGTACACGAGCGCCGAGCCGGAAGCGCTCCACCACGATTCGCAACCCCGCGCGCCGCCCCCGGTCGTTCGGCATCCGCACCCATGTCCCTCGGAGACCACCATGCTCGGATCCCTCTCCAACCTGTCCCTGCGCGCCAAGATCGCCGGCGCCTTCGCGCTCGTGCTCGTCGCCCTCGGCGGCGTCGCCGCGAAGACGACCTGGTCGCTCTTCGAGGCGGGCCGCGACTTCCACACCTATGCCGAGGTCTCGCGCGTGGCGTCGAGCATCGCGGAGATGCAGGAGGAGATGCACGCCTCCCGCGTCTCCGCCGAGAGCTTCCTGCTCACCGGAGACCCCGCGCACGTCGCCCTCGTCGACGCGCATTTCGCGGCCGCGCGCGAGGCCTACCGGCACGCCCAGGCGATCGTCGAGAGCGAGGAGCTGCGCGGGCTGATCGGCGGCCTGGATGCCGGCCTCGTCGCCTACCAGGCGCATTTCGCGAGCGTGCGCGATGCGCCCCCTGGCGACACGCAGGCCTACGAGCGGCTGCGCGATCTCGGCCGCGCCGCGATCCCGCCGATGGCCCGCGCCGACAGCGCCCTCGACGAGATCCGCGAGCGGATCGGGCCGCAGATCGAGGCGGATCTGTACGCCGCCGAGATGCTCGCCATCGTCGTCACCGCCATCGCCATCGTGGTCGGGATCGCCATCGCGCTCCTGCTCGGGCGCGCCATCACCCGGCCGATCTCCGGCATGACCGAGGCGATGCGGCGCATCGCCGACGGCGATCTCGCGACGGACATTCCCGGGCGCCACCGCGGCGACGAGATCGGCGCAATGGCCGCCGCGCTCGGCGTGTTCCGCGACGCGCTCGCCGAGAACCGCGCCATGGAGGAAGCCGCCCGCGAGCGGGATGCGCGCGCGGCGGAGGAGAAGCGCCGCGCCAGCCGCGAGATGGCCGACGCCTTCGAGGCGAAGCTCGGTGGGCTCGTCCGGTCCCTGTCCGAGGCCGCGACCGAGATGGAGGCGACCGCGCGGGCCATGTCCGCCACCGCCGAGACCACGAACGAGCAGTCCTCCGCCGTCGCCTCGGCGGCCGAGCAGACCTCCGCCAACGTCCAGGCGGTCGCCTCCGCCACCGAGGAACTCGCGGCCTCCGCGGGGGAGATCGGCGGGCAGGTGTCGCAATCCGCAGCGAAGTCGGCGAGCGCCGTCGAGGAGGCGCGGCGCACCAACGTGCTCGTCCAGGAGCTGTCGGAGGCCGCGCGGCGCATCGGCGACGTCATCGGCATGATCAGCGAGATCGCCGGCCAGACGAACCTGCTCGCGCTGAACGCCACCATCGAGGCGGCGCGCGCCGGCGAGGCGGGCAAGGGATTCGCCGTCGTCGCGGCGGAGGTGAAGTCGCTCGCCGACCAGACCGGCAAGGCCGCCGACGAGATCACCCAGCAGATCGCGCAGATCCAGACCACGACCGGCCGTGCGGTGGGCGCGATCGAGGGCATCGGCACGATCATCGCCGAGATGAACCAGATCGCCACCGCCGTCGCCTCCGCGGTGGAGGAGCAGCAGGCGGCGACCGGCGAGATCGCCCGCAACGTCAGCGAGGCCGCGCAGGGCACCGGCCACGTCACCGGCACTATCGTGCACGTGCGCGAGGCCGCCGCCCAGACCGGCAGCGCCTCGGCGCAGGTCCTCTCGGCGGCGAACCAGCTCTCCCGCGACGCCAACGTGCTCCGCGAGGAGCTGCGCGGCTTCCTCGACGGCATCCGCGCCGCGTGAGGCGCGGGTGCGCGAGGGCGGGCCCGCGGCCGACGGCGCGCGGGCCCGCCCTCGTGTCCGTGCTCGCGCACGGTGTCAGCCGCGGAACAGGTCGCGCTCCACGCCGGCGGTCTCGAAGAGCCAGTCTCGGCTCGCCTCGAGCTCGCCACGCAGCCGGTCGAGGTCGTGGCCGAGCAAGCGGCCGCGCCACTTTCGCGGCACGCCCGCCACCAGCACCGTGTCGACGTTCGAGCGCTCCATCAGCGTCACCACGGCGCCCGGCACGTGGTTGAGCGGAGCGACGTTGATGGCGCGGGCGTCGAGGAGCACGATGTCCGCCTCCTTGCCCGGCGTGAGCGAGCCGGTCTTGGCCTCGAGCTTCAAGCCGCGCGCGCCCTCGATCGTGGCGAAGCGGATCGCGTCGCGGGACGTCAGCAGGGTCGGGTAGTCCTCGCCCGCCAGCGCCTTGGCGTTGGCGAACATGCGCTGGAGCGTCATGACGCTGCGCATCTGGGTGAACATGTCCGCCGTCATCGTGCACTCGACGTCCGTCGAGAGCGAGGGCTGCATGCCGAGATCGAGCGCGGTCTGCGTGGGCGGCGTGCCGTGGCGCATCTGCATCTCGATGGGAACCGAGAGCGAGACGTGCGCGCCCGCGTCCGCCGCATGGCGCCACCCGGCCTCGCTCATGCCGGTCATGTGGATGAAGATGTTGTCGTCGGCGAACCGGCCCGCCGCGCCGATGGCGTCGAAGGTCGGCTGCATGCCGAAGGTGCCCACGACGTGCAGCGCGATCGGCAGGCCGAGCTCGCGCCCCAGCGCCCAGGCGGCCTCCCAGCCGGGGATGTAGATCTCGCCGCCCATCACCATGGTGAGGAGCTGGTCGTCGGAGGCGAACCAGCGCTCCTTGATGCGCCGCGCGTCCTGCGGATAGCGCGCGCGCTCGCCCCAACCCTCGAAATAGCCGAACACGGCGCGCCGGCCGGCGTCGCGCAGCGCCTCGATCGCGGCGTCCGAATGCTCCGGCGAATGGTGGATCTGGCTCACGTCCATGACGGTGGTCACGCCGGCGTCGATCTGGGCGAGCGAGCCGTAGAGTTCGTTGATGTAGACGTCCTGCGGCCGGTAGATCGGCGCGAACGTCTGCAGGACCGTGTCGTAGTAGTTGATCGCGTTCGCCGGACGGCCGTCGTTCACCAGGATGCCGTCGGCCAGGAAGCTGCGCAGCGCGGTCTCGAACTGGTGGTGGTGCGTGTCGATGAAGCCCGGCATCACGATCATGCCGGCGGCGTCGATCACCGCGGCGTCCGCCGCTTCGAGGCTCGGACCCACCGCGAGGATGCGCGCGCCCTCGAGCAGCACGTCGCCCGGCGCGAAGTCGCCGACGGCTGGGTCCATCGAGAGGACGTACCCGCCCTTGATCAGCACGCGCCGGCCCGCGCCGCCCATGCCGGCCGGCGGGCCGTCGGTCGCGGGCTGCGCGGCGACGGAGGTCGCGGCGAGCCCGATGCCGGCGCCGGCGGCGACCGTGGTCCTGAGCAGGTCGCGGCGGGTGGCGCCGCCGGTGTCGGCAGGGGTTTCGACGGCGGCCTCGACGGAGGCGCGGGCGGCGGCCTCCTCGCACAGCTTGCACATGGCGGCATCTCCTCTTTCTGCTGGCGGAGGTATTTTCGTTCAGCGAATACGAGTAACTGCATGCACGCCCTGCGGGCGGCACGTCGGCGGAGACTCAGCGTCGCTTCAGGACGGAGGCGAGGACGGGAAAGCGCGCGGTCGCCTCGGCGAGCCGCGAGGCGGCCATGCGCAGCTCGGGCAGGCGCTCGGCGACGAGCTGGTCCGCCGTGACGAGCCCGGTGTAGCCCGAGGAGTTGAGCGCCGCGATGGTCTCGCCGCCGTGGCGGATCGGCACGGCGAGCGCGGTGATGCCGTAGTCGAGCTGGTCCACGGTCGTGGCGTAGCCGAGCTCGCGCGCCTTGTAGACGAGCCGGCGCAGCTCCTCGCGGTTCGTCACCGTCTGCGACGTGAGGGCCACAGGTCGCACGGTCTCGAAGTAGCGGTCGAGCTCCGGGTCCGGGAGCGCGGCGAGGAGGACGCGGCCGAGCGAGGTCGCGTGCGCCGGATAGCGCGCGCCGACGACGGCGCTCGCCCGGCGCGCCCGCTGCACCGAGAAATGCGCGACGTAGATGACGTCGTGCCCGTCGAGCGTCGCGACCGACGAGGCGTCCCCGAACGCCTCCACCACGTGGCGCAGCTCCGGCAGCAGGATCTCGTCCATGCGTGCCGAGAAGTAGAAGGCCGAGCCCAGGCTCATGACCTTCGGCGTGAGGTGGAAGCGCTTGCCGGACTGGCCGACGTAGCCGAGCGTCGCCAGCGTGATCAGGCTGCGCCGCGCCGCGGCCGGCGAGGTGCCCACGCGCTGCGCCACTTCCGAGAGCGTCATCTCGAGATGCGTGCCGTCGAAGCACTCGAGCACGGCGAGGCCGCGCGCGAGCGCCTCGACGAACTCCGCCGGCCTCTCCTCCTCGTCGACGGGCACGCTCAGGGCGGTCATCTCCCTCGGCCCTCCGGCGCGAGCACGAAGTCGAAGACGAACTTCGCGTCCGGACGGCGCTCGAGGTCGTAGTCGAACACGTCGGATTTCCTGACAGGTTCGACCTTGGCGATCAAGGATTTTCGCACACCGAAAACGGCGTCGTTGTCGAGATATTCCGTGTTCTCGAAGAACACTTCCGTCGTGATCGACCGCATGCGCGGGGCGCGCACGATGAAGTGCACGTGCGCGGCGCGCCAGGCGTGGCGTTCGCCGGCGCGCAGGAGGCGCCCGACGGGGCCGTCGTAGGGCACCGTGTAGGGCTTCGGGAGCACGGTCGTGTAGTAGTACGCGCCGGTCTCGTCCGCGGTGAGCTTGCTGCGCAGGTCGTACTTGTCCTGCCCGCGCTCCTGCTCCTGGATCGGATAGGTGCCCGAGGAATCCGCCTGCCAGGTGTCGACGATCGCGCCCGGCAGCGGATTGCCCAGCGTGTCGCGCACCTTGCCGTGGACGAGCACGCACACGCCCTCGCGCCCGCGGCCGAGATCGCCTCCGAGCCGCAGCTCCGGCGCGTCGTCGAGGTAGAACGGCCCGAGGTTCGAGCCCTCGGTCGCGCCGCCACGGGTGTTGATCATGTCGACGAGCGCCGAGAAGCCGAGCACGTCCGACAGCAGGATGAACTCGTGGCGCTCGGGCGTGGAGATCTTTCCGCAATCGTAGAGGAAGTTGAGGATCCCGATCCACTCGTCCTGGGTGAGGTTCACCTCGCGCGTGTAGTCGTGCAGGTGCTCGATGAACGTGTCCAGCAGGAACTTGAAGCGCGTCCCTTCCGGGGCCTCGAAGGAAGCCTTCACGGCCTCCGTCACCGTGTATTGATTGACGTCGCGCATCCGTCTCCTCCGCTCCCGAGCCGTCGTCACTCCCGCAGCGCAGCATAGCCTGCCGCGAATTTCCGGGTTGACCAGAGACTAGAACGCGCAATAATCTCCGACAAGAGAAAAAACTTTCGCTCAGCGAAAATAATTGGAGCCAGCATGCGGATCGGGAAACAGGATCAGGCCTTCACGGCCATCGCCACGTCGGACGCGACCAGCGTCACCGTGCGCGGGCACGACCTCTGCGGCGAGCTGATCGGCCACGTCGACTTCACCGACTATTTCTGGCTCCTCGTCACCGGTACGCGCGCCACCCCCGCGCAGAAGGCGATGCTGAACGCCTGCCTCGTCGCCATCGCCGAGCATGGTCTCGTGCCGAGCGTCCAGGCGGCGCGGATGACGCTCGCCGCCGCTCCGGAGGCCTGGCAGGGCGCCATGGCCGCGGGGCTGCTCGGCATGGGCACCGTCGTCGCCGGCTCCTCCGAGGTCGCCGGGCGCTACCTCGTCGCGATCGTCGCCGCCGCGGAGAGGGCCGGCTCGATCGAGGCCGCCGCGCGCGACGGCGTCGCGGAGCTGAAGGCCCAGCGCGGCAAGGTGCCGGGCCTCGGTCATCCGCAGCACGATGCCGGCGATCCGCGCGCGGATCGCCTCCTCGCCATCGCCGACGAGCTCGGCGTCTCGGGGGCGCACGTGGAGGCGCTGCGGGCGCTCGGGCGCGTGGCGCCGGGCATCATGGACCGGCCGCTGCCGATCAACGTCTCGGGCGCCATTCCCGCGGTGATCCTCGACGCGGGCTGGCCGGTGGAGGCACTCAAGGCCGTGCCGCTGCTGGCGCGCGCCGGCGGCCTCGCCGCGCATCTCTTCGAGGAGAGCCGCCGCTCGATCGGCTTCATCCTGTCCCACGCGGCGGACCAGGCGATCTCCTACGACGGCGCGCCCGCGGGCGCCGCGGCACCGGGAGACGCCTGATGGTCAAGATCCTGCGCGACATCCGCGTCGTCGAGATGGGGACCTACATCACCGGTCCCGCCGCCGCCATGCAGCTCGGCGACCTGGGCGCCGACGTGATCAAGGTCGAGCGCCCCGGCGAGGGCGACCCGTTCCGGGCCTTCAAGGGCGGGCTCTACTCGCCGCATTACCAGACCTACAACAGGAACAAGCGCTCGATCGCGCTCGACACGAAGAGCCCGGAAGACCTAGCGGTCTTCCACGAGCTCGTGCGCGGCGCCGACGTCTTCATCCAGAACTTCCGCCCCGGGGTCGCCGAGAAGCTCGGCGCGGGCGAGGCGGAGCTGCGCGCGCTCAACCCGCGCCTCGTCTACTGCGCCATCTCGGGCTTCGGCACGAGCGGCCCGGCGCGCGACCGCCCGGCCTACGACACCGTCGCCCAGGCGGCGAGCGGGTACCTGCGGCTCGTGACGCCGCCGACGAACCCGCGGGTCATCGGCCCGGCGATCGCCGATGCCGTCACGGGGCAGTACGCCGCGCTCGGCATCCTCGCCGCGCTCGTCGAGCGCGCCGAAACGGGCGCGGGCCGGCGCCTCGACGTCTCGATGCTTGAGGCGATGACGCACTTCAACCTCGACAGCTTCACGCATTACTACAGCGTGGGCGAGATCATGGGGCCGCTGTCGCGCCCGGTCGTGTCGCAGTCCTACACGTTCGAGTGCGCGGACGGGAAATGGATCGCGATCCACCTCTCCTCCCCGACGAAGTTCTGGAACGGGTTGCTCGAGGCCACGGGCCAGGCGGCGCTCGCGGACGACCCGCGCTTCTCCGAGCGGCTGGAGCGCATCCGCCATCAGGACGATCTCATCGAGATCCTCACCCCCGTGTTCAAGACCGCCACCCGCGACACCTGGTGCGCGCGCCTGCTGGCGGCCGAGGTCCCGCATTCGCCGGCCTACGATTCGAACGAGGCGCTGGAGGACCCGCAGGCGAAGCACCTCCAGCTCGCCGTCACCGCGGAGCACCCGCAGATGGGCACCTTCACCACGGTGCGCCCGCCCTACGGTTTCGACGGCGCCATCGACCGCGACGTGCGCCCGCCGCCGACGCTCGACGAGCACGGCGCGGAGATTCGCGCGGAGGTGCGCGCGGCCATCGCCCGCCGCGTGGCGGAGTGAGACGCGGCCGACGAGACGAGGAGGAGACACCATGAGCGCCACGACGCCCCCCGACGGTCCCCCGGCCGCCCTGCCCGTCTCCGACGTGATGGAGGCGAGCCGGTCCATGCTGCAGATGCAGCTCTACGCCATCACGACGACGCCGACAGACGGGCTCGGGCCGGTGCTGGCGCACCTCGAGGCGCACCTCGCTTTCCAGGTCGGGCTCGAGAAGGACGGCGTGCTCTTCGCCGCCGGCCCGCTGTGGACCGACGACGAGCGGGAGTGGCGCGGCGAGGGGCTCGTCGTCGTGCGCGCGCCGAGCCGGGCCGCCGCGATCGCCATCGCCGAGCGCGACCCGATGCACGCGAGCGGCGCGCGGCGCTTCGTCGTGCGCCCGTGGATGATCAACGAAGGGTCGTTGTCGCTGCGCCTGGATCTCTCCAGCCAGCGGCTCGCGCTCGCCTGACTCCTGCTGGCGAGACACCAAGCCGGACACCAAGAAAGAGGGAGGACACGCCGATGAAGACGCTCACACGACTGCTGATCGCGGGGACCATGCTCGCGCCCGCCACCGCGCTCGCCCAGGAGACGATCGACCTGACCGTCGCCTCGAGCCACCCGACGACGATCCCCTGGATCGGCATGATCCAGACCCACTTCATGACGGAGGTCGACCGCATCCTCGCCGAGCAGGGCGCCTACGAGATCGCCTGGAACGAGGCCTTCGGCGGCACGCTGTACAAGGCGAACGCGACGCTCACCTCGGTCGAGCAGGGCATCACCGACATCGGCTGGGTGTTCTCCTACCTCGAGGGCGCCAAGATGCCGCTCAGCCAGGTGACCGGATACACGCCGTTCTCGACGAACGACGTGCCGGTCCAGCTCGAGACGATGATGGAACTCTACGAGACCGTTCCCGAGTTCCGCAATGAGTGGGAGCAGTACAATCTCGTCTTCCTCGGCGCGACCGGTGCGGACAGCTACGACCTCTACACCAAGCGACCGATCGAGAGCCTCGACGACCTCCAGGGCCTCAAGCTCTCGGCGCCCGGCGTGCTCGGCACCTGGCTGCGCGGCACCGGCGCCAACGCCGTCGACGGGGCGCTGACGACGTTCTACACGGACCTCCAGACCGGCGTCTCCGACGGCGCGCTGTCGCTCGCGATGGGCGTCCTGCCGGCGAAGCTCTACGAGGTCGCGCCCTACATCACCCGCGTCGACATCGGCGTCGTGTTCTCCGGCGGGCTGGCCATCAACCGCGACACCTGGGACGGGCTGCCCGAGCCCGTGCAGCAGGCGCTGCTCCAGGCCGGCGACGTCTACTCGAAGGCCCACGCGCAGGACCTGATGGAACGCCACGAGTCCGCGCTCGAGCGCATGGTCGAACTCGGCGCGACGCAGGACCCGCCGGTGACGCTCACGCCGATGGACCCGGCCGAGCGCCAGCGCTGGGTCGAGGCGCTGCCGGACCTCGCGGGCGAATGGGCGCAGGCCGCCGAGGAGCGCGGGCTTCCCGGCCGGGAGTTCCTCACGGCTTACATGGAGGGCCTGCGCGCGCGCGGCGAGACGCCGGCGCGCGACTGGGACCGGGCCGAGTGAGCGCGGACGGCACGCGCTCATGACCATGCACGCGACGCGGCGCGCCTGGAACGCGCTCGTGGACGGGCTAGCCGCGGTGGGGACGCTCCTCATCGGCGTCCTGATGCTCATCATCTGCAGCGACGTCGTCGCGCGCAACCTGCTCGGTGCCTCGCTGCCGCTCGTCTCCGAGCTCGGCGCGCTGACGCTGGTGATGATCGTCTACCTCCAGCTCGCGGCGGCGATCCGCCACGACCGCCTGGCCCGCACCGAGCTCGTGTTCGGCGCGCTCCGGGCGAGCCGGCCGCGGCTCGGCGCGGCGCTCTCCGCCGCCTTCGACCTCGTCGGCGCGGCGGCGCTCGCCGCGCTCGCCTGGTCGACGATCTCCATCCTCGAGCGCGACCTGCGCTCGGGGCAGTTCATCGGCGTCACCGGCGTGATGACGGCGCCCACCTGGCCGTTCCGGGTGCTGATCGTCGCGGGCCTCGCCGTCTCGGCGATCCAGTTCGCCATCCAGGTCGTCGAGGCGCTGCGCGCCGTCGCGGCGCCGCGCGAGGAGAAGACGTCATGAGCGGCGTCGAGATCGGAACCGCCGCCATCGTCGCGCTGATCGGGCTGATCTGGATCGGCATGCCGATCGGGGTCGGCATGCTGCTCGTCTCCTTCGCGGGGGTCGCGGCGATCCGCAACGAGGGCGTGGCGCTGCGCATGGCTGGCGCCGTCGCCAACGACGCGCTGCGCGAGTACCTGTTCGCCGTCGTCCCGCTGTTCGTGCTGATGGGGCTCCTCGTCACGATCTCGGGCGTCGGCAAGGACACGTTCGACGTCTTCCAGCAGGCACTGCGGCGCCTGCGCGCCGGGCTCGGCGTGGCGACCGTCTTCGCCAACGCCGTGTTCGCGGCGATCACCGGCGTCTCGATCGCCTCGGCCTCCGTGTTCAGCCGCGTCGCCGTGCCCGAGATGACCCGCCACGGCTACACCAAGACCTTCGCCACCGGCGTCGTCGCGGGCTCCTCCGTGCTCGGCATGCTGATCCCGCCCTCGCTCCTGATGATCGTCTACGCGGTGCTGGCCGAGGAATCGGTCGGGCGGATGTTCCTCGCGGGCATCCTGCCGGGGCTGCTGCTGGCGGGCGTGTTCTCGGTGACGATCTTCCTGCTGGCCACCTTCCGCCCCGGCTTCGTCTTCGCCGGCGGCGCCGACACCGCCGCGGACGAGCGGCTCGGCGCCGGGCGGATCGTCGCCAAGAGCGTGCCGATCGTCGTGCTCGTCGTCCTCGTCCTCGGCGGCCTCTACGGCGGCTTCCTCAACCCCACCGAGGCGGGCGCGGTCGGCGCGCTCGGCGCCCTCGTGATCGCGCTCGCGCGCCGCGCGCTCGGATGGGGCAGCTTCTGGCGGCTCCTCGTCGAGACCGGGCAGATCACGGTCGCGGTGCTGTTCCTGATCATGGCGGCGACGTTCTTCAGCCGCATGCTGGCGATGTCGGGCCTGCCCGCGGCGCTCGCCGACGTGCTGCTGTCGGGGCCGCTCGGGCCCTACGGTTTCCTGATCGTCTTCCTCCTCGTGGTGATCCTGCTCGGCTGCATCATCGACTCGATCTCGATCATGCTCATCCTCCTGCCGATCGCGCTGCCGGTCGTGCAGGCGGCGGGGTTCGACCTCGTCTGGTTCGGCGTGCTCACCGTGGTGGCGGTCGAGATCGGCCTCCTCACCCCGCCCTTCGGGCTGTCGGTCTACACGATCAAGTCCGCCATGAACGATCCGGACCTGAGCGTCGGCGAGATCTTCCGCGGTGCGCTGCCCTTCGTCGCCGCGATGGTCCTGACCCTCGGCGTCCTCATCGCCTTCCCCGCGATCGCCACCTGGCTCGCCTACCCGTGAGATCGACTCCCATGCGTCTCCTCGGCCTCTCCGGCAGCCTCCGGCGCGCCTCCTCCTCCACCGCCTTCCTGGAGGCCCTGTTCGCGCGGCTCCCGGAAGGCGTCGAGCGGGCGCGCGCCGACATCCGCGCGCTGCCGCACTACGATGCGGACGTCGACGGCGGGGCACCGGTGGCGGGGCTGATCGAGGCGATCCGCACCGCCGACGGGGTCGTGATCGTCACGCCGGAGTACAATTACTCGATCCCCGGCGTGCTCAAGAACGCCATCGACTGGGCCTCGCGCCCGGCCTACCGCTCGGCCTTCGCCGGCAAGCCCGTCCTCGTCGCATCCGTCTCGGGCGGCGCGCTGGGGGGCGTGCGGGCGCAGGCGCATCTCAAGTACGTGCTCGACGGCATGCTCGCCGAGGTCTTCCCCCACCAGGAGATCGTCGTGCCCCATGCCAACGCGAAGGTGACGGACGGCGTCTTCACGGACGAGGCGACGCTCGCCTTCGCGCTCGGGGCGCTGGAACGCTTCCGCCGCTGGAGCGAGACCCGCGGCGGCCCCGCCCCGCGGGACTGAGCGAGGCGCACTCAGCGGGTGCGCGTCACCTTGCTCAGGTGCGCCGGCGCGTCCGGATCGTGCCCGCGCCGACGGGCGACGGCCTCGATCACGCGGTAGAAGGCGGCGAGGCCGACGAGCGGGTCGAGGAGCGGCGCGCCGGTCGTCCCGGTGCGAAGCCCGGGGAACGGCGTGTCCGTGGTCCCGATCGGGAGGGGACGCCCGCCCTGCGCGGCGAGGCCCTCCAGCGTCCGCAGGCTCGTCTCGCGGGCGGCGTCGTCCGGCACGAAGGCTAGGACGGGGAAGCCCTCGCCGACGATCCGGCGCGGGCCGTGCTGGATCTCGGCCAGCGAGAGCGCCTCGGCATGGAGCGCCGCCGTCTCCTTGGCCTTGAGCGCCGCTTCCCGCGCCACCGCGAAGCCCGGCCCGCGCCCGACGACGAAGAGGGAGCGCGCATCCGCGAGCACGTCGACGAGCGCGGCCGCGTCGCCGCCGTCCGCGTCCCGGTCGACCGCTGCGCAGAGCGCGTCCGGCAGGGCGTCGAGGCCCGCGCGCAGGCCGGCGTCCTCCGCGGCCTCGGCGACGAGCCCGGCGAGGAGCGCGGCCGAGGCGAGGCAGGTCTTGGTGGCGGCGACGCTGCGCTCCGCGCCGGCGTGGAGCGCGATCACCACGTCCGCCGCGGCGGCGAGCGGCGAGGCGGTCTCGTTGACGAGCGCAATCGTCAGCGCGCCGCCGGCGCGCGCGGCCTCCTGCAGCGCCAGGATGTCCGGGCTCGCACCCGATTGCGACACCGAGACGTGCAGCGCCCCCTCGAGCCGCAGCCGCGCCCCGTAGGCGGAGGCCACCGACGGGCCGATCGAGGCGACGGGGATGCCGAGCGCGATCTCGCACAGGTACTCGAAGACGCCGGCCGCGTTGTCCGAGGAGCCCCGCGCCGCCGTGGTGATCACCGGCGGCTGGCGCGACGCGATGCGCCGGCCGAGCCGCGCCAGCGTCTCGCGCTCGGCGGCGAGCGCGCGGGCGACGACGGCGGAGGCCTCCTTGGTCTCGCGCAGCATCAGGCTTTCCATCGCGCTCTCTCCTCGGATCTCGCCGGGCGCCTGGCGGCGCGGGCGTCGCGGTGCAGGATGACGACGATCAACGCCGCACCCGCCACCATGGTCCAGCTCGGCCGCTCACCGAACACGACGAAGCCCGTCACGGCGGCGAAGACGATCGACAGATAGCCGACCGGCGCGAGCACGCTCGCGGGCGCGGCGCGATAGGCGCGCAGGAAGCAATATTGCCCCGCCTGCGCGAGCAGCCCGGCGCACAGGATCGCGGGGACGTCGTCGGCCGCGACCGCGACCCAGGAGAGCGCCGCGAACGGGGCGGTGAGCACCGCGAGACCCAGCGTGTAGAACACCATCATCACGGTGGGGCTCTCGGCGCGCAGGGCACGCGTCTGCACCACCGCGAGCGAGCCGAACAGGACCGAGGCGGCCGCGGCGAGGAGTCCCACGTTCCACACCGCCCCGCTCGGCGCGACCATGACGAGGACCGCCACGAGCGCCGCCGCCGCGTGGAGCCAGCGCGCCCGCGCGACCCGCTCGCCCAGCAGCAGGACGGAGAGCGCCATGGCGACGAGCGGCCGCGTGAAGCCGATGGCGCTGACGAGCGCGAGCGGCAGCGCGGCGAGCGCCGCGAAGTTGCCGGTGAGCGCGAGCGCGTTGCAGGCGACCCGCAGCACGTGCCGCCCCGCCCGCCGCGTCCCGATCACCTCGGCCCGATGACGCCAGACCAGCGGCGCGATGGCGAGGAGCCCGACGACCGCGCGCAGGAAGACGAGCTGCACCGCCGGGTAGCTCGCGCCCTGTGCCTTGACGATCGCCGCCATGATCGCGACGAGCGTCATGTCGGCGAGGAGCCAGGCGATGCCCGCGCGGGTGTCGTCCGCGTCCTCCCGCGCGAGGCTCGGAACCGGTTCCGGCTTCGGGTCCGGCATGGCGTCAGGACGCCGGCTGGACGAGGTTCGCCATCAGGCGGAAGGCGCCGGGCACGAGCCGGTCGAGCTGGTGGTGCAGGACGAGGCTCGTGTGGGTGTGGCGCCCGCGCCCGATCCGCGCCGACACGAGCGCGCCGTCGAGCGGCGCCTCGCCGGGATCGCTCATGGCCAGCAGCGGCTCGTAGGCGTCGTCGCGCTCGGCGGCGAAGTAGAGCCCGCGCTCCTTGTCCCAGCCCTCCCAGTCGGCCGCGCCGATGCGGTTCGGGCCGGCGAGCAGCGGATGCTCCGGCGCCAGCACCGTGACGGGCGCGGCCGGGTTCGTCACGCGCCAGCGCAGCGAGGGCGAACCGATGACGAGCCTCCCCGGCGGCGTCGCCGCCGGGTCCCAGCCGTCGCTCGGGCGGTGGTAGAGCGTCACGAGATGTCCGCCCCGCTCGACGAAGGCGTGGAGGCGCGCCGTCGCGGCGGCGAGGTCCGGGCGCAGCCCGAAGGCGAAGATGCCGACCACGATCGTCGAGAACCGCGCGAGATCGCCCGCGAGATCCGTCGCCGAGAGCGCCACGACGTCGAGCCCCATGCGCTCGAGCCAGGTGCCGACCCGGTCGGCACCGCCGCCGACATAGCCGACCCGGGCGCCCTCGGGGAGCATCAGGTCGAGGGCGAGGAGCCAAAATTGAGCCGGCTCACGATAGGCCGCCGCGCCGACGTGCGGGTAGCGGATCGGTGTCACGCGCCAGGCCGGGCCGGCCTCGCCGCGGGCGGGGAAGAGGTGGAGGCCCGGCGCGAGCTCGCCCGTCGCCTCGATGCGCCAGCGCCCGTCTCCGCCCGACACGCGAAAGCCGTCGGGCGCGTCGAGGGCGATTTCGGGCCCCTCGGCGGAGAGCGTCCAGGCCCGGCGCGGGTCGCCGAGCGGCGCGAGGACGGCGTCCGGCGCGAGCGCGACGGAGGCACGGGGCGCGATCGCGAAGGGCACGTCGAGGTCGAGCCGCACCCGCGCCCGGCGCCCGCCGATCGTCGCCTCGACGATGGGGACGAGCGGGCCGTTTCCGCCGAGGGCATCCCAGGCGGGCGGATAGAGCGGCGAGAGCGGCGCGTCGGCCGAGGCCGCGAGCGCGAAGCGAAAGGTCTCCTCGGGGGAAGCCTCCTCCGGCCCGGCGGCGACGCCCGCGGGCGTCTCCAGCGTGACCGACGGCTCGGCGGCGGTCCCGCGCTCGGCGATGCGCACGTGGAGCGTCCCGCCCTCCCCCGGCGCGAGGTGCGGCGGGCGGGCCTGCGCGCGCACGTCGAGCCCGCTCGCCTCGACGAGGGCGGCGTCGAGCGCGCGGCCGGCGTGGGCGAGGCGGTGCCCGTGCAGCGCGACGAACCCGGCGTCCGCCGCCGACCTCGCCCGATCGAGCGCGTCCGCCGCGGCGGCCAGCGCCTCGACGATCCGGCCCCGGTGCGGGAAGGCGGCGCGCGCCGCGTCCACCGCGCATTGCGCGGCGACGAGGTCGCGGGCGGCGGCGTCCGATCCGGCGAGCGGGGCGAGGTCGGCGAGGGTCGCCGGCAGGCCGTCTAGGACACGCGCCTCGCGCCCGCCCGGGCCGGCGGGGCCGTCGACGAGGTGGAGCGCGAAGGCGCGCCGGGGCGTCTCGCGCCAGGCCCCCATGCCCTGGCTCGCATGGTGGACGCGGGAATATTCCCCGATCCGGTCGTAGTCCGCCCCGCTGATCGGCTCGCGACCGGGGATGGGGATCGCGAGCGTCGCCTCGGGCGGGGGCGTCTCGTCGTCGTAGGTGTCCCCGCCGCCGGACCAGGCGGGGAGGTAGGCCTTCGCGACGCGCCAGGGCGAGAGCCCCTCGAGCGCGTGCTCGGGGAAGGCGTCGGCGTCCGCTGCGAGCGGGATGGCGGCCAGCGCCGCGCGGGTCATGGCGCGATGGTGGCCGTGCTGGCCCGGCACGTCGAGGAAGGTGGGCAGCACGATGTCGGGGCGCCATTGGCGATAGGCGCGCACCAGCCGCTCGACGATCCGCTCCTCGCCCCAGCGCGCGAGCGTGTCCTCGCCGTTCTTGGAGAAGCCGAAATCGTGGACCGGGTCGCCCGGCCCGTGGCCGAGCCAGACGACGTCGGCGTCGAGCGCGCGGGCGGCCTCCTCCATCTCGCGCGTGCGCAGCACGCCGAGCGCGCCGACGCGCTCGGGCCCGAGCGCGTTCTGCCCGCCCTCGCCGCGGGTCGAGCAGGCGACGGCGATGCGCATGCCGAGCCCGTAGCGCAGGAAGGCGAGGAGGCCGGAGTGCTCGTCGTCGGGATGCGCGCCGGTGTTCATCAGCGACGCGACCGAGCCGAGCCGCGACAGGCGGCGGTGCAGGCGCAGGATCGCGGGATCGGCGCGGTCGCGCGCGAGGCGCTCTCGGGCGCCCGGTTCGTATGCGCTCGTCATGGCTGGAGGCGGCCTTCTTCCGGTGGGGGCGTGAACGGAGGCGGCGTGCGGGACGCGACGGGCGCCCCGGCGCTGGCGGTGTCGAGCTTGGGCGTGAGCGTGTCGAAGACCGGCAGCGAGGCGGCGCCGAGGGCGGCGGTGAGCCGCCCGGTCTGGCCGCGCACGACCCGCGGCAGCGCCCGCGCCCGCCGGCTCGCCACCGACACCGGCAGCGGATCGAGCGCGGCGATCAGCGCGTCGGTGAGGGCGTCGGGCAGCGCGCCGCCGACGACGATCGTCTCGGGGTCGAGGATGTTCTCGAGCGTGGCGATCATCGGCGCGAGATGCGCCGCCGCCTCGGCGATCCAGGCGGCGAGCGTCGGGTCGCCGGCGGCGTGGAGCCGCGCCAGCGCCGCCGGGTCGGGCGCGGCGATGCCCGCCGCGGCGAGACGCTCGCGCAGGGCCTGGAGCGAGGCGTACTGCTCGAGGCAGCCGCGCTGCCCGCACTGGCAGGGCCGCCCGCCCGGGGCCACGACCGCGTGGCCGATCTCGCCGGCGTTGCCGAAGGCGCCGCGGTAGGGCCGCCCTTCGTGCATGATGCCGAGCCCGAGGCCGGCGCCGAAATAGAGCTGGCAGAACGTCTGCAGGTGCCGGCCCGCGCCGAACAGCCGCTCGCCGACCGCGGCCGCGGTGGCGTCGTTCTCGACGACGACGCTGCGCCCGATCGCCTCCGCGAGCGCCTTGGCCGGCGCGATCCCGTCCCACCCGGCGAGCGTCGTCGGCCCCACCGAGGACATGCCCTCGATCTCGAAGGGTCCCGGCATCACCACGCCCACGCCCAGGATCGCGTTCTCGCCCGCGCCGTCGGCACCCGCGAGCGCCGCCTCGAGCGCCGCGATCTCCGCCGCGACGAGCGGCAGCACGACATCGGGGATGGTGTCGGCGAGCGGCGTCACCCGGTGCCCGCGCAGGCCGCCGGCGAGGTCGAGCGCGACGGTGGTGACGTGGTCGGCGGCGATCTCGACGCCGATCGTCACCGGGCCGTCGGGGTTCACCGCGAACTGGATCGGCGGCTGGCCGCGGCCACGCCGCAGGCGCCCGGTCTCGACGAGGAAGCGCTCGGCGACCAACTCCTCGACGATGTTCGCCACCGCCTGCGGCGTCAGTCGCGCGAGCTCGGCGATGCGGGTGCGGCCGACCGGCCCGTGCACGCGCACGACGTCGAGCACGACCCGGCGATTGTGGCTTCGGTTGCGCTCGGGATTGCTGCCGATCGCCACCCGGTTCCCGCCCTGGGGCCTGCCTCTCATCGCGTCGCTCCTCGCCCGCAGCATCCGTCACGCTATCGAATAACTCAAGTGGATTATTTTATTGACAGGAGCCGAGCCGGCTTGTGATCCTGCGACGCGAGCGGGCCCGCGGCCGCGCTCGACACGAGGGAAAAGCCCGGCGGGCCCGTGCGGCCGGAGCCGGTCCACGCGGAGGACGAGATGCGCACCACCCTGTTGAAGGCCGGCCTCCTCGCCGGCGTCGGCCTCTTCGCCGCGAATGCGGCCCAGGCGGTCGAGATCGAGTACTGGCAGTACGTGTTCGATGCGCGCGTCAAGGCGATGGACCAGCTCATCGAGAACTTCGAGGCGGCGAACCCCGGCATCACGGTGAAGCACGTCACCTTCCCCTACGCCGACTACCAGACCCGCGTCGTCGCCGCCCACGCGGCCGGCCGCGGTCCGGACGTCGTGCAGCTGTTCTACGGCTGGACCGACAACTTCGTCGACGGCGGCATCCTGCAGCCATTGTCGCAGGAGGCGTTCCCGCACGGCGAGATCGAGGAGGCGTTCTTCCCGATCGTCACCGCCATGAAGCGCGACGGCGAATATTACGGCCTGCCCACCGCCGTGCGCTCGCTGGCGCTGTTCTACAACAAGAATTTGTTCGAGGAGGCCGGGCTCGATCCGGAGAGCCCGCCGCAGACGCTCGACGCGTGGGTCGCCGCCGCCGAGGCGACGACGAAGCGGGACGGCGCCGGCAACATGATCTCGGCGGGCACGACGCTCGACATGGCCGGGCAGGATCACCATTGGTGGCGCGAGGTGCTCGTGCGGCAGTTCGGTGGAGCGCCCTATACCGACGACTACCGCACCGTGACCTACGACGACGACGCCGGCCGCGCCGCGCTCGAGTGGTACACGAACCTCCAGCTGGAGAAGGGCGTCGGCGCCGCCGGCTTCATGGACGAGGGCCAGGCCGCGTTCCGGGCCGGCCTCGCCGCCATGACCATCGACGGCACCTTCCGGCTCGGCGCCTTCCGCTCCATCGAGAGCTTCGAGTGGGGCGTGGCCGAGCTGCCGGCGGGGCCGGACGGCACGCGCTCGAACTACTCGAGCTATTTCGCCAACGGGATCGGCGCGTCCGCCGAGGGCGAGGAGCTCGAGGCCGCGGAGAAGTTCCTGGCCTACGTCACCTCCCCGGAGGCGATGGAGATCTGGCTC
Organism: Salinarimonas chemoclinalis; assembly: GCF_041514305.1. Classification (NCBI taxonomy): domain Bacteria; kingdom Pseudomonadati; phylum Pseudomonadota; class Alphaproteobacteria; order Hyphomicrobiales; family Salinarimonadaceae; genus Salinarimonas; species Salinarimonas chemoclinalis. The sequence goes on from NZ_JBGMWH010000004.1 coordinate 290,966, forward strand.
GAGACCGTGGGCGAGCTCCCGGCGCGGCGCGAGGTGGCGCTCACCGAGGCGAACCTCGCCGACCCGATCTACGGGCCGTTCCTGCGCGGGCTCGACTACGCGCACACCACGCTGTTCGTGGACGAGGCGGCGCAGCGCCAGCTGATCATCGACGCCACGAACCGCATCCTGCTCCAGGGTCAGTCCCCGGCGGGCGCGCTCGAGCAGGCCGCGGCCGCCGAGCAGGCGCTGATCGACGCGCGCAACTGAGCGCGCGGGCCGGGCGGGGGAGAGGGAGGTCGATGATGGCACGGATCGCGGCGCGGACGAGCGAGCCCGGCGTCGTCGGGAACGCCCCCCTCCCCCTGCCGACCGGCCCCGAGGCGCCACCCCGGGGCTGGCATCGGCTCTCGATGAGCCAGAAGCAGGTCGTCTGGGCGTGGGGATTCCTCGCCTTGCCGATCCTGTTCTACGCCGGCATCCGCTTCTACCCGACACTCGACGCGTTCCGGCTGTCTCTGACCGACTGGAACCTGCTGCGCCCGGCGAACTTCGTCGGGCTCGACAACTACGTGCGGCTGGTCTCCGATCCGCAGTTCGGGCAGGTCTTCCGCAACACCTTCGCCTACCTGCTGATCGGCACACCGACGAGCATCGTCGTCGCCTTCGTCATCGCCTACTATCTGGACCGCGTGCGCTTCATGCACGGGCTGATCCGGGCGCTCTACTTCCTGCCCTTCCTGACGACGGCGGCGGCCATGGCCTGGGTCTGGCGCTGGTTCTACCAGCCCCCGCCCATCGGCGCGATCAACGGGTTCCTCGCGAGCGTCGGCATTCCGGCGCAGCCCTTCCTGCGCTCCACGGAGCAGGCGCTGCCGGCGATCATGGTCACCGCCATCTGGGCGGGGCTCGGCTTCCAGATCATCATCTTCATGGCGGGCCTGCGCGCCATCCCCTCGACCTACTACGAGGCCGCCCGCATCGACGGGCTCGGCGAATTCGCCATCCTGCGCCGGATCACGCTGCCGCTCCTCAAGCCGACGACGGTGTTCCTCGTCGTGCTCTCCTCGATCGGCTTCCTGCGGATCTTCGACCAGGTCTACAACATGACCACGAACGATCCCGGCGGGCCGCTCGGCTCGACGAAGCCGCTCGTCCTGATGATCTACCAGAGCGCCTTCTCGTCCTACGAGATGGGCTACGCCGCGGCGCAGACCGTTGTGCTCTTCACGATCCTGCTCGTGGTCTCGCTCCTGCAGCTCTGGATCCTGAGGGAGAGGACATGACGGCCACGACCGACATCCTCGACGCGCCGGCGGGCCCGCGCCCGCTGCGCCCGGGCCGCATCGTCGCCTGGACGCTGCTCTTCATCGGCGGCGTCGTCATGGTGACGCCGCTGCTGTTCATGTTCTCGACCTCGCTGAAGACGGCGGGCCAAGTCTACGACCTCAGGCTCATCCCGGCGAACCCGACGTTGGCGAACTACGTCCAGGTCCTGTCCGACGGGCGCTTCCTGCGCTGGTTCCTGAACTCGACGCTGGTGGCCGTCGCGGTGACCCTGTCGAACCTGTTCTTCGACAGCCTGGTGGGCTACACGCTCGCCAAGTTCCGCTTCCGCGGTCGGATGATCGTCTTCATCGCGATCCTTTCGACGCTGATGATCCCCACCGAGATGCTCGTCATCCCCTGGTACCTGATGGCGAGCCAGCTCGGCTGGCTCGACACCTACTGGGGCATCATGTTCCCCGGCATGATGACGGCCTTCGGCACCTTCCTGATGAAACAGTTCTTCGAGGGCGTGCCCGACGACTTCCTGGAGGCGGCGCGCATCGACGGGCTCAACGAGTTCCAGATCTGGTGGAAGGTGGCGATGCCGCTCGTCACCCCCGCGCTCTCGGCGCTGGCGATCTTCACCTTCCTCGGCAACTGGACGGCCTTCTTCTGGCCGCTGATCTCGACGACGAGCCGCGAACTCTACACGCTGCCGGTCGGGCTCTCGAGCTTCGCCGTCGAGCAGTCGATCCAATGGGAGATGATCATGACGGGCGCCGCGCTCGCCACCATCCCGACGCTCCTCGTGTTCATCGCGCTCCAGCGCTACATCGTGCGCGGCGTCATGCTCGCGGGACTGAAGGGATGAACGAGAGAGCGATGAGCGGGACCTCGACACCCCAGGCGCGCGACGAGAGCGTCTTCCCAGATCCGGTCTACGCGCGCACCGTGCTCGCGCCGCTCTTCGAGGCGGCGAAGACCTCCCACGTCGAGGGCTTCCGCGCCATCGACGCCGCCCATTGCGTCATGCTCGCCGAGACCGGCATCCTGGCCCGCGAGGAAGCCGGCGCCATCGCCCGCGCGCTCGATGCGATCGCGCGCGAGATCGACCCCGCCGGCCTCGTCTACACGGGCGAGGTGGAGGACTGGTTCTTCCTCGTCGAGCGCGAGCTGAAGGCCCGCGTCGGCGCCGACCTCGGTGGACGCCTCCATACCGCGCGCTCGCGCAACGACATCGACCACACGCTCTTCAAGCTCGCCCTGAAGGCCCGCCTCGACGCGATCCTCGACCGCGCCCGCGGGCTGCTGGACGCGCTCGTCGAGACCGCGGACCGCGAGCGCGCGACCATCGTCGTCGCCTATACCCACGGCCAGCCGGCCCAGCCCACGACGTTCGGGCACTACCTCGCCGCGATGATCGAGGTGCTGCTGCGCGATCTCGCGCGGCTCGAGGAGGCGCGCGGGATCGTCGATCTGTGCCCGATGGGCGCCGCCGCGATCACGACCTCGGGCTTCCCCATCGACCGCGGACGCATGGCACGCCTCCTCGGATTCGCCGCTCCGCTGCGCAACTCCTATTCCTGCATCGCGGCGGTGGACTACCAGACGGCGACGTTCTCCGCCCTCGAATTGCTCTTCCTGCATCTCGGCCGGCCGATCCAGGACTTCCAGGTCTGGTCGAGCTTCGAGGTCGGGCAGCTCTACGTGCCGAACGCCCTCGTGCAGATCTCCTCGATCATGCCGCAGAAGCGCAACCCCGTGCCGATCGAGCACCTGCGCCATCTCGCGAGCCAGGTGGTCGGCCGCGCCCGGGCGATGCGCGACGTGATGCACAACACGCCCTTCACCGACATGAACGACAGCGAGGGCGAGACCCAGGAGATGGGCTACCAGGCCTTCGCGGTCGCCGAGCGCGCGCTCGACCTGCTGGCCGCCCTCGTGGCGCAGGTGAACATCGATCCGGCGCGGGTGGCGACGAACATCGCGCGATCCTGCATCACGATCACCGAGCTCGCCGACACGCTGGTGCGCCGCGAGGGGCTGTCCTTCCGCGAGGCGCACGAGATCGCGGCGCAGACGGCGAAGGCGGTGGTCGCCGCGGGCGGCGATCTCGGCGCGAACGGGTATGCGCCCTTCTCCGAGGCCTTCCGCCATGCGACGGGCCGCGAGACGGCGCTCGACGGGGCGGCGTTCGCCGAGGTGGTCTCGCCGGAGCACTTCGTCGCCGTGCGCGACCGGTTCGGCGGGCCGGCGCCGGCCCCGATGCAGGAGGCGCTGTCCGCATACCGCGCCGCGTCCGACGGCCTCGCCGCGCGGGCTTCGGCGCGGGCGGCGCGCGAGCGGGAGGCCGCGGCGGAACGCACGCAGGCCTTCGCGGCCCTGATGGAGGTGAGGTGAGATGGCGACGATCGAGCTCGAGAACATCGTCAAGCGCTTCGGGTCGGCGACCGTCGTCCACGGCCTCGACCTCGCGATCGCCGACGGCGAGTTCGTCGCGCTCGTCGGGCCGTCGGGCTGCGGCAAGTCGACGACGCTGCGCATGATCGCGGGCCTGGAGGACGTCTCCGCGGGAACGCTCAGGATCGGCGGGGTCGTGGTGAACCACCACGAGCCCAAGCGCCGCAACGTGGCGATGGTGTTCCAGAACTACGCCATCTATCCGCACCTCACCGTGCGCGAGAACATCGCCTTCGGCCTCTACACGTCGGGCCTGCCCAAGGAGAAGAAGGCGGCGCGGGTCGACGAGGCGGCGCGCATCCTCGGGCTCGAGGACCTGCTCGGGCGGCGGCCCGCGGCGCTCTCGGGCGGCCAGCGCCAGCGCGTCGCCATCGGCCGCGCCATGGTGCGCAACCCCTCGGCCTTTCTCTTCGACGAGCCGCTCTCCAACCTCGACGCGCAGCTGCGCAACCAGATGCGCATCGAGATCAAGCGGCTCCACCAGCGCATCGGCGCCACCACCGTCTACGTCACCCACGACCAGGTCGAGGCCATGACGATGGCCGACCGCATCGTGGTCATGCGCGACGGCCGAATCCTGCAGATCGGCACGCCGAGCGATCTCTACGACGCGCCCGCCGACGTCTTCACCGCGCGCTTCATCGGCACGCCGGCGATGAACCTGCTCCCCGCCAGCCGGGGCCCGGACGGGCTCGCCGTCGAGGGCGCCGTCGCACCGATCCGCGCGCCGGCGCCGGCGGCGGGCGTCGCGCGCCTGCTGGTCGGGGTGCGGCCGCAGGATCTCGTCTGTGTCCCCGCGGGCGCCGCCGTCGATCCCGGCGCGCTCGTCATCGCCGGCACCGTCACCGCCGTCGAGCCGCTCGGGCCGGAGACCCACGTCCACCTCGACACGGCGGGCGGCCCGGTGATCGCGCTCGCGGCCGACCGCGCCGCGCCGGACGTCGGCGCGCCCGCGACGGCGCTCGCGCGCCCGCGCGCGCTCCACCTCTTCGACGCCGCCACCGAGCGGGCGCTGGGCCGCGCCCCCGAAAGCGCCTCGGAGCATCCATGATCGAGCGCGACCGACGGACCGGCGCGGTCCTCAGCGTGGGGCGGATCTATTGCGATCTCGTCTTCACGGATCTCGACGCGTTCCCGACCCTCGGCCGGGAGGTCTACGCCGGCGATCTCGCGATCGTGGCGGGCGGGGGCGCCTACATCGCCGCAGCCCACCTCGCGGCGCTCGGGCGGGCGACGGCGCTCGTGGCGCGGCTCGGGCTCGACCGGCTCTCCGCGGGGCTCGACGACGAGCTCGGCGCGAGCGGCGTCGACCTGCGCTTCCTCGACCGGACGGCGGAGGCCGGTCCGCAGGTGACCGTCGCCATCGCGTCGCGCGACGAGCGCGCCTTCCTGACGCGCCGCGCCGGCCGCGCCCGCCCCGCGACGCTGGAGCGGGCGCTCGCCTGGGGCGAGGCCGTGCACCTGCACATCGCGGAGTACGCCACGCTGGCCGAGATCCCCGACCTCGTCGGGCGCGCCCGCGCGCACGGGCTCACGGTGTCGCTCGACCCGAGCTGGGACGATGCGCTGATCCGCTCGGGCGGGCTGCTGGAAGCCTGCGACGGGGTCGACGTGTTCCTCCCCAACCGCGAGGAGGCGCTCGCGATCACGGGAGAGACCCGCGCCGAGGCTGCGCTGGAGGCGCTCGCCGCACGCTTCCCCGTCGTCGCGCTCAAGGCGGGCGCGGACGGGGCGCTCCTCGCGGCGGGCGAGCTGCGTCGGCACGCGCCCGCCCGTGCGGTTCCGGTCGTCGACACGACCGGCGCGGGCGACGCCTTCGACGCCGGCTTCGTCCACGCCTGGCTCGCCGGCGCGTCGCCGGAGCGGACGCTCGCCGCGGCGATCGAGGCGGCGAGCGTCGCCGTCCAGGGGCCGGGCGGGCGCGGTGCCTTGTCCTCGGCCCTTCCGCAGGCCCGCCGCGGCCTCGCCTGAGCGGCTCGCGTCAGCCGCGACCCGGCCGCTCGGGCAGGACGAACGGCGCGCCACTCCCGGCCCGGCGGTGGACCGGCAGAGGCACGGCGAAGACGTCGCGCAGCAGCGCGGCGTCGACGACCCTGTCCGGCGGCCCCGCGGCGACGACCCGCCCCCCCGCGAGCGCCACGATGCGGTCGGCGTAGAGCGTGGCGAGGTTGAGGTCGTGCAGCACGGCGACGACGCCGAGCCCGTCCTCGGCGAGCGCGCGGGCCGCCTCGAGCAGCGCGATCTGGTGGCCGAGGTCGAGGCTCGACACCGGCTCGTCGAGGAACAGCACCTGCCCGCCCCTCGGCGCGTCGCCCATCGCCGCGCGCCCGGCCTCGAGCTGGGCGAGGGCGCGGGCGAACTGGGCGCGCTGGCGCTCGCCGCCCGAGAGGGTCTGCACGTCGCGCGCGGCGAGGTGCACGATGTCCGCGCGCGCCAGCGCATCCAGGATACGCGCGTCTCGGGCGGCGCCGCGCGCGCCGCCCGAGACGCCGTCGAGGCCGATGCCGACGACCTCCGCCACCGTGAACGGGAAGGCCAGCGTCTCGGACTGCGCCATCACCGCGCGCATCGCCGCGAGCCGCCAGGCGGGCAGCGCGCGGATGTCCCGCCCGCCGTAACGAACGCGGCCGGCGCTCGGCGCGAGCTCGCCGGTCAGGAGCTTGAGCAGCGTCGACTTGCCGGCGCCGTTCGGCCCGACGATCACGAGCGTCTCGCCGGCCCCGAGCGTCAGGTCGGTGGGATGGACGAGCGTGCGGCCGGAAACGGCGTAGGCGACGTCCGCGGCCTCGATCAGCGCGGTCACGGGAACAGCCCTCGCCTGCGCAGGAGGAGCCACAGGAAGAACGGCGCGCCGATCGCCGCGGTGACGATGCCGATCGGCAGCTCGGCGGGCGCCACGACCGTGCGCGCCACGAGGTCGGCCCCGACGAGGAGCCCCGCGCCCAGCAGCGCCGAGGCCGGCAGGAGCACGCGATGGTCCGGGCCGACGACGAGCCTGAGCAGGTGCGGCACCACGATCCCGACGAAGCCGATCACGCCGGCCGCCGCCACGCTCGCGCCGACGGCGGCGGCGACGAGCACCACGATCGCCGCCTTGGCGCGCTCGACCGCGATGCCGAGGTGATAGGCCTCCGCCTCCCCGAGAACGAGGGCGTTGAGCGCCCGCGCCAGGATCGGCGTCGCCGCGAGCGTGGCGAGCAGGATCGGCGCGATCACCGCGAGCTTCGCCCAGGTCGCGCCGCCGAGCGAGCCGAGCGACCAGAAGGTGAGGTCGCGCAGCTGGCGGTCGTCGCTGACGTAGGCGAGGACGCCGCTCGCCGCCCCCGCCAGCGCGCCGAGCGCGATGCCGGCGAGCAGCATGGTCGCGATCGAGGTCCGTCCGTTCCGGGTGGCGATGGCGTAGAGCACGAGCGTCGACGCCAGGCCGCCGAGGAAGGCGCCGATCGGCAGGAGCGCGAAGGGGTCGATGCCGAGCGAGGCCGGCACCAGCCGCTCGCCGAGCACGATGGTCACGCCCGCTGCCAGTCCGGCGCCGGAGGAGACGCCGACGAGGCCGGGATCCGCAAGCGGATTGCGGAACAGCCCCTGCATCAGCGCCCCCGCCACCGCGAGCGCGGCGCCCACCAGCAGCCCCATCAGGAGCCGCGGCAGGCGGATGCCGGTGACGACGAGCGCGTCGCGGGTCGCGACCTCGCCCGCGCCCGTCGCCGCGTCCCGGAGGATCGCGACGACGCGCCCCGGCGGGATCGCCACCGCGCCGGCCCCCAGAGCGAGGATCGACAGCGCGACGACCAGAACCACGAGCGCGACGAGCCCGAGCCGCGCACGCGCTCGCCGCGCGGCGAGCGCGTGCGCGGGCGTCCTCGCCGGCACCGAGGCCCCGCTCCCGGCGACGCCGGCGCTCATCGCGTCGCCTCGACGGCGTCCGCTCCGCCGGAGAGCACGGCCGGGATCTCCGCTCCGGGATGGAGCGCGCGCATCAGCGCTGCCGCCGCCTGCGGTGTGCGCGGCCCGAAGCCGAGCAGCGCGAGCCCATCCATCGAGACGAGCCGGCGCCCCTCGGCGGCGGGGGTGAGCGCGAAGGCGGGGAGCGCGAACAGCGCATCGGGGTCGAGCGCGTGGTCGCCGCGGGCGATGGAGAGCACGACGTCGGGCGCCGCCGCGATGATCGCCTCGTCGGTGACGGGCTTGTAGCCGGCGACCTCCGGCACGGCGTTGACGCCGCCGGCGAGCGCGATGATCGCGTCCGCCGCGGTGCCGGCGCCGCCCACCATCGCGCGTCCGTTCTGGAGCGAGAGCACGAACAGCACGCGCACCGGCGACCCGTCGACTCGCGCCCGCGCCTCCTGGAGCGCCGCGAAGCCCGCCTCGACCTCGGCGGCGAGCGCATCCGCCCGCGCCTCCTCGCCGACGAGCGCGCCGATCGTGCGGATGCGCCCGACGACGCCCGCCGGCGTCGGCTCCTCGCCGACGACGTCGATCGGCACGCCCGCCTGGCGCACGAGGTCGAGCGCATCGGCGGGCCCGGCGGCGTCGGTGGCGATCACCCGGTCCGGCGCCAGCGAGAGCACGCCCTCCGCCGACAGCGCGCGCAGGTAGCCGACGTCCGGGTGGTCCTCGAGCGCGCGGGGCGGGTGCACGCTCGTCGTGTCGACGCCGACGATCCGGCCCTCCACGCCGAGCGCGTAGAGGATCTCGGTGACGACGCCGCCCGCGGCGACGAGGCGTTCCGAGGCGGCGACGGGCGAGGCCGCGAGGAGGAGGGTCACGAGGGTCGGTCCCGCGAGGAGAACGATGGTGCGCAGCATGTCGGCGGTCTCGCTCAGGGTCACTTGGTGAGGATCAGCTTGTTGGCGGCGGTGATGCGCAGGCGGTAGCTCTCGCCGTTGTGGCGGATGATCGCCTCGCGCCCGTCTCCGACGAGCGTGCGCACGTCGACCACGGGCCGCGTGCCGGAGGCGCGCGCTCCCGCTGCCGCCGCGGCGGTGTTCGGGTCTTCCTTGGAATGCATCTACTCGAGCCTTTCGAGTCTCCGCCAAGTCGTTCTTCCTTCGAGTCACTCGAAAGAAGATGTTTTCAAGTTTTCGATTGACGCTGTGTGCCGCCTCGCATAGACGACGTCAAGCGTTCGCGCGAAAAATCGAGCGCACAGCCAGCCAGCCCCTTTCCGCGACAGGCGTCGCGGGGCCCGCCAGCCATCACGAACAGGACGACAGGCGAGGTGGATGGCGATGCGTAGGCTGTATCTGGGGGCGGTATCGCTCGGCGCGCTGGCGCTGGGCATCGGGGCGGCGGCGGCGCAGGAGGGCATCCTGCTCGACGCGGTGACGGTCACGGCGACGAAGGACGAGACGCGGGCCGTCGAGGCGATGGCCGGCGCGAGCGTGGTGACGCGCGAGGAGATCCGCACGCGCGCGGTGCAGCGGATCGGCACCGTGCTCGACGCTCTGCCGAACGTCGCGACGCAGGAGAACGCGAACGATCCCGCCACCGCGGTCAACATCCGCGGCCTGCAGGACTTCGGCCGCGTCGCGGTGACGGTGGACGGCGCACGCCAGAACTTCCAGCGCTCCGGGCACAACGCGGACGGCGCCTTCTTCCTCGATCCCGCCTTCGTGCGGCTCGTGGACGTCACCCGCGGGCCCGTCGCGAACATCTACGGGTCCGGCGCGATCGGCGGCGTCGTCTCCTTCCAGACCGTCTCGCCCGACGACGTGCTCGCCCCCGGCGAGCGGCTGTCGCTCACCCTCGACACGACCTTCCTGATGGGGCGCCAGACCGGCATCCTCGGCACGGGCATCGCCGCGATGCGCCCCACCGAGGCCTTCGGTGCACTCGTCGGGCTCAGCCTGCGCAGCACGGACGAATACGAGAACGGCGACGGCCTCGTCGTGAACGACAGCGGCCAGGAGATCGTCTCCGGCCTCGCCAAGGTCGCGATCGATCCCGCGCCCTTCCATCGCATCGAGCTCTCGGCCCAGCTCCAGCGCTTCGACTTCGCCAACGGGCTGGGCACGGCGATGGAACCGCGCCGCGACAACGAGGTGACGACCGAGACCTTCGTCGGTCGCTGGTCGTGGGACGATCCCGCCGATCCGTGGGTGGACCTGACGGTCCAGGCGTGGTCGACGCGCACGCAGACCGACCAGCGACGCCTGAGCGGGACGCGGGCGCAGATCGGCGAGACCCGGTTCTTCGAGATCCACACGATCGGCGCGGACGTCCACAACACCTCGCGCTTCGACGCGGGGCCGGTCGGCTTCGCGCTGACCTACGGCTGGGACGCCTTCCGCGACGAGGTGACGGTGCGCGATCCCGTCGGCTCGGCCGACCTGTTCACGCCCTCGGGCGAGCGCACGGTGTGGGGCGGCTTCCTGCAAGCCCAGGCGACCTGGGGCATCGTCGACGTGATCGGCGCGACGCGCTTCGACGCCTACGAGCTCTCCGGCGGCGACGTCTCCTCCGACGGAAACCGGGTCTCGCCCAAGCTGACGATCGGCATCCGCCCGATCGAGGGGCTCCAGGTCTACGGCACCTATGCCGAGGGCTATCGCGCACCGTCCGTGACCGAGACCCTGATCGCCGGCGTCCATCCCTTCCCGGCCGCCTTCAGCTTCCAGCCGAACCCGAACCTGCGCCCGGAGGTGGGCAAGACCATCGAGGCGGGCGTGAACCTGTCCTTCGACGATCTCTTCCTCCAGGGCGATCGCCTGCGCGGCAAGGTCTCGGTGTTCCGCACCGACGTCGACGACTACATCGAGAGCATCTACTCGGACCCGAGCGGGCGCTGCGGCGATCCCCGCGCCCCCGCCGCCTGCCGCACGGCGACGTTCCGCTACGACAATATCGCGCGCGCCCGTCTCACCGGGGCGGAACTCGACCTGACCTACGACGCGCGACGGTGGTTCGCGAGCGTGTCGGCCGGCACGACCCGCGGCGACGACCGCGTCACGAACCAGCCGCTCACATCGGTCTACCCCGACCAGCTCGCGCTCGGTGCGGGGTTGCGCTTCCTCGACCAGAAGCTCACGCTGGGCGGGCGCGTCACCTTCGTCGCCGCGCAGGACCGGCTGCCCACGGCCTCCGCGACCCTGAAGAGCGAGGACTACACGCTCGTCGACCTCTACGGCTCGTACGACATCACCCCGGACGCGCGGGCGTACGTGCGGCTCGAGAACGTCGGCGACGTGCGCACCCGCCGCTTCCGCGACGGGGCGGACGGCCCCGGCTTCGTCGCCAAGGTCGGCTTCCAGGCGCGGCTCGGCATGTGAGCCGAAATGCGAGCCCGACAGATCACGAGGAGAGACAGACCATGTTCGTCGCCATGAACCGCTTCAAGGTCACCAAGGGCCGCGAGGGCGATTTCGAGACCGTCTGGTCGAGCCGCAAGACGCGGCTCGACGAGATGGCGGGCTTCGTCGCCTTCCACCTGCTGAAGGGTCCGGAGCGCGAGGACCACACCCTCTACGCCTCGCACACGGTCTGGACCGACCGGGCGAGCTTCGAGGCCTGGACGCGCTCCGAGCAGTTCCGCGATTCGCACCGCAACGCGGGCCAGAACAAAGGGCTCTATCTCGGCCATCCCGAGTTCGAGGGCTTCGAGAGCGTGCTCGGCGAGGACGCCCCCGCGGCGGCGTCCTCTTCGGCGAGGGTGGCGTGATGGACGCGCCCGCGGCCGGCGATCCCGCCCTCCTCTCGGCGATCCGCGCGAGCCTCGCGCAGAGGCCCGACGGCGTGCTGGAGGACGTGGCGCGGGCCCACGGCGCGCCTTTGCGCACCGTCGTGGAGGCGCTCCCGGAGTGCGAGCGCCTCCCCGTCCCCGGCGAGCGCTTCGCCGAGATCTGGGCGGCCGTGACCACCTGGGGCGAGGTGCTCTTCCTGATGCACGCGCCGAGCGTCGTGCTCGAGGTGGTCGGGCGCCTGCCGCCGGGCAGCCTCGGCCGCGGATGGTTCAACATCCACGGCGACAGCCCCATCGGCGGGCACATTCGCGCGGACGCCTGCCGGGCGATCTATCTCGTCGACCGGCGCTTCCACGGCCGGCGCTCCTGCTCGATCCAGTTCTTCGACGAGGCGGGCGCGTCGATGTTCAAGATCTTCGTGCGGCGCGGGCCGGACCGCGAGCTCGAGCCCGCCCAGCTCGCGGCCTTCGAGTCCCTGCGCGAGAGGCTCGCCTCGTCATGACGCCGCTCGCCGCACACGACCTCTCTCCCTGGGGCATGTTCCTCGCCGCCGACATCGTCGTGCAGGCGGTGATGGTGGGCCTCGTGGCGGCCTCCGTCCTGGTCTGGACGATCGCGCTGGTGAAGGGCCTCGAGCTGGCCGGCGCGTCGGCGCGCGCGCGCCGGAGCCTGCGCCTCCTCGAGGACGTGACCTCCCTCGAGGAGGCGCAGCGCGCCTTCGCCGGCCGCGGCGGCGTCCCCGCGGCGCTCGTTCGTGCGCTGGCCGAGGAGTGGCGCGAGAGCGAGGGGCTCGGCCCCCGCCGCGATCCCGCGGGCGTGCGCGAGCGCGCCGCGATCCGCCTCGCACGCCTCGAGAAGGCGGCCTCGCGTCGGCTCGCGGCGGGCACGGGGCTCCTCGCCATCACCGCCTCGGCCGCCCCCTTCCTGGGCCTGTTCGGCACCGTGTGGGGGATCATGAACGCGTTCATCGGCATCGCGGCGACGCAGACGACGAACCTCGCCGTGGTGGCGCCGGGCATCGCCGAGGCGCTGCTCGCCACCGGCGTCGGCCTCGTCGCGGCGATCCCGGCGGCGGTGCTCTACAACGTCTTCGCCCGCGGCATCGCCGCCTATCGCGGCCTCCTCGGCGACGTCTCCGCCCGGCTCGCCCGCCAGCTCAGCCGCGATCTCGATGCGACCGGCGCCGACGCGCCGGGCCTGCGCCTCGCCGCGGAGTAGGGAGCGCTCCGATGGCCTTCGCCCTGCGCCCGGACGGCGGCGACGAGGACGCGGACGACGCGCTCGCCGAGATCAACGTCACGCCCTTCATCGACGTGATCCTCGTCCTCCTCATCGTCTTCATGATCGCGGCCCCGCTCGCCACCGTCTCCGTGCCGGTCGACCTCCCGGCCTCGACCGCGGCGGCGCAGCCCGCGCCGACGGAGCCCGTCGTGCTGACGCTGGACGCGCAGAGCACGCTCTCGCTCGGCGATGCGCCGATCGCCCGCGCCGACCTCGCGAGCGCGCTCGACGCCGCCACCACGGGCGACCGCGAGGCGCGGATCTTCCTGCGCGCGGATCAGGGCCTGGAATACCGCGCGCTGATGGATCTCCTGAACGACCTGCGCGCCGCGGGCTGGCTGCGCGTCGCGCTGGTCGGCCTGGAGCGGCCTTCGGCCGACGCGTCCGGGCCGGGCTCGCCGTGAGGGGGGTACGGGGCGCGGCGCGGCCGTCGGCCTGGCTCGTGGCGGGGGGCCTCGCCGGCGCGGCGCATGCGGCGCTCGGCCTCGCACTGCTTCCGCAGGTGCCGCCGCCGCAGCCCGCCGCAGAGCCGGCGGGATTCCTCGCCGTCGAACTCGCGGCGCTGCCGAGCGCGCCCGAGGTCGATCTCGCCGAGCCGGACCCGCCCGCTCCCGAGGCGATCGCCGGCGACGCGGCCCCCGCGCCGCAGCAGCCCGTCGAGGAAGCGCCGCCGGAGCCGGTCGAGACGCCCCCCGACCCGGCGCCGGAGCCCCTCCCCGAGCCCGAGCCCGAACCGGCGGAGCCGGAGCCGCTTGAGCCGGAGCCGCCGGAGCCGGAGCCCGTGCCGTTCGCCGCACCGGCGGTCGCGGCCGCGGCGCCACCCGTCGTTCTCCCGCCACTCCGCCCCGCCGACCTGCCGGAGCCGCCTCCCCCGCGCCCGCGCGTCGCGCGTGCTGCCCCGCCGCCCGCGAGCCCCGGCCGCGACACGTTCGATTCGGCCCACGCCGCCCCGCGCGCGGCGACGGAACGCGCACGCGCGGCGGCGCCGGAGCCGGCCCGCGCCGCGTCCGCCACCCCGGCGGAGCGCTCCCGCTGGCAGGCGCGCCTCCTCGCCCATCTCGAGCGCCACAAGCGCTATCCGCCCGCCGCGCGGGCACAGCGCATCGAGGGCGTCGTGCACGTCACCTTCGGGCTCGACGCGCGCGGGACGGTCACGAGCGCCCGCGTCGCGCGCTCGAGCGGCGCGCCCGCCCTCGACGAGGCGGCGCTCGCCATGGTCCGGCGCGCCTCCCCCGCCCCCGCACCGCCCGACGGCCCGGTCACCCTGACCGTCCCCGTGCGCTTCGACCTACGGTGACGGCGCCTCTCATGTCCTCCCCGGAGGGGAGGAGTCCGCGCGAAGCGCGGGCGGTGGGGCCGTTCGCCGTCCTGGCGAGCCGCGTCGCCGCCCTTCCCCACCCTCCGGCCTG